>DAOUBS010000220.1:0-29778 GCA_034432435.1 Anaerolineae bacterium
GATTATCCCGAGTAAAATCCCACTTGAAGCGACCAACCATGTAATCGGTTTGATAATTGCCCCCAGATAGATCGGTTCGTTGACCAGCCAATGAATGATCCTGCCGATGTAAGGTAACCGTGTCAACAATCCTACCGTCATCCATAAGAGGCCGCCTATTGGGTACGACCATGACCCAGCATACAGCAGCACTGTCAACCAAAATGTCTGTAGAATGTCCAACACAACGTCCATATGAGGCTCTTTTTATCTTTGTCCAACAAGAAAATCAAGAAGGGCAGTCTGTGAGGTCTGAACTGCCCTTAAGGGTGCGGTAAGTGGTACTGTGGCGCTTTAACTGGAGAGGATTTCACTCAGCATGGCTTTGGCGACAAGGTTGCCGTTGTTGGCAAAGGTGCGCAGCCCCACTATAAACGCTAGCTGTTCCACAAGACTCTTGCCCTTGAGCAAGCTAGGAATGATCATTCGAATCTGAGCGAAGTCGTACTGCTGAAGTAACTTACCAACCTCGTTTTCTTCACGAACGATGCAGCGCGCCAACTCCAGTAAAATTGCGGCTCGTTCTGACGTGCGGGCACGACTCGCAAGGCGCGCCTGAAAATCTTGCCACGCTTCATTGTTCATGGGCGGGACTACCTCAAGGACAACAGCAAAGCCCTGCTCCTGTGGCAAGCTGATGAGCTTGTCAATCTGTTCTTCTTTAGCCCTATGCTGAAGATAAGCTAGCCCGAACCCCGCGGCAATACCCGCACCTCCCATTAGATAATCGAATGCAGTCCATTTCCCATCTGGAGTTGGCATTGTCCCTCTCAAATATCTATGTTAGACGATATTGTAAGTATACTATGTTTATTATTTTTTTCCTTTAGATTTAATTGTTAAGTAATAATTTAAAAACACAAGCAACAACTGTTAATCAATGAAGTCAGATTTACATAAAATGGAATGAAAATCAGTCACTATCAAGCGCCGCTCGCAGGGTGGGGCTGCATTGGGCGAGGGCGGCTTGCAGGGCGGCTTCTGCGTCTGGGTCGCCGAGGCCGCGCCGCGCCAGCGCGTCGTAGACAGCGATGGCCGGATCATCCGACTGGGCAGCTGCCACAGCAAGGTAGCCGCGGGCTTGCTCAAACCGCTCACATTGGATGGCGGCGTCCGCCGCCCCAATCAACGCGGAGAGGTACGCGCTCATCAGGTAAGTGGGGATAGTGTCAGCGTGACGACGGTGCAGGGCGTTCAACACGTGGTCATAGCTGGCCAGCGCCGCCTCGGGCTGATGTCCGTCAGCCTCGGCCTCCGCTAAGCGCAGCCGCCAGCGCCAATCGTCGCTCAGCGGTCGGGCGACCTCAGCGGCGGCCAGCGCTTCCCCCATCCGCATAAGCTGGTCGTACAGCAGCTCGCACAGGCGTTTGTCGTGTGGCGCTGCGGCGTGCAGCGCGCGCAGCAGTGCGGCGGCCTCGTGCGGGCGCTCTAGCGCGTTCAACAACCGGGCGCGCAGCAGCGCATCTTCTGTCGTAGGCTGCTCGATGGCGGCAAGCTCGGCCAGCGCTTGATCTGACTGTGCCTGTCGCGTCAAGAGGTGTGCGCGCAGGCGGCGCGCGTCGTCACCATCTACGGCGCTCAACACTGCCAGCGCGTCGTCCACGTCACCCGTCAGCAGCAGGGCGTGGGCTTGCTCAAGGGTGGTCATGACTCGTCTGAGGCCACGTCTGGCGAGGGCAGATGCACCGTGAAGCGGCTGCCGACGCCGACCGCGCTTTCAACGGTGATGTGCCCGCCGTGCAGTGTCACGATCTCTTGCGAGATGGCCAGCCCCAACCCAGCGCCTTTGCTTTCAGTCGTGCCGCGGTAGAAGGGCTTGAAGACGTGCTCAAGTTGCTCCTCCGCGATGCCCGCGCCGTTATCGATCACGCTGATGACCACCTCGCGCGGGACGGCGTCGGCTTTCACCTTGACTTCAACCGACACACGCCCTTCCACCGGCGTATAGTGGAGTGCGTTGCTCACCAAGTTCGAGAACACTTGCATGATCCGATAGACGTCCACTGAAACAATGACGGGGTCCTTGGGCGCTTTGAGCGTCAGCAGGATGTCGCGGCGCTCGGCGTCGGGCTGGTGGAACATCATCACTTCACGCAGCAAGCCGCGGATGTCGACCGGCTCGCGCTCCAGCTCAAGGATGCCGCGCTGGAAGCGCGACAAGTCGAACATGTCGTCCACGAGGCGCTGCATCCAGTTGGTCACTTTGGACAAGATCTCAAGGTTGTCAGGGATGCTCTCGGGCTTGCGCGTCATCAAGTAGAGACGGGTCTTCATGTTGGCGATGGGCGTGCGCAGCTCGTGCGAGGCGTTGGCGATGAAGCGTTCACGCTGTTCTTGCAGCGCTTTTTCCTCGCTGATGTCACGGATGAGTGTCAGCGTGCCCAGCGCTTGGGCGTCCTCATCGCGCACGACGACCCGCGTGAGCAGCGCCGGGAAAGTGCTGTCGTCCTTGCGGCGCAGCGTCACCTCTTCTTGAGCGTAGTCGCGTAGGCGCACCAGCCGATCAATGCGCTCAATCTGCTGTTTGACGGCCTCTTCTGTGCCGTCGATAATCTGGCGGTAGTCTATGGCGCTGCTCATCCACTCGTGGTGGCTATAGCCCAGCATGTCCACCAGCGCACGGTTGAGGTACTGCGCCTCCCGGTCAAGGTTGTGGTAGACCAACCCATCGCGGATCGACCCCAGCACGGCGCGCAGTTGGGCGGTGCGCGTCTGGGCGAGGCGCTCCAAATCAGCGGCGTAGTGGCGAATCTGCTCAACCAAGCGCGCGTTGCGCAAGGCCAGCGCCGCTTGGTTGGCGAAGGCCGTCAGCCATTCCGCGTGCTGTAGGGTGAAGTTGTGCGGCTGATCGCTGTCTACATTGAGAAAACCGATCACCCCCTCATCGAGCGTGATCGGCACAGAGAGCGACGAGCGGATCCAGCTAAATTCGGGTTGGTGCAGCCAGTGCTCGTACTCGCGCGTGTCGGAAATGATGAAGTGTGTGCCCTCGCGCAGGATTTGCAGCTTGTCGGGCATCTTGTAGATCGGCACTTGTTGGTGCTTCATAAGGTCGGCGTTGGGGTAGCCGCGCAGGCGTACGACCTGCCCGGTAAGCGTCTGCGGATCGACGAGGATGATGTTCGCGGCGCGATGGGGGATGATGTCCTCGATGCTGTCGAGCAGGTACCCAAACAGCGCATCGCGGTCAAAGCTGCTGTTGAGCGTAGCGAGACTTTGGCTGAGCGCCTCGGCGAGCAGGCGCTGGCGGCGCTCGGATTCTTCGGCGCGCTGCCGCTCGACGATCTCCGCGCGCAGGGCTTGGTTGACCTCGATCAGCTCGGCCATGCGCGCTTGGATGCGCAGCTCGAGGTCGTCGTAAGCGGTTTGCAGTGCCGCTTCGGACGCTTTGCGCTCGGTGATGTCTGTGCACACCCCCACTAGTCGGTAGGTTCGATCGTCCAGCCGTTTGATGATGACATCTTCCGCCAGCCACATCACGCTGCCATCCGCGGCATGACAGCGAATTTCATGGTTGAAGCTGGGACGACTGAACGCGAGGTGGGTGCGCAGCGTGTAATCGCGGCGGTACGCATCCTCGGGCACGATGCTCTGCGGCCAACAGTCACTGTAGCGTCTGCCTTGCAAGTCCAGCGGCAGCAGCTCTTGGGCGGCCTCTTCGTTGATGATCTGTAGATTCCACGTCAAGCTTTCATCTTGCTGAGTGACTGAAGCCGCCCACAGCAAACAGCGCGCGCTGCGCAGCACTTGGGCGAGCTGTTCGCGCTCCTCGCGCCGTTTTTCCTCGATGAGTTCAAGCTCGGTGATGTCGCGGTTGACCCCGACTAGCCCGATAATCTGCCCCTGTACGTCGTGGAGGGGCTGTTTGCTGAGCAGTTGACGGTGAATCGTGCCGTTGGCATAGCGCATCGTGTTACGAAAGTTGAGCACTGCTTGACCAGTGGTGAAGATCTGCGCGTCGATCTGATTGTGCAGCGCGGTGTAGTCAGGGTCGAAGAAATCTTCCATTCTTCGCCCGATTACCTCCTCTGGTCGCTGTGCGCCCAAGGCGTAGAGCGTGGACTGATTGACCAGCAGGTAGCGACCGTCTCTGTCCTTGACGTAGATCATGTCGCTGATGCTGTTGATGATCTTTTGGAGCAGGCTGCGCTCTTGGGCCAGCGCCTCTTGGGTGCTGCGCAGTTCGTTGATATAGCTGCGCAGGGCGTGATTGGCCTGCACCAGCGCGTTGGTGCGCTCGGCCACTGTCTGTTCAAGCGATGCCTTCGCGGCGCGCAGCTCTTCCAGCAGCGTGGCGCGCTCCAGCGCAATTGACGCCTGCCGCGCGAACACCTCCATCGATTCGACATGTTCGTCGGTAAAGGCGTTGACCTCGGGGCTGTCGACGTTTAAGAAGCCATATACTTGACCGCGCAGCAGCAGCGGCACGCCGATCCACGAGCGGATCCAGTGACTGGTTGGCAAGTTGACGTTCGGCCAACCGACGAGCGCCACGTCTGGGTAGTAGATGGCGCGCCCTGTCTCGATCATCTCTCGGTAATGCGACACGTAGTCAAGACTGATGCGAATGGCCGCTATGTCTTCATCACGGAAGCCGCACTCGCGGTAGCCGCTCCAGCGCAGCAGCTGCACGTGATCCCCCTTCAACTGCGCCACATTGGCCGCCGGCGCGGGGACGACCCGCCGCACCATGTCAATAGCTGTGTCTAACACGTCGTTGACCGTCTCGGCGTGGGTGAAAGCGTCAGCGCTGTCGCGCAGCGTCTCCGCCAGCAGGCGCGTCGCCTTCTCTTTTTGCAGCAGCAAGTGGCGCGCGGTGATGTTGCGCAAGATCGCCAAGACGGCTGGAGGCCCGTCGAATTCGATAACACGGCTGTTCACCTCAACGGGGACGTACGAGCCATCTTTGCGGCGCAGCATCACGTCGTCAAGGAAGGTCTGGCGGTGGACGGAGGACACCTCTAACATCGTGAGCAAGGCGTCATCGTTTTCCAGCGCGGCGATGTCTTGCGCGGCTAGCTCTTCGCGGCTGTAGCCGAGCAGGCGGCAGGCGGCGGGGTTGGCCTCGATGATGCGACGGTTAGACGGATCAATCAGCAAAATCGCGTCGTTGGCCCCTTCAAAGATGGCCTGATATAACCGGTTGGATTCTGCCAGGCGGGCTTGGCTGCGCTGGATGTCGGTCACGTCGCGCAGCATCGACACGGCCACTCGTTCGCCGCTGGCGTCGACGAGCACGTCGGAGTCGAGCAAGAAGTGGTGCGCTACGCCATCTACGTCAAGCAAGCTAATCTGGGCATCGCGCACGAAGCCCTGCGCGAACACGTCGGCCAAGCGTGCTGGGAATTTAGCACGCATCTCAACAGGCAGGAGGTTGAGATATGGCTTGCCCTCCACAGCCTCGGCCCGATAGCCGAGGGTCTTGAGCCACTGCTTGTTCACCCGCAGTAGTGTGCCATCCTCGGCAAGCACATGCATCATGACCGGTGCCCCGTCGTAGAGCGTCTCAAACCGCCCACGATAGGTTGTCAGTTGACGCCGCGCGCGATAGGCGATCACGTTATTCTCAAGGCGGCGCGCCAGCAGATCGCGGTTGAGTTGATAGGAAAAGACATCCGCCACCCCCAACGCTAGCAGCCGCTCCGTGTGCATAAGGTAGTGCGTCAGCGCAATAGTCGGCGTCAAACTGGTGCGAACGTAGGCTTGCAGCGCGGCGTCTTGTTCCAACAGCTCATCGTCGATCATCACCGCATCGACGGCCTGCGTGTTGTTCCAAATTTGAAGCTGTGTCGCCTTCTCGGCGATTTGCGCTTCACCGTTCAAACGGTTGACAATCGCCATTAAGTCCGAGCGCATCGGCTCCTGTAAGCCGTAAACGCCAATTGAGAAACGAGTTTGGGACATTCGGCTGGTCATGTGACACGCGCTAATCGTACACCTACGTTGATTCTAGCAGTTTCTAAGCGCAGATGCGATTGTGGAGACTGCCTTGTAGGGGCACGCCGGGCCGTGCCAGTGGCCTCATCCCTCGTCGCTCGTTACCTGCTCGTGATCGGCAGTGCCGCGGGCTGCATCCAGCCGTGGCGCTGCATAAAGCGCGCGAGGCGCTCCAGCGCCCGTTCGATGTTCTCCTCACTAGAGGCGTAGCTAGCGCGGACGAAGCCTGCCCCGCTCGCGCCGAACGCGCTGCCGGGGATGAGCGCACACCGCTCCTCATGCAGCAGCAGATCGCAGAAGGCATCGTCGTCCATGCCCGTGTGCTGGATCGACGGGAAGGCGTAGAACGCGCCGCGCGGCATGAAACAGGCCATACCCAACTCGTTGAAGCCCGCCACGATCAAGCGGCGGCGGCGGTCGTAGGCTTGGCGCATCTCTTCTACGTCGGGGTCGCCATGTTCCAGCGCTTGAATAGCGGCGAACTGCCCCATCGTCGGCGCGGACATGATGAGATACTGGTGGAACTTCTTCATCGCGCTCAGGATCGGCTCGGGCGCGAGGGCGTAGCCAATGCGCCAGCCAGTCATCGCAAATGACTTGCTCATCCCGCTCAGAACAATCGTGCGCTCGTGCATGCGCGGCAGGCTGGCAAAGGCCACGTGTTCTATGTCGTAGACCAGCCGTTCGTAGATCTCATCCGAGATCACCACGAGGTCGTACTTCTCGGCGATCATCGCCACCTGCTGCATGTGCTCATAGGTGAGGATTGCGCCGGTGGGGTTGCTGGGGTAGCTGATGAGGATGGCTTTGGTGCGCGGGGTGATGCGCGCCTCGAGATCGGCGGCGGTTACTTGGAACTCGTGCTCGACGCGCGTCGGAACCATGACCGGCACGCCGCCGGCCATCTCGACTGCGGCAGCGTTGGCGACGAAGCACGGTTCTACCACCAGCGCCTCATCGCCTGGGTCGAGCACGGCTTTCATCGCCAGCCAGAGCGCTTCACTCACGCCCACGGTGACCAGCACTTCTTCATTAGGGTCGTAGTTCAGTCCGTACAGCCGCTGCACGTAGCGCGTAATCGCCCGCCGCAGCGCCAGCTCGCCCGCGTTGGCCGTGTAGCCCGTGCGCCCCTCATGCAGGGTGGCGATGCCCACCTCCGTGATGTGCTGTGGCGTAGCAAAGCTGGGTTCACCGATGCCCAACGTCACCACATCGTCCATCGTGGCGGCGATTTCAAAGAAGCGGCGGATGCCGGACGGTTTCAGGCGGTCAGCTGTGGCAGAAACGAGACGACGCATGAACGCAACTCCTGAAAGGCAGCAGATTACGTTGTCACTCTAACACAGACTGCGGCAGGCTGCTTAAACAGGCGAGTGGAAAGTGGGGGCAGTTTTTGCGACACAGTGTCCAATGGAAAGCATGGCTCAGGCCGCTGAGCGCGTGGCGCGCTAAACGTAACCGAGCGGTCACCCGTGGGAAGGGAACTTAAACTTGCGCTCGAAAGCCGGCCTGCGCCCCTGTTAGCTGTCGGCCATCATACGGTCGATGCTATTTGCCAGCTCGCGCAGGTTGCGGACGAGCATCACGCCGTCGCTAAGCGGGGCGTAAAGGTGCATGTCACTGTCACCAGTTCCCCACTGTGATGGCGGCTCTGGACAGAACCAGAACAAGCGGCGCGCTTTGCGGTGCATGTCGGCGGCGATGTCGAGGCGCGGGTTGTTGTGGTTGTTGCGCCCATCGCCGAGGATGATCACCGTCGTGCGGCTATCGATCAACGCCATGTGTTCACGGCTGAAGGTCACAAGGCTGTTGCCGAGGTCAGTGCTGTAGTAGCCGGGCGGGTTCTCGCGCATGACTTTTTCGACGGCTGTGCGGCTGTCATGTTCTTCAAAATCCATCGTGATGTCGACCATGTCGCTGATGAAGATGAAGCTGTGGGTGCGCTTGACTTGGTCTTGCAGTTGATAGACCAGCGTGAGGAAGAACTCCACCATGTAGCGCATGGAGGTGCTCAGGTCACAGATGAGGACGAGCGCGGGCTTTTTGTGCTGGTTGCGGTGCTGCAAACGGATGGGCACGCCGCCGTAGCGCATGTTAGAGCGCAGCGTGCGGCGCGGGTCAAAGCTGCCGGTGCGGGCGCGCTTCTGGCGCAGGGCGTTGCGGCTGCGCAGGCGGGCGGCAAGCTGGCGCATCTGGTCGCGCAGCGCTTCGATGTCGCTGTCCGTCAGGCGGTGGAACGGCACGTCCATCAGGTCGGGCTTAGGGTCCGGCTCGCGCTGGCCCATCTGCTGGGCAATCGTCGCACCCGCGTATTGGCTGATCTGTTCGGCGAGGCCGCGCATGTTCTGGCGCAGCATCTGCTCTAACTGGTCGAGCTGCTCTTGGCTGAAGCCCATCTCGGCCAGCGCCTCTAACAACTCGTCGATCATCTGGCTGAGCTGGTTGAGGCCGGCTTGGCTGTTCATGCGCCGTTCGAACCACGCCCGTTGATACATGTCGCTGCCGTTGTCGAGGCCGGCCTGCTGGCCCATCTGCTGAAGCTGCTCATCGCTGAAGCGCTGGCCGTTGAGGATCTGTTCCAGCAGTCGGCGCAGCGCCTCCATGTCGCCCGCAAGCGCGTCGAGCGCCTGCTGCATCATCTGCTGCTGCTCGGGCGTCAACTGCTCGTTGATGTCCTCCATCGGCGGTTGGTTGGCGCTGAAGAAGAGCGGGAAGAAGTAATCGAACGTGCTTTGATCATGGCGCTCTTTGACGAGGGTCGTCTTGAGCGCGGTGCGGAAGATGTCAGGGTTGAGGATGCCAACTTTCTCAATGCCGAAGAGCGCATCTTGGCTCTCCGCGACGCTGATGCGAACGCCTGCTGCGCGCAGCGCCCGCACGAACTCCACCATGCGCCGATCCATAAGGCGACCTTTTTCTACTGGCTGTGTTACCTCACATAGTAACGACTTTCGGGCTTGGGCACAAGCGGCCTAGCCGAAAGCGCAGGGCATTCATCAAACGCCCAGAAACCCCTCAATGTGCGCTTGAAGGCTGTTTAACGCCTGTGCCGACTGTGAGTTGAACAGAGCCTCTCGGTAGAGGCTGGAAGGGACGATGTTTAGCCGATGCCAGACGCCGCCCCGATTGCCTCGATAGGTGACGATTTCAAAGCCTTTCAGTCCCTTCAGCAAAATCTGCTGCTGGCCGAAGGAGATCGGCCGCGTGCGGATCGAGATGGCCTCGCGTGTGATCGTCACCGTGCGCGTGTTGACGCCGTACAGCACCATCGAGGCGACCAAGAGCAGCAAGACCGGGATGAACACGACCGCCGCGACGAGCGCCGCCCCCCCCCCTCGCGCACCGCGAACACTACCAGCACGCCGCTCACGATGAGCATCGGCAGGCCGAAGATGAACGTCACCAACGCGCCGATAAACGGGTTGGGCGGCTCCGTGATGACGAGCGCGTCTGACGTCTCTTGGACGTAGAACGTCTCAAAGAAGGCGCCTTTGACGCGATCTTCTGCGTTTTTTTTCTTGACGGCTGTCATGGCAAGGCGACCTGTCACATGAGCGTTTTTGTTCGATCTGAAAATTGCGGGGGCTGTCAGAACGCCGCCCAACCGCCCTTGCCATACTCACCGCGCACGGGCACGTTCTCAAGCCGCAGCAGGCGCTCGATCTCTTGCTCGATGAACAGGGCCGCTTCTGGTTGTAAGTTGCTGTCGATCTTGATGTGCCGCCCGTCGCGCATCACCTTGTTGAGTGAGTAGGTGATGGTGGTGCTGCTTCTGCCGTTGCTGCTGGAGGTGCTGACGTGCTGTTTGACGTAGAGCTGCTCCACGCCGTCAAGGTCGAGGGTTTTGCTCGGCCACGGCAGCGGATGGTGCGTTAGGACGATGCGCTGGCGGTTGATGCGGTACGTTGTGCTGTTGACCAGTGAATAGATACCCGTGGCCAACGTCAACAAACCGATGGCTAAAAACAACCCGATGAACCAGAAAGGCGGCGCGTCGCCCCCCTCCCATCCATCACTGGGGATGAGAATAAAGACGCTGGTGATGCCCGTCCAAACGATGCCGAAGAAGAGCGCGCCGATGCCGGTGCTGATGGGCCATTTGCGCGTGATGAGCAGGTCGAGGCCGTCCTCACGCATTTTGACGCTCTTGGGCTGAGGCAGGCGAATTTCCTTACGGCGGGGGCGCTCTTCTTCGCGGCGGCCTTCCTCGTTCAGAAGCTGCGCGGCGCTGAACTCTGCGCCACAAAAACGACACTTAATCGTTTGGGTCTCGGTTTGGATGTCGATGAAGCGGGCAGGCCCACCACACGCTGGACAAAACATTGGCATAGAAGTATTCCTATAGGTGATGTTCTTTGCTGAGAATACTTTAGCATTGCGTGGCAAATGACGCCAATCGGCTAGGCTCGGCGGGAGCGTCTGAAGTAGAGACGCCCCGCGGCAATGAAAAAAAACGGACACGGCCTGCCGTGTCCTGCGGTGATGCCACCTCGTGTTTGTAGCGAGGCGCGGGTTATTCGAAAATCCACGGGTCGGTGTTACGGTTCCAGCTCACCAGCTCGTCCTCGCTGAAGAAGTTAGCGACCTCCAACACGCCGTTCTCGACGCTGTCGCTGCCGTGGACGAGGTTACGCCCGATCTCAAGGCCGAAGTCGCCGCGGATCGTGCCTGCGCCGGCCTCATGTGGCTTCGTTGCGCCAATCGTCGCACGGGCGGCAGCGACGGCGTTCGTGCCCTCCAGCGCGATGACCACGACCGGCGCAGAGGTAATATACGACACCAGCGCGTTGAAGAACGGCCGCTCGGCGTGGACGGCGTAGTGTTTCTTGGCGAGCGCTTCGCTCATGTGGATGAACTTCATCCCGATGATGCGCAGGCCGCGCTGCTCAAAGCGCTTGATGATCTCGCCGACGAGGCCGCGCTGAACTGCGTCCGGCTTGATGATGATAAACGTGCGTTCCATAGTGAGGTGTCTCCGTGTGCTAATGTGAACGAGCCGCCTCTCATTGTGCCAGATCGCCCAAGCGCGCGGGAGTGTCGGTTAAGCCGCCCTGGCTTACAACGCGAATAAATCTGAAGGCGTGCCCCGCCACAACGATAGAATCTTTGCAGCATCGCCCAACCATCTGGCGTTATGATCGTGTTAATGGGTCAAAAAGTTCATTTGCGTCGCTTTCAACTTAATTGACGTTTAGACAAAAGAGCGTTTTTGATGGAACTTTCTGTTGGCATTGTGGGCATTGGGACGTACTTCCCGCCGACGGTAGAAACCGCCGCCGACCTTGCCCCGCGCACGAACATCCCAGAGCACATCCTGCGCGAGAAGATGGGCATCCGCCAGCGGCACATCGCCGGCGAGGCGGAAACCGTCACCTTCATGGCTAGCGAGGCGGCCAAGCGCGCCGTTGCGATGGCCAACATCGACCCCGCGCAGATCGGCCTCGTCATCTCGCACGGCAGCGAGCACAAAGATCACCTCGTCTGGAACTCAGCCAGCAAGATTCAGCACAACGTGGGCGCGGTCAACGCCTACGCCTTCGAGATGTACGCGCTGTGCGCAGGCGCGCCCATCGCCCTGAACGCCGCCCGCGGCCTGATGCTGGCCGACCCCAAGCTGGAGTACGCGCTGCTGGCAGCAGGCAGCCGCGAGAACGACCTCATCAACCCGCGCAACGAGCGCAGCCGCTTCATGCTCAACTTCGGGGCGGGCGGCGGCGCGATGATCCTCCAGCGCAACGCCGGGCGCAACTGCATCCTCGGCGCAGCGGCCATCACCGACGGCAGCCTGTCGGAAACGGTCGTGCTGACGCGCGACGCCGTGGCCGAGGGCGAGCCGGAAGCCGTCGGCGACCTGCGCGGGCGGCTCGACGTGACCGACCCCGCCTACATGGCCGATCGGCTCGGCCAGACGAGCCTGCCGAACTTTGTCCGCGTCATCCGCGAGGCAGTGGACCAGAGCGGCCACACACTGGCCGATGTGCGCTTCTTGGGCATCACCCACATGAAGCGCTCGTTCTATCTGGAGATTCTCAACGCGGTTGGCCTTACGCCAGACCAATCCGTCTACCTTGAGGACTATGGCCACGTGCAGAGCGTCGATCAGGTGCTGGCGCTGGAGTTGGGGCTGGCGCAGGGCAAAATCCGCGCGGGCGACCTCGTCGTGCTGGCGGGCGCGGGCACAGGCTACACGTGGAGCGCGGTCGCGCTGCGATGGGGGTGAGTGAGCATGCGATATTTAGCGTCTGACTGGTTGGCCTTTCACGCGGATCGCACGCCGGACAAGCTGGCCGTTGTCGATCAAGCCACGGGGCGGCGTTTCACCTATGAGCAGTTCAACGCGCGGGCGGCGCAGCTGGCGGCGTACCTGCGCGACGCATGGGGCGCGCAGGCCGGCGACCGACTAGCCATCCTCGCCAAGAACAGCAGCGACTACTTTGAATTCCAATTCGCCTGTTGGAAGTTGGGCGCGCTGATGCTGCCGCTCAACTGGCGCTTAGCTGAGCCGGAGCTGCTCTTCATCCTCAACGACAGCGGCGCGAAGGGGATCGTCTATGACGCGGAATTCGCGGATCGCATCCCCGCGCTGGCGGCGGGCAGCTCCGCCCAACACCGCCTGCGGATCGACTTTCCCAATCAGCCGACCGACGACGCCCCGGCCTATGAGGCGGCCATTGCCAGCGCCGTGCCCGACGTCGTCATGGATCCGCAAACCACCCACGACACCCCGATGACGATCATGTACACCGCAGGCACGACCGGCCACCCCAAAGGCGTGCTCATCACCCACGGCATGACGCTGTGGAACGCGATCAACATCAGCACGCCCGCTGGCCTGAGCTGCGAGAGCGTGCACTACGTCGTCCTGCCCACGTTCCACACCGGCGGCCTCAACCTCTACGCTAACCCGCTCTTCCACCACGGCGGCACGGTGATCGTCGCCCGTCAGTTCGACGCGCTGACGACACTGCAAACCCTGAGCAATCCGACGTTGGGCGTCACGCACTTCTTCGGCGTGCCGAGCATATACCTCTTCCTCAGCCAGCATGAGGCCTTCGACACGACCGACCTGAGCCGCATCTACAGTTGGGGGTGCGGCGGCGCGCCGATGCCCGTCAGCGTCCTTGAGCGCTACGCGGCGCGCGGGATCATCGTGCAGTTGGGCTTCGGCATGACCGAAACCAGCCCGACCGTCTTCTTGATCGACAAGCGGCGCGCACTCGCCAAGCCAACCAGCGTCGGCAAGCCGCTGCTGCACACCCGCGTGCGCATCGTCGACGAGCAGATGCGCGATGTGCCCGTGGGCGCAGTGGGTGAGGTGGTCATCAGCGGCCCGAACATCACCCCCGGCTACTGGAACCGCCCCGACGCCAACGCGAGCAGCTTCACGCTCGACGAGCACGGCAACCGTTGGCTGCACAGCGGCGACGCGGGCATGATCGACGATGAGGGCTGCATCTACATCGTTGATCGCTTCAAGGACATGTACATCAGCGGCGGCGAGAACGTCTACCCGGCAGAGGTGGAGCAGGTGCTCTACCAACTCCCTGAAGTGGCCGAGGCCGCTGTGATTGGCGTGCCAGATGCGCGCTGGGGCGAGTCTGGCATGGCGATCTTGGTGCTAAAGCCCAACGCCACCCTGACCGCGGAGCAGGTCATCGCCTTCTGCGCGGGCAAGCTGGCCAAGTTCAAGACGCCGAAGCACGTCGCGTTTGTCGATCAACTGCCGCGCAACGCCGCCGGCAAAGTGCTCAAGCGAGTGCTGAAGGAGCAAGTAGGCCATCCGCTGACTAATCAGGAGCGCAAACCATGACGCACACGACGTTCTCCCAAGCGTGCAAGCACATGGGGCCTGTCCTGCCCGCCATTTTAACCCATCTGCCAAAGGAGAAACCCCGCCATGAATCCGCTCCCCCCTGTTCTGCCCGGCATCCATGAACATCGCGTTGTGTTGAGCAACGGCCTATCGACGCGCGTGCTGACCTGCGGCGACGAAGGCGGCGTGCCCGTGCTCTTCATCCACGGCAACGCCAGCAGCGCCACCTTCTGGGAAGAAACGATGCTCGCGCTGCCTGCGGGCTACCGCGCCATCGCCTACGATCAGCGCAGCTACGGCGGCGCAGACCCGGCCTTCAAAGTCGATGCGACGCAGGGCATGGGCCACTTCGCCGATGATGCCGTTGCCTTAATGGACGCGCTGGGTGTCGCGCAGGCGCACGTCGTTGGCCACAGCATGGGGGGCAGCGTCGTCTTTGAGATCCTGATGCGCCATCCGCAGCGGGTGCGCACAGCCACGCTGGTGGCCACGGGGTCGCCCTACGGCTTCGGCGGCAGCAAGGGCACAGACGGCCAGATGATCTGGCCGGACGGCGCAGGCAGCGGCGGCGGGATCGTCAACCAGCACTTCACCCGCCTGATGAGCGAGGGCTACCGCGGCACAGACGATCAATCCGCGCCGCGCATCGTCATGAACCGCTTCTACTGGAAGCCGCCGTTCGTCCCCGCGCGCGAAGAAGACCTGCTCACGTCGCTGCTGTCGCAGCACATCGGCCCCGAAGACTACCCGGGCGATATGACCCCCTCGGCCAACTGGCCTAACGTCGCGCCCGGCAAATTCGGGCCGGCCAACGCTCTTTCGCCGCTCTACGCGGGCGACGTGGCGCGCCTTTATCGCATCGACCCTAAGCCGCCGATCTTGTGGGTGCGCGGGGCAGACGATCAGATCGTCAGCGACAACAGCCTGTTCGACATGGGCACGCTCGGGGCGCTTGGGGCGGTTCCGGGCTGGCCGGGCGCGGAGGTATACCCACCACAGCCGATGGTAAGCCAGACGCGCGCGGTGCTAGAGCAGTACCAAGCGCATGGCGGCCACTACCAAGAAGTCGTGTTCGAAAACTGTGGGCACACACCGTTCATCGAACAGCCAGGCGCTTTCAACGCCGTGCTGCATCGGCACTTGGGAGGCTAGCGAGCCGCATCCCCTTAGGGTAGGGGGTTGGCATGTCAACCTCCTACGAGTAACGGTTCAGGTCATTCTGACAGGAGATCTAGAGGTAAGGCCGCAGCCAGTTGCGCCCGCCCTTGATTGGACGACAATCCACGTCAGGGATGGAGTGAGTTGAGAGGAACGCACCGTTGGACAAGAACAGCCTGCAAGCGCGGGGCTATGACCAGCTTGACCTGACGATTCTAGAGGAACTGCAAATGAACTGCCGCATCAGCGTCACGGACTTGGCGCGCAAGATTCACCTCTCGCAGCCTGCCGTCCACAACCGTATCAAACGGCTGGAGCGTGACGGCGTCATCCGCCGCTATGTGGCGCTGCTGGATCGGCAGGCGGTGGGCTATGGGCTGGTGTGCTTCTTGCGCATCAGCCTGCAGCCCCACAGCCGCGACGTGTTCTGCGACGTGCAGGCGCGGCTCGAAGCGCTGAGCGCCATGCAAGAGATCTACCGCACGACCGGCGGCTGTGACCTGCTGGTGAAAGTCGCCGTGGTTGATCATGAAGCGCTGGATCGGCTGCTGAACGACCACGTGCGCGCGATCTACGGCATCGAGCGCATCGACGTTGAAATCGTCCTCAACGAAGTCAAATACAGCACTGCTTATCGGCTGAAGGACTAGGGGCACACATGGCACTCGGCGACATCTTGGGCAAACGCGCCCTCTACACCCCTGACACGCTGGCCGTCGTAGACGCGGGCAAGACGCCGCACCGCGCTTTTACCTATGCAGAACTCAACGCGCGCGCTAACCGGCTGGCCAACTGGATGCGCGATGGCGCAGGCATCGGCAAGGGCGACCGCGTGGCCATCCTCGCCATGAACGGCGTCGAGTTCCTCGACACGCTCTTCGCGTGCAGCAAGCTCGGCGCGATCATGGTTCCGTTCAACTGGCGGCTGAGCCTGCACGAGCTGCTGACGCTCATCGCGCAGACGACCCCCACCGTGCTGATCTACAGCGACGACTTCTGCGCCACCGTGCGCCAAATCGCCGAAGCCGATACGTCGATCCGTCACTTCGTCCACCTTGAGGGGCGCGGTATCCCGCGCAGCCGCGACTTCGAGCGCACCCTCTCTGAGAGCGTGCTGCGCCCCGTCTGCCTTGAGGATCAACATGAGGAGGACATCGCTTGTTTGATCTTCACCGGCGGCACGACCGGCACGCCCAAAGGCGCGCAGATTAGCTATCGCATGATCGCGTGGAACACCCTCAACACGATCATCCACGACTTGCAGCACGGCGACATCACCGTAAACACCTTCCCGATGTTCCATACCGGCGGCCTGCTGGTTTACACGCTGCCGCTGCTCATCTTGGGCGGGACGGTCGTGCTCACCCGCAAGTTCGACGCTGAACAGGTGCTGCGGCTGCTAGAGGAGTACGGCGCGACGGTCTACGCGGGCGTGCCGACCATGTACCAGATGATGACCGCCGCCCCGAATTGGCCAGAGGCTGACCTGAGCAACCTGCGCTTCTGCACGAGCGGCGGCGCGCCGCTGCCGATCCCGCTCGTGGAGCAGTTCCAGCGCGAGAAGGGCGTGCAGTTCAAGCAGGGCTTCGGCATGAGCGAGTTCGGGCCGGGCGTGTTCGCCCTCGCGCCCGAGGACGCCATCCGCAAAGCGGGCAGCATCGGACGGCCTAACTTCTTCGTCGAGGCGCGCATCGTCGACGAGCACAACCAGCCCGTGCCACCCGGAACCATCGGCGAGCTGGTGCTGCGCGGCCCGAGCCTGTGCAGCGGCTACTACAACAACCCCGCCGCCAGCGCCACCGCCGTGGACGCTGAGGGTTGGTTCCACACCGGCGACCTTGCAACGATGGACGAGCACTTCTACTTCACCATCGTTGACCGCAAGAAGGACATGTTCATCAGCGGCGGCGAGAACATCTACCCAACCGAGATCGAGCAGGTGCTTTATCAGCATCCAGCGGTGGAAATGTGCGCGGTGGTGGGCGTGCCGCACCCCAAATGGGGCGAGGTGGGCAAAGCCTTTGTGGTGCTCAAAGCGGGCATGAGCGCCACCGCCGACGATCTGCTGAAGCACCTGCGCCACTTTTTGGCGGGCTACAAAGTCCCCCACAGCGTCGAGTTCCGTTCCAGCCTGCCGATCAGCGGCGCAGGCAAGATCCTCAAACGCGAGCTGATCGCCCAAGCCGTTCAAGAGCCATCCACCCACGAGGAGACCACCCATGCCGATTAAAGTAGGCGACAGCGCCGAGCGCACCACCGCCATCACCGATGAGCGCATCCGCCAGTTTGCTGCCGCCTCTGGCGACATGAACAGCATCCACCTCGACGAGGCTGCAGCGGCGCAGACGCGCTTCGGGCGGCGCATCGCCCACGGGATGCTGACGGCCAGCCTCATCAGCGCAGTGCTCGGCAATGACCTGCCGGGCGTGGGCAGCATCTACCTGAGCCAAACAGTCAAGTTCAAAGCGCCGGTGTTCTTGGGCGATACGATCACGGCGCGCGTGACGGTGACCGCTTACCGCGAGGACAAGCGCATCGCCACGCTGGAAACCCGCTGCCTGAACCAAGACGGGCAGCTTGTCTTAGAAGGCGAGGCCGTTGTCATCGCGCCCGAATAGACGGCGCGCGGCGGCATCACCGATGTGAGAAGTGTATTTTGTTCTTTTTTACAGGAGGAGTTCCCATGCAGTTACGGAAGTGGTTGACGGTTGGAGCGCTGGCGTTGGTCGGCGTGTTGGGCGTGCGCGCTCAGGAAGGCGAGCCGCTGCGCATCGCCCTTTTGAGCGACCAGAGCGGCGCGCTGGCGCTTTACGGCACAGAGCTGGAAAACGGCTTCAAGCTGGGTTTGATCTACGCCGCAGGGCTGGATCCAGCCAACTACGACACGATCGACACGGCACTGGCTGATGTGGTGGTGGCGGGACGTCCGATTGAGCTGCTGGTGCGCGACACAGCTAGCGACGCCGACCGTGGGGCCAGCGAGGCGCGTTCTGCGCTGGAGCAGGCCGGGGCGGAAATCCTCGTCGGCGCGCCCTCCAGCGGCGTGACAGTCGGCTTGCAGCAAGTCGCACTGGATTACGACGTGCTGCTGTTCGCAGCCCCCGGCGCGTCCCCGGCCATCACGGGCGCGAACTTCAACGAGAATACCTTCCGTGCCTGCCGCAACACCGCGCAAGACGCGCTGGCGCTGGCCTCGTTTGCGACGGAAGGCTTGGGGCAGAAGTGGATCATCTTGGCGGCGGATTACGAGTTTGGCCGCGCCTCAGAGGCCAGCTTCCGCGCGACATTGGGCGCGTTCGGCGTTGAATTCGTCAGCGAGACGATCTTTGCCCCGCTGGAGACGACCGACTTCACCCCCTTCTTGCAGCAGGTGTTGGCCAGTGGAGCCGAGGCGATGCTGCCGATCTGGGCAGGCGATACGAGCGTGGCGCTCTTCCAGCAGATCGCTGAGTTGGGCGTCAACAGCGCGCTGAACGTCGTCGGCGCGTTCAACAGCAACGACATCGTGCGCGCCAGCGACCCAAGCACCATCGGCAACGTGTCGTGGATCGTTTACCACTACAGCTTCCCGCAGAACGAGATCAACGATTGGATGGTGGAGAACCACATCAAGTTCTTCGGTGGTGACGTGCCCGACCTGTTCACCGAGTGCGGCTTTGCGACGGCCCAGGTGATCGTGGCTGGCTTGGAAGCGACCGGCGGCGACACCCTGCCAGAAGCGCTCGGCCCAGCCATCGAAGGCTTGGTGTGGGAAGGCCCCAAGGGCACGTACTACATGCGCCCCGGCGATCATCAGGTACTCGTCCCGATGTACATCGCGCGCTTAGTCAACCTCGACGACCCCGACCAGAAGTACTACGAACTGCTGTCTGAGGTGAGCGCGTTCGCGTCGGCCCCGCCCTGTGGCCTTGTCGGTGACTTTGCCGAGCGCTGTGCCCTGAACGACGCCTTCATGGCCGAGATCATGCAGTAGAAGGCCTCACCCCCCTTCTCCGAGGGCAATCCAGTTCGAGAAGGGGGCAAAAGTCCCCTCTCCGCGGCGACCGCAGGACAGGGCGCTGCGGGGGGATTTAAGTGTGAGGCCTGTCTCAGCCAGAAAGATAACTACATGGGCTTACTAGAAGCGCACAACCTGCGCATGGAGTTTGGGCGGCTGGTGGCTGTGGACGATGTGAGCTTGAGCATCACTGAGGGCAGCGTCCACAGCATCATTGGCCCCAACGGCGCGGGCAAAACGACCTGTTTCAACCTGCTGACGGGCAAGTACAAGCCGACGCGCGGGCGGGTGATCTTCCGTGGGCAGGACATCACGCACCTGCCGATGCACCGCCGTGCACACTTGGGCATCGGGCGCAGCTACCAGATCACTAACATCTTCCCCAACCTCAGCGTGTTGGAGAATGTGCGGCTGGCGGCGCAGGCGCTCAGCGCGGATCGCTGGCGCTGGTTGCGGCCTGCCTACACCTTCCACACGTATCTCAAACGGGCGTATGAGGTGATCGAACTGGTTGGCTTGACGACGGAGGTAGCGCTGCCGGGCGTCGCGCTGGCGCACGGGGCCAAGCGCAAGCTGGAGCTGGCGATCATCCTCGCCAGCGACCCGGCGCTGCTGCTGCTCGACGAGCCGACGGCGGGCATGGCCAGCGAACAAGTGCCGGAGCTGCTGGAAACGATTGAGCGCATCCGCCGTGAGGCCAACAAGACCATCGTGATGGTCGAACATAACATGAACGTGGTGATGAACATCAGCGACCGCATTACCGTGATGCATCAAGGGGCGCTGCTGGCAGAGGGCACGCCCGCCGAGATCGCCAACAACCCACAGGTGCAGCAGGTTTACCTCGGCGACCTGTACGACCTCTCGGAGGTGGGCACATGAGCTTGCTAGAAGTGCGCCAGATTGACACCTTCATCGGCCAGTTTCACATCTTAGAAGGGGTGAGCGTGGATGTGCAGCCGGGTCAGATCACCGTGCTGCTAGGGCGCAACGGCGCAGGCAAGACGACCACTCTGCGCAGCATCCTCGGCCTGACGCCCCCTAGCAGCGGCGAGGTGCGCTTCCGTGGGGAGCGGCTGAACGGGCGCAAGCCCTTCCAAATTGCGCAGATGGGCATCGGCTATGTGCCCGAGCACCGCGCCATCTTCAAAGAGCTGACCGTGGCCGAAAACCTACGCATCGCCGAGCGCCGCAGCGGCGACTTGAAGGCGCGGCTGGGCTTGATCTTCGACCTGTTCCCAGACTTGGAGCGTCTCTACCACCTCAAGGGCGGGCAGCTCAGCGGCGGCCAGCAGCAGATGCTGGCCATCGCGCGCGCGCTCATTCCACGGAATGACCTGCTGCTGATCGACGAGCCGAGCGAGGGACTTGCCCCGGTCATCATCAGCCAATTGATGGCTGCCATCAAACGCCTCGCTCAGACGAGCACGGTGCTGCTCGTCGAGCAGAACTTCCGCGTGGCTAGCCAACTCGCCGATCACTACGTCATTATCGACGACGGCCACAGCGTGCAGCGCGGGGCGATGAGCGCGCTGCTGGCCGACCCGGCCACCATTCAACGCTATTTAGGGGTCGCCTGAGGGAGATGAGATGAACTTGACACACCGACTGCCCTATCATCCGCGCTGGAACGTTATTGGCGGGCTGCTGATCGGCATTGTTGCCTTTGCTTTCGTCAGCGCCAGCGGCGACCCCGGCACGTTTGCCATCACGATGCTTTCGGGCTTGCTGCGCGCCAGCCTGCTATTCTTGGTGGCGGCTGGCCTCTCGCTGATCTTCGGCTTGATGGACATCCTCAACTTCGCGCAGGGCGCGTACTTCATGTTGGGGGCGTATTTAGCGTTCGACATTCAGCACCCGCGCATGGGCTTGTTTCAATTCGGCGAGGGCATCCCTTCACTGGAGCTGCGCTTTGCGCTGGGGGTGACTGTGGCAGTGCTGGTGGGCGGCGTGCTGGGCTACATCTTGGAGCGCGGCTTCCTGCGGCGGATGTACGTGCGACCGCTGTTCCAACTCGTGCTGACCTTCGGCGTGAGCATCATCCTGACGGAGATCATCCGCGGGACGTGGGGAACGACCCCCTACAGTTGGACGGAGCGGCTGCAAGTTCAAGTGGCGTCGTTCAGCGTGTTCGGCCAGCAGTTCAGCAGCTACCGCCTGTTTGTGATCGTCGTAGGGGCGCTGCTGATGGTGGCGGTGACGCTGCTGCTACGCTACAGCCGCATTGGGATCATCGTGCGCGCGGGGGTGCAAGACGCGGAGATGGTCAGCGCGTTAGGGATCAACGTGCGGGCGGTGTTCACCCTGGTGTTCACCCTGGGGTGCGCGCTGGCGGCGTTCGGCGGGGCGATTAGCGCGCCGTTCTTGGGGGCGACGATCAGCCTCGGCGGGACGTTCCTGCTGGCGAGCATCGCGGTGATCGTGTTGGGCGGGCTGGGCAGCTTTGAAGGAACCGCCGTCGGCAGCGTGCTGGTGGGGCTGGCGTGGGCGACGATGGAGCAGTTCAGCGTGCGGCCAGAGGTGGCCAGCGTGCTGGCCAGCATCACGCCGATGCTGATGCTGACGTTCATCCTGCTGCTGCGCCCCGGCGGCCTGTTCGGCGAGGATCGGACGTGATGGGGCCTCATTCCTCTCTCCACAGGTGACCGCAGGGCAGGCCACTTCGAGAAGAGGGCAACAGTCCATCACCACGGGAGAGGAGATTTAGGGGTGAGGCCTTCACCACGAGCACTAGCAACAACGAGAGGATGACATGGCTCGGCACGCTTTAACTTACTTCAAAGAAAATTGGCTGTATCTGGCGGTGCTGGCGTTTTTGATCGCGTTTCCGTTTTTAGTGGGCGCGCTGACCAACAGCAGCCCTTATGGCGTGCAGCGCGGCAGCCGCATGATCATGATTGGCCCGGCGGTGTACTGGATGAGCGTGGTGATTGAGGTCTTCGCGCTGGCCGTGCTGGTGATGAGCTATAACCTCATGTTCGGCTTTACGGGCGTGGTGAGCTTTGGCCATGCGCTCTTCTTCGGGCTGGGGGGGTATCTGCTGGGGCTGCTGCTGCAATATACCGACCTCTCGCCGGATGTGGGCTTTGCGCTGGGGGTGGGGGTGGTGCTGGCAGCCTGCGCGGTGATCGGCTTAGGCGTTGGCCTCATCAGCCTGCGGCTGCGCGGCGTGTACTTCGCCATCTTCACGCTGGCGATGGCCGAGATGGTCTGGATCTACTTTGGCCGGCTGCCCTTGACCAACGGTGAGGACGGCTTTGCGCTCAGCCGGCTGCCCACGTGGATCGACCCGAGCATGAGCCGCCTCAACCTCTACTACGTGGGCTTGGCGCTGTCCGCCTTCACCTTCTGGCTCATTCGGCGCATGGTGCGCTCCCCATTGGGGACGGTGTGGGTTGGGATGCGCGAAAACGAAGAACGGGCGCAGGCGTTGGGTTACAACACGCTGGCGTACAAGCTGGTAGCGATCATCGTCGCGGGGATGCTGGCGGGCATGGCGGGCATCTTGCACAGCGTGCTAGCCAAAAAGATCGGACCGGAAATCCTCGGCGTGAGCTACACGGTGGAGGCGCTGTTGATGACGATCATCGGCGGGGCGGGCACATTCACGGGGCCGGTGATCGGCGCGGCGAGCATTGAAATCGCTGACACGCTGCTGCGCGACGCGCGCCTGAGCATCGGCGCGGTGACGCTCAACATCGGCGAAAGCTGGACGACCATCTTAGGCGTGCTGTTCGTGCTGGTGGTGATGATCTTCCCCTACGGCGTGGTTGGAACGTGGATGCGCTGGCGGCAGCGCAAGCGCTAGCTCCAGCCGTGGTACTCTTTGATGTACTCGTAGGCCTCGTTCAGCTCTTTGATGCGCCGCTCGGATTCCTGACGCGGCAGCGCGCTCACGTCGGGGTGCACCTTCAGCGCCATTTGGCGGAAAGCGCGCTTGACCTCTTTCTCGCTCGCGCTGTGCTCCAGCCCTAGCATGTGGTAGTACTTCATCAGTTGATCGGTCGGCAGGTGGGCCACCTCGCGCGTTTGGCGCGTGCTGTAGTGATAGCGCTGGTGAACGCGCTCGTAGTTGATGCGCCGCTTGTACTGCGGTGAGGCAAGGTCGCCGATGAACCACTGGCCGCGGATGCCGTCGTCGCATTGGCGCTGGCGCACCACGCAGGCTTCAATGGTGAAGTCGTTCAAATGCCAGATGCGGTAGTAATCGGCATAGGGGGTGGGCGCGAAGTGCACTTGGCGCACCTGCACGTGGCCGCCCTCGTCGAGCTGATAGGTGTAAATCCAGCTGTCGTTCAAGTGGAACAGCGCAAACTGCCAATCAGCGGCTTTGAAGCTCTCCTGCTCGGCAGGCAGCAGCGCAGCGTCTACGAGGAACAGCGTACCGATGCTGTTGCGTGTGTTCCCTTTAAGCGTGGCTTTGAGGTCGCGCACTTTCGGCTCATAGTTGATCAAATAGACGTGCAGGCGCCCACCCATCCACGTATCCACTACCAAATCAGCCATGTGCTGTTGGAAGATCAAGCCCGGGTCAGGGTCAGTGGATGCGAGGCGCACGTCCGGCAAGGCGTTGAACGTATCCCGCAGACATCGAACGACAAATTGACTTACCATACGATCGCCCCAAACGGCAGCAGATACCTTTTATTTTAACGTGAACGCAGCGGTTTGTGCAGGAAAAAGCGCATGAGAGACCTGCGCGGTTGAATATAGTTGACGATACTTTACGCTGACATTTTATCTCTGTCTCACTGTTCATGGCGCAGTCTTTGAAATTTGTTACAATTAAAGACGTTAGAGGATTTAGTGCCAGTGCTCATGCCTGATGAAATTCGCGTCCTAATCGCAGAAGACAGCCCCACCGTACGCCAGCACCTGAAGATGGTCATCAGCACGGATAGCGGCTTCCGGGTGGTGGGGGAAGCCCGTGACGGCGCGGAGGCGTTTGCCCTCGTGCAGCAGCTGCGCCCTGACGTCGTTACGATGGACATTCTGATGCCGCTTGTGGATGGGCTGGAAGCTACGCGCCAGATCATGTCTACGTGCCCGACGCCGGTCGTGATCGTGAGCGGCGTCATCGGCAATGAGGTCAGTCACTCGCTCGACGCGCTCGAAAGCGGGGCACTGGCCGTCCTGCCCAAGCTGCCGGATCGCTCACGGCCTGAGTTCCCTCAGCGCCGCCAGCAGCTGCTGCAAACGTTGAAAGCCATGAGCGGCGTGAAGGTTATTGCGCGGCGCGACTACGGAACCACGCGGGTTGACCGTGACCCGTCCACGCCGCGGCCTCAGCCGGGCCGTCCACGGCCTGAAGTTGTCGTCATGGGGGCCAGCACTGGCGGCCCAAGCGCGCTTCAACGCACCCTCTCAGCGCTGCCAGCCGACTACCGCCTGCCGATTGTCATTGTGCAGCACATGCCGGATGAGTTCCTCGGCGGGTTGGCCCGTTGGCTGCGCGTCAGCAGCCCGCTGCCCATTCAAATGGCGCATCATGGGCTGGAGCTGCGCAGCGCCACCGTTTACCTTGCCCCCGGTGGGGCGCACCTCTTGCTAAAACGGCAGGGCAGCCGCCTGCTCACCCACTTAGAGCCTGCCAGCGGCGCGCATCGATTTGTGCCCAGCATTGACGTGCTGTTCGAAAGCGTGGCGCAAGCCTGTGGGGCGGGCGCGGCGGGGGTCATCCTCACCGGCATGGGCGACGATGGCGCAGAGGGCTTGATGCGCCTGCGCCAAGCAGGGGCCTACACATTGGCACAAAACGAGGCAAGCAGCACCGTATACGGAATGCCATTGGCAGCGCTGCACCGCGGCGCGGTGGAGCGGATCTTTGACCTAAGTCATCTGCCAATGGAACTGCTAAAACTGTTATAATGTAGAGAATGCGTGGCTACCGCGCGAGAGGATATAGCATGGCACTTGAAGTCTTGTTAGTTGAGGATAGCAAAACGCAGGCCGCGCAAATTAAAGAAACGCTGGAGAGCGTCGGGCTGCGCGTTCGGGTGGCTTATGATGGGCCGGATGGCATCCGCGAGGCCATTGAGAATCCGCCTGCTTTGGTGGTGTTGGACGTGAAACTGCCCAGCATGGATGGCTTTCAAGTGTGCCGCCGCCTCAAGCGCAACCCGTCCACCCAGAACATCCCGATCATTATGCTGACGGAAAAAGCCGACCCTAAAAGCACCATGTCGGGGCTGCGCGAAGGCGCGGATGACTACATCCCGAAGGATATCTTCGCCTCTGAGCATCTGATCGAAACATTACAAGAATTAGGCATACTGGAATAACATGGCCGAAGTCAACAGCCCATATAAGATGCGACCGCCCGTGCTGCAAGTCCACGTGGAGGACGCGATGGACATCATGATCGTGCGCGATACTGCGCGGCGCGCGGCGGGGCTGCTAGGCTTTTCGCCAGCGCACCGCGCCCAGCTCGCCAGCGCCGCCGCCACCCTTGCAGAACTAGTGCTGAAAACCGGCGAAGCCCACACGCTGCACCTCAACGGGGTCATCAAAGGGGCGCAAGCGGGGCTGCAAATCTCGGCTGAAACGCCGTGGCTGGCCAGCGTCAGCGCGAACAACGTGCTGGTGGCGCTCAAGTCCAAAATGGGCGACCTCGTGGACGAGATCATGCTGCTGAACGAGCCGCAAACGACCATCTTGATGGTCATGTGGTTGGGTGACGATTGACAATGAACGAGCGGGTTCCGATCCTAGCGTTCGAAGTGCGCCAGCGCCGCTATGCGCTGCGGATCGAGGATGTGGTAGAAGTGGCGGCGATGGTTGAGATCGTGCCGCTGCCAGACGCCCCCACGGGCGTGTTAGGCGTCGTCAACCGCCATGGCGAGATGCTGCCCCTGCTCGACTTGCGCCACGTGTTCCACGGGAACGCCGCGCCAGTTGACGATTCAACCTATTTCATCGTCGTTGAGAGGGCCGGTCAACGGGCTGGTTTGGTAGTGGATGCGGTTGATGTCGTGAAGTATGTGCCCGCTGATGCGTTCCAGCCCGTGCCAGACAATCGCTTCGTCCGCGCGATTGTGCATCACGAGAACGACTTGCTGCAAGTGTTAGACGTTCAACCGCTGTTCACACGCATTTTTCAACGAGTGGAGTCATAGGCAGCATGATAAGCCGAAAAGAGCGCATCTTGGTCGTTGCCAAAGATGAAACCCTGCGCGAACGCCTTGTGGAGACACTCGAGCAGGCTGGCGGCTATGTCACCGTGCAGGCCACCACGTTTGAGGACGCCCTTTCCGAGATTTTGCTAGCCGACTTCGACTTGATCATCACCGAAGCCGAACTGCCTGACCTGAGCGGAATGGATTTGCTGGCGGTGGTGGGTGGGCTGCGCCCGGGCGCGCGCGTCATCATCATCGACGACGACCTGAGCGCCAAGAGCGCCGTGGCGGTGTTCCGCTTGGGCGCGGTGGATTACCTCTATAAGCCGCTCAACATGTCATTCTTTTTGATGCAGGTCGAGCGCCAGCTAGAGATCAAGCGCGCGCTCAGCCAGCGCGTGGAAGAGCCAGCCCTGCCCAAGAAGCCACCAATTGCCCGTGACCGCGCCAAACGCCTTGACCCGCGCACGCGCCCGGCCGCGCTGGTGTTGGGGCGGCAGCACTTTACCAAGATCAACCTTGAGCTGACGCGGCTGCTTCAGCATGTGCGGGCGGTGTTCGTCGGCTTGATCGACCACGACGGCAACATGGTCGGCGCGGCGGGTACGCTCGACGACTACGACTTGCAAATTTTGACCTCTGCCCTCTCGATTGACCACGCCGCGCAGCAGTCGCTCGCTAACTTGCTAGACGAAGCCAAGTTCCACTCTACCTACTTTGAGGGCGATCACAACGGCGTCTACATCGTCGAATTTGGCGACCCGCACACCGTCTCGCTGGCGGTGATCTGCAAGAGCGACGTCAAGGCGGGCATGGTGTGGCTCTACACCAAACGCACCGCCGAGACCATCGCGGACATCCTCAAGTCTATCCCTCAGCCCAAGACGCTGCCGCGGATGTGACCCAACGGGCACGGCGCGACCCCTTACCACAGGGCCGCCCGTGAGGGGGAGCGCGCCCCCAACGCTAGAGCGCGTAGTACAGCCGCGCGGCCAGCCCGCCCTCCGCGTTGAGGCGCTCCGCGGCGTCCCCGTGGACGAGTTCAAGCGTCGCGCTGCTGTGGAGCATCTTCTCCGGCAGCGTGTGCAGCAGGTACTCATCCTCGAGCGGCCACGGCGCAATCAGCATCTCGACGCGCTGCTCTTCAACGGCCTTCAGCACGTCGTCGCGGCCAAGCGCGGCGCGCCCGCCGGATTTCGCCATATTGATCACGTCCTCGATCAAGCCGTCCTCAAACTGGCGCTCGTAGTCGTGCGCGGCGGGCTGGATGCGCGTCAGCACCTCATGGCCGGGGGTCTTGATCGGGATCGGCAGCAGCGCCACCACCTCTTGTGACAGGCGGTCGTTCATCAAGCGGCGGATGGCATGCGCCGTCTCTTCTGCGCCGCCGAGGATGATGCGCTCGGTCTGGTAGGTCTCACGCAGTTGGCCGATGTGATCGACGACCTCGCGCAGGAAGCGGTTGCGGTGCTCGCCCACCATGTCGTTGAAAGCTTCGCGGTTGCTGCCTTGATTGAGTTCCTTGCCGTAGGACGTGGCCGGGTTGATCGTCTTCTGGCCAAAGTCGTACTCGTCCAGCTCAATTTCCATGCGCTCTTGATCGTCCACTGTGCCGAGGTAAGCCGTCATGAAGCGCGCTTCTTGCTGGTCGGCCAGCACGATCAAGTAGCGTTCGAACTCGTCTAGCTTCCAAAACAGCGGCGTCACCAGTGGCTGGCCGTAGCCGCCCATGTTCTCCACGGGCAGCGGCAGGTGCAGCGTTTCGAGGCCGCCGCTGTGGGCGAAGATCACCAAGCCTTTTGACTCTGGTTTGTAGCCGTCGATGTGCGCTTCAGCGCGTTCACGGATCGGCTGCCAAACGCGCAGAGCGTCGCGGTCGCCAATTTCGCTTTCCAAGCGGCGCAACTCGTTACGGAACCAGATGCGCCACGCCGGGGTGGCCGCCTGATTTTGCAGGTAGCCCGGATCAACGTTGAGGTAGAGCGACAAGACCGGCGCTTCCAGCGCGTACAGGCGTTTAACATCTCTCACATGCAGCATGGGAGACTCCTCTGTGATGTATATGAACCTAACGAACCACCAGCGATGAGACTACCAGCCGCTGGTTGCTTTGATCTAGCACCAGCAGGATAGCATAAAATCGGTAGAGTTTTGTACGTTACTTCGTAATAACTCATAAACATTGGGGAAACGGTCAGTTTTTGAGCCTTGACAGGGCGGCGCACGCGCTGGGGCGCTGCTCGGGCTGTTTGTGGGTCATGGCGGCGATGAGGGCATCCCAACGCGGGTGAACTGGCGGCAGGGGCTGTTCAAACACGCAGCGGATCGCCCGCGGCGCGGGCAGGTGGGCGAACGGATGCCGCCCCGCCAGCCACTGATGAAGCATCACCCCCAACGCGTAGATGTCGCGGGCGGGGTGGGCAGTCGCATTGCAAGACAGCACTTCCGGCGCAGCGTACAGCGGTGAGAGCGTCCCTGCGCGCTGACCGAACGGGGCGGCGCAGTCAAAATCCGCGATGACCGGCTGACCCTGCGCGTCGATCAGCACGTTGCCGGGCCAGAGGTCACAATGCGCCCAACCGTGCGCGTGCAGCGCCGCCAGCCCCTCCGCCAAGCGCGCTGCCCACGCCGCAGCCTGATCAGGGCGTGGGGGCTGCTGATGAGCATTCGATGCAAACAGCGGGGTGAGCTGGTAGGCGTAGACGTCGTCTGACCAGTGCGCCCACAGCGGCACGACGGCAGGATGCGCGAGGCGCGCGTGCAGGGCAAAGACGGCGGGGTTGGCGTGCGCCAGCGGCAGGCGCTTCAACGCAGCCTGCGCCTCCTCCTCCAGCGCCACCGCCCACACCTGCGACTGACTGCCTGTGTGGATCAAAATCAGCGGGTGAAGCCAACCTAACGGGCTGCGCAGCGGCTGCATCCTTTCAGCCTTTGGGGGCCGCCAGCGCTTGCTTGCGGCTGTACGCCTCGTAGAGCAGCTCGCGGGCGCTCTCGTGCCCCGCTGCGCCGAACGCCCCCAACATCTGCGCCAGCTCTTCTACCTTCTGCGGCTCTGCCTCCAGTGGGATGATCTCGGTGGCGGTGCGGTTGCCTTTGACGAGCTTCTGCACGCGGTAGTGGCGGTCGCTGTAGCTGGCAAGCTGCGGCAGGTGCGTTACGCACATCACCTGATGCCCCTGCGTGAGCGACCAGAGCTTTTCCCCCACGACCGAGCCGATGCGCCCACCGATGCCCTGATCGATCTCGTCGAAGATCAAGGTGGGCGTGCTGTCGGCTTGAGTGAGGACGCGCTTGAGCGCCAGCATGATCCGCGCGGCCTCGCCGCCGCTGGCGACTTTGGCCAGCGGGCGCAGCGGCTCGCCGGGGTTGGCGCTCATCAGGAACTCGACGCGCTCGAGGCCGGTCGCGTCGAAAGCGTAGCGCTGGCCGTCCTTGCCGTAGCAGCCAGTCGAGTCGAGCGTGCGCGTCATCTCAACTTCGAAGCGAGTGCGCTCCATGCGCAGGTCTTTCAGCTCCTGCACGATGCGCTGGCTCAACTGTTTGGCGGCAGCGGCGCGCTGCGTGCTGATGCGCTCGGCCAGCTCGCCGATGTGGCGCAGCGTCTTCTCCTCCTGCGCGCGCAGGTGCTCAAGGCGTTCATCGCTGTTCTCAATGCTGTTCAGTTCCTCTTCAGCTTGCGTCAGATAGGCGTTGAGA
This sequence comes from Anaerolineae bacterium, assembly GCA_034432435.1. Classification (GTDB taxonomy): domain Bacteria; phylum Chloroflexota; class Anaerolineae; order Aggregatilineales; family Phototrophicaceae; genus JANWYT01. Next base: position 29,756 of record DAOUBS010000220.1, read on the forward strand.
GCGTCGATGCTGTCTTTGGCGTA
>DAOUBS010000221.1:0-9746 GCA_034432435.1 Anaerolineae bacterium
ACAGCTATCTCCGTGAGCGCGACGACGATAGCTATGACAGCTACAATCCGGATGAAAAATTTCGTCAGTTGAACGATGAAGACGACAGCGACGAGTCGCTAAGCGGGTCGACTCGGTTTGTGCCGCGCCCGTCGGGCTTGCCCGGCGCCGGGGGCGCATCTCGCTTTGGGTCTGGTGGTAGTTCCTTGTTTGGCCGCAGCAGCGGCACATCACCGTTTAGTAGCCCTTTCACCCGCAGCGGTGGGACGGGGCCGTTTTCAGGTGGTACAGGCGACAGCCCCGCGCCGCGCCCCTCCAGCCCGATAACGGGCGCGGGCGGTCGCTCAAGCGGGTTTGGCCGCCCAACTGATGAACCTGCCACGCCAAGCAGCCCATCCCCCCCTGCCAGCGCCAGCCAAAATGCCCCTCAGAAAGACGCTGAGAAAAAAACGAACGCACTGACGGCGCGCTTGGGTGGGATGTTCGGCGGTAAGAAAGATGGGGATAAGCCTGCCGAGAAGAAACCCGCCGAGAAAAAACCAGCCCCTGCCGACGGCGAGAAACAAAACCCACTCAGCGGGACGATAGGCAAGTTGGGTGGGATGTTCAAACGCAGCAAAGACGGGGACAAGCCTGCCGAGGCCAAAGAAAGGCCGACTAACAAGCCCACCGACGAAGGCAACGCAGAGAAAAAAGGTGGGCGGATTCGGCTGCTCCCGATTAACATCCCCTTTGGCAGAAAAAAAATGCCGACTGCGGGCGAGCTGCTGGCTGAATCCACCACGCCCCCTGCCGAGCAAGCGCCCGCTGCCCGCAGGGGGGTGTTCAACAAGAAGACAGTGGACGCTGCCGCCAGAGAGGCCAAAGCCGCGCGCCCAAACGTGTTCACACGTTTCTCGAATTTCTTGCGCCCGCCAGCCGACGCGCCCCGACCGCCGCAGCGCCCACGCACGAGCCGCGCCCCTGTTGTGGAGTCAGAGGGTGGCCTAACGCTCGATAACTGGTTAGACATCATCGGCGTCTCGCTGTTGGGCGGCGCGGGCTTGCTGACGCTCAGCGCCCTCAGCGGGGAACAAGCCGCCATTCGCGGCGTCCTGCGCTTCTTGGGGGAACTGCTGGGGTGGGGCGCGTTCATCGTCCCGCTGACGATGGCAATCATTGGCATGTGGCTGATCGTACGCCACTTTGGCGACACGGCCCCCTCGGTCGATCCTGTGCGTGTGGTCGGCGTGGTGATCGGCATATTGGCTGCCCTGGTTGCAATGCAGTATATCGACAGCCTGAGCTACCCGCCGATCACCACGCCGGAGCTGCTAGCGCTGCGCCTGATGTATTCATGGCAGGAACTGCACGCCGGGGGCGGGGCCATCGGCGCCGAGCTGTACTTGTTCCTCATCCGCAACTTCACCGAGCTGGGCGGCTTGGTGGTGGTCGGGCTGCTGTTCGTCGTGTCGATCATGCTGGCAACGCGCTCATCCGCCTCGCAGATGTTGGCGGCGGCAATCGGCGTCGGGCGCAGCCTGCGCGAGGCGATCCAGCGCCGCGCTGCCGCCCAGCGCGCCCGCCGTCAGCTTGAGATGGAACGCCGCGCCGCTGAGCGCGCCGCTGCCGAGGAAAGGGCGCGCGCTGCCGCCGAGCAGGCAAAAGCGGCTGCCCCTGCTGCTGTCGTAGAATCGCCGGGTATTCGCATCAACTTTGGGACGGACGCGCCCAGCCCTGTGCCCGCTGCCGTTGCGCCTGTGGTCGTCGCTGCGCCGCCCGCCCCACCAGAAACAGGCCGCCGCTTCAGCCTCGGCTCGGGGAGTTTGTTGGGGCGGTTTAGACGCGCTGCCACACAGGAGCCGGCCCCACCGCCGCTCATCGAGCCGCTGCCGCTGGATGACACGCCGCCGCTCACCACCAGCGTGGCCTACGCAGGGGCGACTATTCCACCGGACGACTTGCCGCCCGCCCAGCCCCCAAGCGCCTACATCCCATTTGAGCCGCCCGCCGCGTCCACTGCGCCAGCGTCCCCCGCCAGCCCCCCAGTTGGTTCTGAGATGGCCGCGCGCAGTGACCGCATCAACGCGCTGCGCAACGGCCACACAGCCCTGCCCACGCTTGCCGCGCCCGCTAGTCCGCCGCCGCGTGTGGGGCCGGATACCAGCTTGCCGCCCTCGCAACTGCCCTCTGTGCAGCCTGCCCCAGGGCCGCACCAGCCGATGTTGAGCGTGCCGTTCAGCAGCCCCGTCGTCAACCAGACGCGCGCTCAGCGCCCCGTCTGGCGCAAGCCGGACTATCGCACCCTGTTGAGCAGCGGCAGCGAGCAGGAGTTTGACCGTGAGCTACTGCTGCGCCAAGCCAAGATCATCGAGGACACGCTCAGCAGCTTTGGCGCGCCGGGCCGCGTTGTCGAAGTCAACACGGGGCCGGTCATTACTCAGTTCGGCGTAGAGCCGGATTATGTCAGCGCGCGCGGCAAGAAACAGCGCGTCAAAGTGGGCGCGATTGCCGCGCTCGACAAGGATTTGCAGTTGGCGCTGGGGGCTAAGTCGATCCGCGTAGAAGCGCCCGTGCCGGGCAAGGGCTACGTCGGCATTGAAGTCCCGAACAAGGAACCGGCCACGGTGCGCCTGCGCGACGTGATGGAATCGCCTGGCTTCAACAAGATCAAGTCACCGCTGGCGATTGCGCTGGGGCAGAGCGTGTCAGGCGCGCCCGTCAGCGCGGACTTAGTGAGCATGCCCCACGTGCTGATCGCAGGCACGACCGGCTCTGGTAAGTCGGTCATGGTGAACGCCATCATCTGCTCGATCATCGCCCGCCACACGCCCGACACGGTCAAGTTCATCATGGTTGACCCCAAGCGTGTCGAATTGATCGGCTATAACGGCATCCCGCACTTGGTCGCGCCCGTCGTCGTGGAGCTAGAACGCATCGTCGGCGTGTTGAAGTGGGTCACGCGCGAGATGGACGACCGCTACAAGCGCTTCAGCGACGCTGCCGCGCGCAACATCGAGGACTACAACAAGAACCTGAGCGGCGACCGCGACCCGATGCCCTACATCGTGGTGATCATCGACGAGTTGGCCGACTTGATGATGCAAGCGCCCGACGAGACCGAGCGCGCGATCACCCGCATCGCGGCGTTGGCGCGCGCCACCGGCATTCACCTTGTGATCGCCACGCAGCGCCCGTCAGTGGACGTGGTGACCGGCTTGATCCGCGCCAACTTCCCCGCGCGCATCGCCTTTGCTGTGGCCAGCGGCGTTGACAGCCGCGTGATCCTCGACCAGCCGGGCGCAGAGAAGCTGCTGGGGCGCGGCGATATGCTCTACTTGAGCGGCGACTCGCCCGCGCCGGTGCGCCTGCAAGGCGTGTTCGTGAGCGACCTTGAGATCAACAACTTGGTGCGCTTCTGGAAGATGCAGGCTATCGACCAGCCGGAGCAGAAGCCCTTCAGCACAAGCGTCGCGCCAGAGTCGATCCGCGCGATGAACCCGGCCACGATCACCGCGCCTGCGACGTACAGCCCGCCGCCGGCCTCGGCCCCTGCGCCTGCCGCGCCGAGCTTCTGGGACACCCCGGCTGCCCCTGCGCGCACGGGCGCTGAGCTGCCGGCTTCCGCCCTCACCGGCGACAGCGGCGACGACGACCTATACGAGCAAGCCGTGGAGCTTGTCCGTCGTTTAGAGAAAGCCAGCGTGTCGCTGTTGCAGCGCCGCCTGCGCATCGGCTACACGCGCGCCGCCCGCCTGATCGACATGATGGAGGCGCGCGGCGTAGTCGGCCCGGCGAAGGACGGCAGCAGCAAACCGCGCGACGTGCTGCCGCTGAGCAAAGAGAAGCCGAAAGCGTAAGAACCGCCTCGCCTCGGCTTCACTGTGGGCTTCAGCGGGTTTAGGGGCAAGAACCACAGGTTCCGAGGTGCGGCGTACACTCGTCAAATAAAACTTAATGAGGAAAACACCTATGGCTATTCAAGATGCAGCGCCCCCACAAATTGAACAAAAACGTACAATCGACGTCTACAACCCTATCACCGGCGCGGTTATCGGCCAAATTACCGCCGCCGACGAAGCTGACGTTCAGGCCGCCGTGGAGCGTGCCCGCGTTGCACAGGCCGCGTGGGGAGCGCTGGACGTGCGCGAGCGCGCCCGCTTGATGCGCACATGGCAGGACAAGCTCTGGGCACGGCGCGAGGAGATCATCGACACCATCTGGAACGAGGCGGGCAAGCCCTACGGTGCGGCTTTCACCGAGTGCGTCGGCGTGGACAATCAACTGGCCTACTACACCAGCCGCGCCCACCGCATCCTGCGCCCGAAGAGGCGCCGAGCGCTCATCCCGTTTGTCATGCGCGGCGAGGTGGTCTACAAGCCCTACGGTGTGGTGGGGGTCATCAGCGCGTGGAACTACCCCTACTTCCTCCCGATGATCGACAGCACGGCGGCGCTGCTGGCGGGGAACGCGGTCATCCTCAAAGCGAGCGAGGTTACCCCGTTCACGTCGCGGCTGGCGGTGTCGATTGCCCATGAGTCGGGCATCCCGCGCGACGTGTTTCAGATTGTGGAAGGCGACGGGCAGACCGGCAAGGCGCTCGTCGACCACGTGGACTACGTCGCGTTCACCGGCAGCACCGCCACCGGTCGCAAGATCGCGGTGCAGGCCGCAGGGCGGCTCATCCCCTACACGTTGGAACTCGGCGGCAAAGACCCGGCCATCGTCATGGCAGACGCTGATCTCGACATGGCGGCCTCGCGCGTCATCACCGGCGCATGGGAGAACGCCGGCCAAGCCTGTCTGAGCATCGAGCGTGTTTACGTCGAAGCACCGATCTACGACGCCTTTGTACAAAAAGTGCTGGACTACGCCAAGCAGTTCAAGTTCGACGCCAGCAAGCACGCCTACATGGGCACGATGATCAACCAACGCGAGCTAGAGCGCAGCAAAGCACACCTTGAAGACGCCATCGCCAAGGGGGCGAAGGTGCTGTGGGGCGGCAAGCCACGCCCGGACTTGGGGCCGCAGTTCTTCGAGCCGACCGTGCTCGTGGATGTCGACCACAGCATGACGATCATGCGTGAGGAGACGTTCGGCCCGATGCTGCCGATCATGAAGGTGAAGAGCGTTGAGGAAGCGATTCAGCTGGCCAATGACACCGACTACGGCCTCGGCGCGACAGTCTACAGCAAGGACTTCGCCAAAGCGCGCGAGGTCTGCTTGCGGCTGAACGCCGGTGAGACGAACGTGAACCGCTTCGTGATGGGCATCGCCACGCCGGACGTCCCCAGCGGCGGCATGAAGCAGAGCGGCATCGGGCGGCGCAACGGCCCCGAAGGCCTGCTGAAGTACACGCAGATGCAGGCAGTCATGATCGACACGCTGCTCGCGCAGCGCCCGGGCCTCAACGTGCTCGACCCAATCACCAAAGTTACGCTGCTGTTCTTGCGTCAGCTGCGCCGCGTCTTCCCGTGGGTGTAGGCATGGCACGAGGCAGGCGCGCCTAGGCCTTCGGTTTTGGCGGGGCGGGCGGCGCGCCGATCGGTTCCTTAACCGGTTTGCCCGCGCTGCGTGGGTAGCGCCCGGGCGTGCTCTTGATCTTGATCGTCGTCACGAGGTAGTGCGGATCGTCTACGCCCGGCAGCGGCACGTGCACAATCGGCTGCACTTGCCCGCCGAGCGCCGCTAGTGCAGCGGCGCTGTCGTCTACCTCGGTTTGCGCGGTCGCCCCTTTGAACGCCACCACCAGCCCGTTCACCTTCGCAAGCGGCAGCGTGTACTCCAGCAGGATGGGCAGGCGCGCCACCGCCCGCGCCGTCACCACGTCGTACTGGGCGCGGTACTGCGGCATTTGGCCTACTTCTTCAGCGCGCGCGTGCACCGTGCGCACGTTGCGCAGCTTGAGCAGATCGACGATGTGCTGACAGAAGATGAGCTTCTTGGCTGTCGCCTCGAGCAGCGTCACGTTGATCTGCGGGAAGGCGATGGCCAGCGCCAGCCCGGGGAAGCCCGCCCCCGTCCCGACGTCCACCAGCTTATCGCCTGCCTCAAACGTGATGACGCTGGCCACCGAGAGCGAATCGAGAAAGTGACGGACGATCACCTGCTGCGGGTCGGTGATGGCCGTTAGGTTCACGCGCGTGTTCCAGTCGAGCAGCTCGCGCAGGTACACGTTAAAGGCGGCGGCCTGCGCGTTGCTCAGCGGAAGGTGGAAATGCTGTTGGGTGTAGGCTTGCAGGTCGATCATCAGGCCTCGGGGACGTTTTCCTCGTCTTTGGCTCTCCACACTTTGTCGGTGCGGTCGATATACAGGATGCCGTCAAGGTGGTCGATCTCGTGCTGGAAGATGCGCGCGAACCAGTCATCCGCGCGTATGCGGAAGTCCTTGCCGTGGCGGTCTTGGCCGGTCACCACAACCGTCACGAAGCGCTCGACTTCGCCCAAGTAGCCAGGGATCGACAAGCAGCCTTCCGTCCCTAAGACGGTTTGCTTGCTCGTCTTGATGATCTTAGGGTTGGCCACGACGAACACCTTGCCGGCGTTCTCGCCGTATTCTTTGGGTTCGTCGGGCAGGTTCACGACGATCACCCGCTGGCTGACGCCCACCTGTGGCGCAGCCAAGCCCACACCCGGCGCGTCTTTCACTGTGTCGATCATGTCGTCCACGAGCGTTTGAAAGGACGCATCGAACGAGACGACTTTGATTGCCTTCTTGCGCAACACTGGATTTTCTGATGTGACGATAGGTCGAACGGCCATGCTCAATTTTGCCCTGAATTGTAATTGACCGTAGAGTGTACACGAAGGCGCGTTCGGTCTCAATTGGGATGTGACATAGGGAGTGGTAAATGTGGCGGCGCTGGTCACGGTGCCGATTTACGCCCAACGCGACCCCGACACGGACGGGGACGGCATCCCGAACAGCGTCGACCAATGCCCGCGAGAACCTGGGCCGCGCGACAACCGCGGCTGCCCCGTCAGCGTTCCGCCTCCGTCTGACCGCGACGGTGACACCGTGATCGATGAGGTCGACAACTACTCTGACCAGCCCGGCCCGCGTGAGAACTTCGGCTGCCTGGTGGCAAACCACTCAGTCCCCACCAGCGCCCCACAACCCACGCGCCCGGCGTATCGCCCCGCCGCCCGACACTCAGAACTGCTACGCCACTCCCGCTAGCGAGACGAACGTCAACGTGCGCGAGCAGCCCACCACACAAGGGCGTGTCCTGCGCAGCCTGCCGCCTAACACGCCTCTGCTGGTCTTGGACACGACCGTCAACCCACAGGGTCAGACGTGGTTCCAAGTGCAGCTGCTGGATGGGTTGGCCTTCGTCGCTGACAGTGCCGTCGTCGGGCAAGGGAACTGGGTCAACCTACCGGGCGTGACGCTCGTGCCTCAGGGCGGCGGCAGCATGCTTGTCGGCCTGTGCGTCATCGAGCCGTCTAAAGTGGCGGGCAGCTTCAACCGTCGCCCGCGTTCACTGCCGTTCGTCTACGCGCATCAGCATCAGCACCGGGATCACCCCGACGGCCAGAACGGTGATCGACGGCAGGGCCGCCGCCTGCCAAAACGACTCGCTGGCGAGGAAGTAGGCCCACAGCGCCAATGTGTCCATGCCGAAGGGGCGCAGCATCAGCGTGGCGGGCAGTTCTTTCATCACGTCCACGAAGACCAGCAGCGCCCCCGCCGCGATCCCGGCGCTCATCAGCGGCAGGTGCACGCGCCACAGGATGCCCAGCGGGCGCGCCCCGAGCGTGCGCGCGGCGTATTCCATGTTGGGGGTGATCTTGTCGAGGCTTGACTCGACGCTGTTGTAGCCCACGCTCATGAAGCGCACGATGTAGGCGTAGATCAAGCCGGTCATCGTCCCGGTGAGGATGAGGCCCGGGCGCTGCAAGCCCAGATCGCGCGCCCACTGGTTGATGCTCAGGTCGATCGGCGAGAGGAAGAGCAGCACCCCCACTGCTACCACCGCCCCTGGCATGGCGTAGCCTAACGTCACCAAACGGGCGACCCAGCGCGCCACCCGTCGACCACGCCGCTGGCTCGTCGAGCGCACGCCGTGCGCGACGATCACCGCGAAGAAGACCACGAAAAAGGCCGCCGTGCTGGCCAACGTGACGCTGTTGCCGATGTAGGTGAAGTAGGTGTTCTGCCAGCCGCCCACCGTCTGACGGTTGATCTCTTCCACCGTCCACGCAACGAGTTGCGCCGTCGGCAGCAGGAAGGCCACGCTCAGCAGCAGCAGGCACGCCCCCGCGGCCAGCAGCCCACTCATCCCGCGCAGGCGATGGCGCGCAGGCCGCCGCCCTTTGCTGCCGCCCCCCTGCTGATAGTAACGCGCCCGCCCGCGCAGCGCGCGCTCGAACACGAACATTGCCAGCGCGAAGAACAGCAGCAGCGACGCGAGCTGAATCGCCGCCTCGCGGTCGAGCCGCCCCTCCCACAGCCGCACAACGCCCTCGCTCAGCGTGGGAAAGCTGAAGAACTTGACCGTGCCGTAGTCAGTCATGGCCTCCATCATGGCCAAGATCGACCCGGCGACGAGCGAAGGCCGCGCCATGGGCAGCACCAACCGAAAGAAAGCCTGTGTGCGCGAGCAGCCCATGACGCGCGCCGCCTCTACAGTGTTGGCCGATTGTTCGGCGAAGGCCGCCCGCGCCAGCACGTAGACGTAGGGGTAGAGCACCAGCGTCATGACGACGATCACGCCGCCCGCGCTGTAGATGTTTGGGAAGGCAGCATCACGCCCAAAGGTCGCCCGCCACCACGTCTGCACCGGCCCGGCAAAGTCGAACGTCGCCATGAAGATGAACCCCATGACGAACGTCGGCACGGCCAGCGGCAGCATCAGCGCCCGCTCCAGCAGCCAGCGCAGCGGGAACTCATACGCGCTGACCAGCCACGCAAACGCCGTCCCAATGAGGAACGTCCCCACCCCCACCCCCAGCACCAGCGTCAGGGTGTTCAGCAGCATGGTCGGCAAGACTGTCTCCCATAAGCTGCGCCACAGCGCCCAATCCGGCGTGAGCAGCCGCAGCACCAACAACGTCAGTGGGGTCAAAATCAACACGGTGACGATCAACGGCGGCAGCAGCGACCATGAGAACGACACGCGACGCACAGTGGGCGGTAGCAAGGGCGGGTTGAGTGGGGTCATCGTTTAACCAGTCATCTAATGAGCGTTGTTGTAGAGACAGCGCCTGCGCTGCCGGCCTTCTCACGATTCGACTGACAGCGCAGGCCTCAGACAAGGCAGGCCTTGTACGGTTAATTCTCGCTCAGACCGTAGCCCACGCGGTTGATGAGGTCAACAGCCAGCGCCTGATACTCGGCGTACTCTGCCAGCGGGAAGCCCATGTCAAAGACGATCTCGCCAAAGCCTGCGATGATCTCGCCCGGCGCGGCAGCGCTGTTGGTCGGGAACTCGTAGTTGCTGCCAGGGAAGCCGGTCGGCGCGCCGCTCTGGCCTTCCACCGTGCTAAAGTAGCGGATGAACTCGGCTGCTTCGTCGACGTTAATCGCCGAGGCGGTTACCCCCACGATGTTCACGTTGAAGAAGACGCCGGTGGAGTCTTGGTTGGCGGCTTTGAACTGCACCGGGTACTCTGGGTTGTCGTTCAGCTTGCGCGCGAGGTAGTAGTGGTTGGTCAAGCCCACGTCGCAGCCGCCGGCCTCAATCGTCTCGATGATGCGCGTGTCGCTGTCGATGTAGCGCGGGTTGTTGGCCACCCAACCAGCCACGATGCGCTCGGCCTCTTCCTCACCGAGGTTGTAGATCAGG
>DAOUBS010000222.1:0-12277 GCA_034432435.1 Anaerolineae bacterium
GCGCCACCCGCGCCGCGCATGCCTACGGCGCGCCCTGTGTCTCCAACCTCTCAAGCGGCCGCTCAAACAGAATCTGCCCCGCGAGAGCCGCGCGGCGCAGCGCGCCCGCCCAGCGGCCTGCATCTGCCGCGTTCGCTCTCCCAAGTGATCAACGAGGCCGATGAGAAAGTCATTCAAGGGGATCTCGTTGACTTTGTGCCCATGCCCACAGGGTTTGACCCCCTAGATGGGCTGATCGGGGGTGGCCTGCGCAAAACAGAGCTGACATTGCTCGGCGGCGCGCAGGGCCTCGGCAAGACGATTGCCACCTTGCAGATCGCCCGCAACATCGCCATGCGGCCAGATCAATACAGCTTCTTTCTGTCCTACGAACACACTGAAGCCCACCTCATGCATCGTCTGTTGTGCCTTGAGAGCATCAACCCGCCGGAGATTGACCTGACCAACGGGTTGAAACTGCGCGACTTGTATCAGATCATCGTCGCCCAGCGCGGCAAACAGTTCATGGGGCGCGGCGGGGGCGCTGGCTCGCTGCTGACGATCCTCCGTGAGCAGCCGCAAACTGCCCCAGCGCTCAGCCGTATGCTGCGCTACAGCGACCGCTTGATCATGCTCAAGGCCAGCCCAGCCACAACCAATCTGCGCTCTATCAAAGAGATGACCGCCCGCCTCGCCGACGCTACCGGTGGCAACGTCACGGTGTTCGTTGATTACTTGCAGAAGATCGCCGTCCACCCTGAGCGCCCGCGCGACGAAAACGACAAGGTGACGATCATCGTCGAAGGCCTCAAGGATATCGCCCTGTCGCTCGACGTACCCGTGTTTAGCATCGTCGCCGCCGACCGCGAAGGCCTCAAGAGCAAGCGCATCCACCTCTACCACCTGCGCGGCAGCAGCGCGCTCGACTATGAATCAGACATCGCCATCATCATGAATAACAAGTACCAAATCTTGGCGAAGGATCACGTCGCGTTCAACCCCTATACAGCCAAGCAGTTCCGTAACTGGGTGGTGTTCACAATTGAGAAGAACCGCGCCGGCCGCGCCATGATGGACATGGAGTTCGAACTGCAAGCCCAGCACTTCGCGTTCAACCCGCGCGGGCAGCGTGTGCAGCAGCAGCTCATCGACGACAAGGTGATTGAGAGCTAGCGCTCACTCCACTGGCAGCAGCACAAATGCATCCGATGATGGCGTGCCCTTGAGCGTCACCGGCAGATTGCGTACCTCTGGCAGCGTGTAGAGGCCGACCCGCAGCTTGGCCGCCTCATCAGCGGCCAGCTTGTATTCTGTCACAACTGTTTCCCCCGCCCGCCAGATCATCGTCGGGTATGTGCCGTTGAGTGGGCGCTCGTCGCGCTGTGCCACGATTTCACCTGTGTCGTTCAGCAAGTGCACGAACACCGTCGCATCTAGGCCGCTCAAATCGGTCAGCGCCTGCCACTCAAGTTCAACCTGCCAAGCGCCATCCTCAGCGCGTGCGACCTTGTAGGCGCGCAGCGCCACGCGCTCATCGAACACCACATCCAGCGGACGAGCCTCGCGTAGTGACGCCGCAGACAGCGGCACACGCAGCCAATCGACTGTCACGGGCGCAGGCAGCCCCTGCCCGTCAGCCGCATAAACAGTCACAGGCCGACCAAACGGAGGGTACACGCCCACGACCAGCCGATACGCCCCCACATCCAGCGCGGGCAGATCAAACGCGACCGGCTGTGGATAGATCGCGTTCGGCTCCCACAGCGTCGGCGGCAGCGGCCACCCGCCCATCAGCACATCGGCCCCGCCCAGCCGTTCGTAGTCCTGCGTCAAGGCCTGCACAAAGCTCTGATAGTCATGGCCGATGGGGCGCAGCGCCCGCCAGTAGAGCGTCCCCTGCCAGCGGCCAGCGGTCAAGTCGCGCTCCCCAGACCAGCCAATTAGCGCTAGATCGTCGCCAAAGCGCAGTGGGGGAATCATCCGCACAGGTGCGAAATCGATCTCATCCAGCAGCACGTAGACCTCAGCTAACTGCTCAAAGCGCCCGAAGCCGTCGACAACAGCGAACGGCTCAGCCGGCAGGTCAAACGGCGCAAGCTGCGGCAGCGCGTACAAGGTTTGGTTGTAGAACAACACGTACTGGCGCGTGTCGCGTTCGAGGGGGCGCGTCACCGGCAGCGTCGGGAACACAATCCGCGCGTCGCTTGGCAGAGGTTGATTGATCGGCCACGCCGCCACACGCGAAAAGTGCTGAAGCGCCCACGCCCGCGGGTGAGCTTCATCCACGTAGTCAAACGGCAACAGAATCGGCTGATCTTGCGCGGCGATCCACTGGAACAACGCCGGAAGATCCGTGCGGAAGAACCATTCGCTGTGGTTGAGTTCTGTGCCGAACACACGCCACAGGCGGTACTCGTCGGCGCTGCGCCAGAAGTGCTGATAGGTGTCGCGCGCAGCCAGCCCCTGCTGAACGACCACCCCCACAAACACAAGCGCTGCTCCAGCCGCTGCCCACTGCGGACGCGGCACACGCCGCAGCAGCCACTCAAGGGCGTGCGCTGTCCCGATCGCGCTCACGAGTGGGAAGGCTGAAAACCACCCTACCACGCGCAGGCCGTGGGTCAGTTCATCGCTCAACATAGCAGGCAGCGAGACCAAGACAAGCAGCGCCAGCAAAAACCACGTTATAGGCCGCCCGATCTGCAGCAGCAGTACCCCTACGCCTAACAGGAACAGCGGCTGCGCCGACGGTGGAATCACAGGCGCTTCGGCCACGTTGTATTGTGGGTTCTCATCGCCAGCCGTGAACAACTGACCTAGCATCCCCTGCGTGGTGCGCCCCCAGTCCACAGCGCCAGCCGCGACGGTCCCCGCTCGCCCTAAGATTGACTCTGGCACGGTGAGGACGCGCCAAAGCATCGGCAGCAGCAGCAGCCCCGCCGCCAGCGCCACCACGCTCAAATGTGGCAGCCAGTGCCGCCATTGGCGCGGCTGGCGGATGAGCAAGGCCGCCCCCAACACAGCGAAAGCCGCCGGCAGCACATACGCCGCCGTGTAGCTGAGAATCGCCAGCGCCGCCAGCGCGCCCGTCAGCGCGAAGTCACGCCAGCGCCCCAGCCGCATCCCACGCGCCAAACAGCCCAACATCCCGAACATAAAGAGCGTTTGCAACAAGCCACGATACAGCACGCGCGACAGCGTGATGTGCCCCAGCGCCACCGCCAGCCCCCCCGCTGCGACGAGCGCCCCAACGTGCCGCGCCGACGGTGGCAAATCCGCGAGCCACTGCCACGCCGCCCAGTAGGCCGCCGCCACCGTCATCACGCCAATCAGCGCCTGCACCGTACGGGTGGCAGTCACACTGCCGCCTGTGAGCGGGAAGAGCAGCGCCAGCAGCGCGCGGTGCAGCGGCTCCGGCTCTTCCGTCTCGAACAGAGGGAATGTTCCTGACACTGCGCTGAAATACGGCAGCACCACCGCTTGAGCTTCATCGCGGCTGAGGCCGGGCGGGAACTGATCGATGGCCTCCAAGCGCAGCAGTGCTGCCAGCCCCACGATCGCTAACACACTCAACAGCCTAATCCATCTTCCCAACGCTTGCCGCCCTCAAGTGATTCTCGATACTGCGCGCTTCAAGATAGCACAGGCTCAGATGGAGTAAAAGCGCGATCAATCATCCGGCGCTTATCTTCAGTTGATTGCATTTCTTAAGATTCTGAGGATACAGTTTTATCTAGTGATGGTGATGAGGTGTATTTTGATGAAACTGCGATTGGTTCTCACTCTTTGGGCGCTCGTGGCGAGCTTGGCGCCGAGCGCTGCCCTCGGCGATCAGCCCTCTTTCCCGGGCCGCATTGCGGTTGTCGGGAACGATTACAACGTGTACACCTTCAGCGCGCTGGACACTGCCCAGCTCACGACAGATGGCAGCGTTGAGCGCGCCTACCAATGGCCGACGTGGTCACGCGATGGCCGGCTGGCTTTCTTCTGCTGTGATCTGGCCACGACCGCCAACCTGCGGACAGGTGTGTTCATCTCACCGGACGGCATCGCGCCCCCGCGGCGCGTGGTCGAAAGTATCGCCCAGCCGGTCATCTATGCCAACTGGTCGCCTGCCGCTTGCAGCCCAGACGGGGCTTGCCGCGACTTGTCGATCTTGGTCAACGACCTGCGGTCAAATCGTCTGCGGGTAGAGCTGGTGCGCGACGATGGGGCGCAGGTCGCTGTCAGCCAAGTAGCCGTTGGCGCGCCGTTTTACACGACGTTCAGCCCCAACGGGCAATCGATCTTGATGCATCGCAACAACATCTTGCTGGAAGTGTACGACATCGCCAGCAGCAGCAGCCGCATGGTCGAAGGGCGCAGCAGCGGAACCTTCCAAACCGCCGCATGGTCGCCTGTTGACGACCGCCTGCTGTACGGCATTCTGAACAGCGATCGAACAACGAACCTCGTCGTGAACCAAAATGGCAGCGTTGAGATGCTCGCCACTGGCTTAAACGGCGCGGTAGCGTTCACGTGGTCGCCAGATGGAACGTTGATTGCCTACCGCACGCGCACCCAGCGCGGCCTCGATCCTGTTGTGGTGGTGAATGCGCGCACGGGCCGCGTCGTCAGCAGCGGCGGGCAGGACGTGTTCGCGTTCTGGTGGTCGCCAGACAGCAGCAAGCTCGCCTTCTTGAGCATCGTCCGCCCCGGAGACGCCGCCATGCTCAGCCGCGAGCCAGTGCAGAACGCGCCCGAAGCGCGCGTCCGCTGGGTCGTCATGGACGCCAACACCGGCGAACTCACGTCATTCGTGCCGTTCAACCCGAACTATGAGTTGGCCTATTTCGCCAACTACTTCGACCAATTTGCCGTGAGCCACGCTATCTGGTCGCCCGACAGCCGCTACCTTGTCTACAGTGAAGCCATCGACGCGCAAAGCAGCCAAGTCACCGTGCTAGACACGACCACTGGCGAGACGTTCAAGCTGGCGGATGGTCGGGTTGGTGTGTGGAGTTGGCAATAACTCTCAGCCTTTGTGGGCATGCACGTTGAATACGATCACCCGTCTGCGGACGGGTGATCTACTGTGTAGCTAGCTGGAGGCTGCACGTTCTTCGCGCAGCTTGAAGTGGTTAAGCTGAGACAAGGCGCGCACCTGCTCCTCAGCTTTGTAGCTGCTGCGCACCAGCGGGCCACTCTCCACCCACTTGAAGCCCATTGCTAACCCGCGCACGCGCAGTTCTTCGAATTCCTGCGGCGTCCAGTAGCGCTCAATCGGCAGGTGCTTTTTGCTCGGCTGCAAGTACTGCCCCAGCGTCAAGATGTCCACGCCAATGCTCACCAAGTCCTCCATGACGGCCAGCACCTCATCCATCGTCTCGCCTAGGCCGAGCATGATGCCGCTCTTAGTCAGCACGAGCGGATCCATCTCCTTGGCGTTGCGCAGCGTGGCCAGCGCCCAACTGTAGTCGTCTTGGGGCTGCACCTTCTTGAACAGGCGCGGAACGGTCTCCACGTTGTGGTTGAGGATTTCCGGCTGCGCGTCCATCACGATCTTGAGCGCGGTGCGGCTGCCCTTGAAATCGGGGATGAGCACTTCAATGCTGCACCCCGGCTGAAGCTGGCGAATGCGGCGAATGACCATCGCAAAGATCGGCGCGCCACCGTCTGGGCGGTCGTCACGGTTGACACTGGTGATGACAACATGCCGCAGCCCCATCGCGCGGACACTCTGCGCAATGCGGTTCGGCTCGGCCCAGTCCAGCGGGCTAGGGCGGCCTGTCTTGATGTCGCAAAAGCCGCAGCTGCGCGTGCAGGTGTCGCCCATCATCAGAAACGTCGCTGTTCCCTTACCCCAACACTCACCTAAGTTGGGGCACTGGGCTTCTTCGCACACAGTGTGCAGCGTCTTGCTGCGCATCAATTGGCGGACGTTCTCATACGCCTCGCCGCCGGGGGCTTTGACCTTGATCCACGGGGGACGGCGCAGCGGGTGCGCCGGGTCTGGCTGCCAGTCGCTGGCGCTCGTCGTCGGGATGCTGTCAACAGGAATCGTATCGCTCACAAGAACCTCGTTGATCACATTACACTTGCACACAATAGTATAGCGCTCGAACAGGCCGCAGCGTAGACAGCGCACATGCCAATTGCCGCCGCGCGCATCGCTCTGGACTTTCGCTGATGTTCTTTTGACGCGGCTAGCCATCCGCATCATACGTGCCGCCCAGCACGCGCCACCATCAGACGACAGCGCCAACCACCGCTATAGATAGACGCTCTAGGGTTTGTGCCCCCATGCCAGCACATCTGGCTGGCCTAGCGCTGGGAAGATGCCGTCGCTCAGTTCGATGAACTGGCCCGTTTCCACGTTGAGCGCCAACAGCAGGTAGCCGCGCCCGTCACCTTCCACGTTGCCGCCAAACGCGATGTGACTGCTATCGGGCGACCAGACGAGCATCGGTGGGTTGGGGGTGTGCTCATTGGTGCTGAAGCCGCAGTAGCGCACCGTCTGGCGGGTGTAGACGTCCGTCACGTGGAGGAAGGCCTGACCCGTCACCGCAGCGGGGTCGCTGGCGTTCATGGGCAGCACCCAGTAAGCGACTTTGCGGCTGTCGGGTGACCAACTCAAGCTGCTAGGCGACGCCCCGTTGATGCGCACCGCCCCCGTCGCGCTGAAGGTCGTCAGCGGCACGATCTGCGGCGCATCCAGCGGAACCAGCGCTAATTCCGCCCCGCGCAGCCCTGCGGCGTCGGGGGCTGCTCGCAGCACAAACGCCAGATACAGCCCATCTGGCGACCACGCCGCCGCGTTGAAATACGGCGTATCTGCGGTGAGCAGCAGAGGTTGAACGAACGCCTGCGGCTGCTGCATCAGGTTCCAGTTGACTAAGTAGCGCAGGAAGCCCTCCGCAGTGGGCGCAATCTGGATCGCCCAGTCGCCCATGATCGTTACCACGCCCTCCGTCGGTAGGAAGCGGCGCTGCTCTACCGTGCCACCCTCCGGCTGATAGAATGCCCGATGATCGGGCGTCCACACGAGCAGCTCGCCGTTGGTGGCCCAGATCACATCAGTGGCGATGTCCATGATCGGCGTACGCTGCGTACCATCGAGCCGCATCTTCATGTAGCCTTGCGTGCGCGGGTTGAGGTAGGTGATCCAACGCGCATCCGGCGAAAGGCGGCAGTTGCTCACGCAGGGGGTCGTCTCTGGCAGCGGGTAGCGCGTGGCACGCGCGATATCATAGACCCACAGCGCCGCCCCGTCAAAATAGGTGAGGATAATCCCCTGCGGGTTGAAATCCGCAGGGCGCGGCACAATCCCCCCTGCAGGGCAACGCTCAATGACTGACTGTGCGTGGCCTACCACCACCATCATGAGCATCAGCGCCAACACAGCTCTACGCATCGTCCACCTGCCACAGCGCAGCAAATGGCGGATCGGCAAGGTCAGTCACCACCAGCAGATCGCCGCAGCGAATGGGCGCGGTCGGCTGGCACAGGCGCACGCCGTCTAGCGACGGCGAAAGCAAGACGTCCTCGGCCATCGGGTGGAACACCCTCAGCGGGGTGATCTCATAGTCGTGGTCGGCCCCAGTCACAGCGCATGCCAGCCCCACCTCACGCAGGATCCAGCGCTCGCCCAAGTTCACCTCGTACAACGGCTGACTGTAGGCCAGCCCAATGATAGCCATGGGCGACGGATACAGGTGAAAGGCGTCGATCAAGGCCATCTTTTCAGTCAAAGCCAGCGGGCGCGCCCACTCATCCACGCGCGACAAGCGGCGCAAGTCCGGCGCTTTCTTCAGCACACCCCACTGAAAAGCCTGTTCATAGCTGGTGGTAGGTTGTGACCAATCACCCGTAGGGAAATCAGTGAGAGGTTGACCGATGGTCGCCCCGGTGTGATCGACGAGCTGATAATGCAGCACAGACGAATCTTCGACTGCCAGCGTCGCTATGACACAGCGCGCAGCGTCCAGCGCCGTGATGTATTGCTCAACGCGCTGGCCATCTAGCCAATTTTGCAACGGGAACTGCGCAGTTTGTCGGAATTTTGTCATGAGGGTTATAGAGTTGTGTGAAATTAAAGCGAAGTTCTGCTTGCAGCGTTATACTGAATATAAGCGTGCATCGTTTGCTTTGCCAGTGGCAGAGAAAGGCAGTGCCGATGGCCACATCATACCATACCAACATTGATGATCTAGACGATCTACGCGCCGGGATGCCATCCAACAGTGATCCGCTCAACGAGCCACGCGCTGAAGCGCCATCGCCCAAACTGCGCACAAAGCCGCAGTTTCTGAGTCAAACGGGGACGATGACGCAAATTCGCTTAGAAGCCGATGAGCCGCCCAACGATTTTGAACGCATACGAGCGACGAGTGAGACAGTCGCGGTTCGCAGACAGGAGTTTGAGATGAGTGCCCATGATCCAGTTCTCATCGTTGAGGACACGGTCGAGCTGGCAGAAGTGATCGAAGCCACTGTTGAAGGCATGGGGATGCCAACGCTCGTCGCCAACCACGGCAGCATTGCGCTGGATCGTCTGCAGACGATCTCGCCACGGTTGCTGCTGCTCGATATCGGCCTGCCAGACATCAACGGGTGGGAGATCCTCAAAGCTGTGAGAGAAGCGTACAAGACAAACGGACGAGCAATGCCGCCGATCATCGTCATCACCGCTCACAGCGATCCTACGAATCGCCTCGTCGGCAAGTTCGAAGAAGTCAATGCCTACTTGATCAAGCCGTTTACCCCTGAACAGGTCGAAGCCACTGTTCGCAGCGTTTTGAATGCGCAGGCTTAGTCGGCTGCTGTTTTTTTCGTCGTCACTTCTCAGCGTCGTCTTCTGGCAGCCTGTCGCAGCTCAAACAAGCCGCGCCCCCCAAGCGGAGCGTTACGCCCTGCTGTATCAGAGCTTATCCCTTGAAACAAGATCGCCCACGCACGAGCGCCGCCTTGCCGATCTGTGGCGCGACATGGGCGATTTGCGCGCCAGCCTGCCCGCCTACACGGCGGCGCTCATGGTAGCCCCAGAGACGAACCTCGCGCTGCAGCTAGCCGAGTTCTACCTGACGCTTGAAGACTACAGCGCCGCGCTCGATATGCTGGAATTGGGGCACGCTGCCGCGCCGCGCTCGGCAGCACTCAACGCGATGTTGGGCTTTTTGCTGGCTCCTTCCCAGCCAGAGCGCGCGCTGCCATACCTGCGCGCAGTCGGCTTCGACGACCGCTACGACAGCGCCACCCTGCCCTTGATCGCCCTCATCCGCCAAGAAGCGGGCTTCGTCTCGCCTGCTTACAGCGCACGGGTGGGCGCGGTGCTAGCAGGCGCGGGTCGTCTCGCGCTGGCCGAACACGCTTATCGCTTCGCTGTCGCACAGCTACCCACCTTCGCTGAGGCGCTCGCACAGATCGCCTACCTGCGCACCCAGCAAGGCCGCGACAGCACGCATTGGCTCGATCAAGCGCTGGCGCTCGCCCCCACCAGCCCTGACGTGCGGCTAGCGCAGGCGCTCGTGCTGCGGCAGCAGGGCGAGCTTGAGGCTGCGCTGGAGTCGCTGGCCATCGCCCGCCTCTACGCGCCCACCGACCCTGTCCTCTACCGCGAAACCGCCCGCACCTATGAACAGCTTGGGCGCGACGATCTGGCGGCGGTGTGGCAAGCGCAAGCCGACGCTTTGACGACCGCGCCGTAGTATCCACCCGCGATTTTGCTACAATAAACCTACTTGTTGCACGATGAGGACAACGTGTGTCAGACGTTCAAACTCGCCCATCTCGCCGCTGGCGGCGCAGCACCATCACGATCACAGCGCTGTGTGCGGCCATCGTCGGCCTGAACGCGCTCGCAGTCACGTGGTCAAGCGCACGCACAGTGCTGACCGCCCCCGCCGGTCAGGTCATCTACGCCGCGGGCTTCGACGGCTTTGAGGACGAATGGCAGCAGTACGAGGGTCGCCTCTCTGCGCGCATCGCGGACGGCGTGCTGCGCCTGAGCGTGGACGACGCCCCTGCCACCATCTACTCGCTTGCTCGGCCCAACTTCGCCGATTTCGATCTGAACGTGCAGGCGACCACCATCGGCGGGCCGATTGACAACGCATTCGGGGTGATCTTCCGCCTTGAAGCATCCCCCGACACTTGTCAGATGCCGCTGATGATCCTGTGTGATCTGGCGCAAGTCCCGCTGTTGAGCGTGCCGCTGCGCTTGCTGTTTCGACCCAGCGTCGGCGGCGCTCAGGGCTATTACATGTTCCTCATCAGCGCAGATGGCTACTACAGCGTGTGGCAGTCCGTTGACGACAGCAGCGGCGCACAGGCCCGCCGCGTCAGCGCGTGGATCGCCAGTGACCTCATCAATCAGGGTCTGAACGCGGTGAACGAGCTGCGCGTGCTGGCCGTCGGCGACACGTTCCGCTTCTTCATCAACGGCGCGCCGGTGTCGCTGTGCTTGCCCAATGACCCCAACGCGCAGAGCACTTACAGCGCCGGGCAGTGCATCGGCGGCCAGATGACAGATGTATGGGTCAACGCGGATTACGCCGTCGGGCAGATCGGCCTCGTCGCGCAGTCCACCCTGAGCGGCGGCAGCGGCGTCGTGGTAGAGTTCGACAAGCTGCGCATCTTCAGCCCCGCGCCCAGCCCTGAGGTACAGCTATGAAAGTGCACCTGCGCCTGCTGGGCTGTCGGCTCAACCAAGCCGAGATCGACATGATGGCCCGCCAGCTTGAGCAGCAAGGCCATACCGTCGTAGACGCCCCCGAACAGGCAGATCAGATCATCGTCAACACCTGCGCCGTGACGAACGACGCCGTTAAGAGCGGTCGCCGCCTCATCGCCGACCTGCACGAGGCAAACCGCAGCGCACAGATCACCGTGACCGGCTGCCACGCACAGATCGCCCCTGATCAGATCGCTGTGCTGCCGGGGGTAGCGCGCATCGTGCCCAACGACCAGAAAGATCGCCTCGTCGAGCAGCTCACCGGCCAGCCCGTTGAGCCGTTCGACATGGAGCCACACGCCCGCAGCGGTCAGCATGGGGCATGGCGCACCCGCGCGTTCGTCAAAGTGCAGGACGGGTGCGACAACGCCTGTACCTTCTGCATCACAACGGTCGCGCGCGGCGCAGGCCGCAGCCGCCCCGCTGATGAGGTCGTTCATGAAGTGCGCGCGCTGCACGCGATGGGCTATCAAGAGGCCGTCTTAACTGGCGTTCACCTCGGCAGCTACGGCCATGACCTCGGCGACCGTGACAGCTTGTTCTGCCTCGTGCGGCGGCTACTGGCCGAGACCGACATCCCGCGGCTGCGCCTCTCCTCGCTCGAGCCGTGGGATCTGTCCCCCGTTTTCTTCACGCTGTGGGAGAACCCGCGCCTGTGCCCTCACCTGCACCTGCCGCTGCAAAGCGGCTGCGATGCCACCCTGCGCCGTATGCGCCGCAACACCACCACCGCCGCGTTCCGCGCGCTGGTAGAGCAGGCTCGTGCCGCCATCCCCGACGTGCGCATCACCACTGATCTGATCGTGGGCTTTCCGGGCGAGACAGAGGACGAATACGCCCAGAGCCGCGCCTTCGTGCAGGCGATGAACTTCGCGGGCATGCACGTGTTCCGCTACAGCGTGCGCGTGGGCACGCCCGCCGCGCGCATGCGCGGGCAGGTGGCCGCTGACGTCAAAAAAGCGCGCAGCCATGAGATGTTGGCCATCGCTGCCGCCGGTGAAGAGCGTTTTGCGCAGCGTTATCTTGGCTCAACGGCCCCGGTTTTATGGGAGAACGTCGCCGGCGCCACGCCGCAGGGCTTCCTCAACGTCGGCTACACGCACCATTACCTGCGCGTGCAGGCTGTCCATCCCCGCGTGCTGACCAACACGATCACGCCGACGCACCTCGCCGAGCTGCGCGATGGTCTGCTGCATGGCGTGCCCGTGATAGAATAGACACACCAACACATCAGAGGATCGCTTATGGAACACCCTAAAGAGCAACTCAACCACGCGCTCAAAGAAGCGATGAAGAACAAAGACAACCAGCGGCGTGACGTGCTGCGCCTGCTGACGAGCGCCATCAAACAAGTGGAGATCGACACTCAAAAAGAACTCACCCCTGAACAGGTGGTCGAGGTACTGCAAAAAGAGGCCAAAAAACGCCGCGAGAGCATCAGCGAGCTGACAAGCGCAGGCCGCACCGAGCAAGCCGCGGCTGAGCAGTACGAGCTGAGTGTGCTGGAGGAATTCCGGCCCAAACAGCTCACCGCCGATGAACTACGCGCGTTGATTCAGGCCGCCATCGCCGAGGTCGGCGCGGCCA
>DAOUBS010000223.1:0-55334 GCA_034432435.1 Anaerolineae bacterium
CCGCGCCACGCAGACCGCCCCGCGCGACTTCCTCGCCAACGTCTCGCACGACCTCAAAACGCCGCTGACCTCGATTCAGGGCTACGCGCAGGCTGTGCTCGACGGGGCCGCGCGCGACCCGCAGCAGGCCGCCCGCATCATCTACGACGAGGCAGCGCGCCTCAACCGCCTCGTTAACGAGCTGACCGACCTGATCCGCATGCAGGCGGGAGGACTCACGCTCAAGTACAGCCAAGTCGACGTGAACGCGCTCATCAACGCGCTGACGGAGCGGCTGATGGTGATGGCGCAGCGCAAAACCATCACCCTGACGACGCGCCTCGCCCCGCTGCCGCTCATCAGTGCTGATGGTGACCGACTAGCGCAGGTCATAACGAACCTGCTGAGCAACGCGCTGAAGTTCACCGAAAGCGGCGGGCAGGTGACCGTCCGCACCCTGCCGCATCCCCATGAAGTCGAGATTGTCGTAGAAGACAACGGCATCGGCATCCCCGCGGAGGATTTGCCACGCCTGTTTGAGCGCTTCTACCAAGTCGATAAGGCGCGCGGGCCAAAACGCGGCACAGGGCTGGGGCTGGCCATTGCGCAGGAGATCGTCCACGCACACGGCGGCACGATCAGCATCCACAGCGCGGGCGTCGGCAAAGGGACGACAGTGCGCGTGCGCCTGCCAATACATGCGCTTCCCTGACGATCGTGCCGTTTTTCATCTCAGCCTCATTTTCCTGTCTTACAGTTACGAAACGAGTGAAGGGAGTCCTCATGAACGTCGAGCCAATCAGCCTTCTCGAGGCGTTCTTGCTGCTGGTGGGCACTCTTAGTCAACCGTTTGGCTTATTGAGCCTCTTGCTCAGCTTCTTGTTCGGTTTCTTTCTGGGGTTCAGCGAGACGTTCTTGGCGTAGGCCTTCTAGCTCGTGCAACGTCGCCAACCATTTGTACGTATAGATAATGCATAACAAGTCGCACGAGCGACATGAAGGAGAGACAAACTGATGAGCATCGTTGGGATTTTTCTGCTGATCCTGTTGGCCTACGTGGCGTTCAACGCCGCGTGGGGGCTGAGTGGGCTGATTATCGCGCTGTTCGTGTGGGGGTTGATTGGCTTCCTCGCGGGTCAACTGACGAAGGGGCGCGGCTTCGGCATCTTGGGGAACATCCTGCTGGGCTTGGCGGGCGGCATCTTCGGCAACATGGTGTTGAGCGCGCTGGGGCTAGGCGGCTTGGCCAACGTTCCGCTGGTGGCGGGCATCATCGGCGCGGTGCTGCTCATCGCGCTGGCGGACTTCCTCACGCAGAACAGCGGCAAGCGCAAACTGCGCATTTAGGGCTGTCTCACAGCTAGATCAGAGCGAGCTTCGGCTCGCTTTTTTTTTCTGCGCGGGCCTAGCGCGTCCGTAGGGCCTCCCAAATAAAACCCTCTAAAAATAGATAGTCTGCACAAAATTCCGATTTTTGCATCGAAAATATCAAATACTTTGTTATGTAACAATCAAACAATTCTCAGAAATATTGTGAGAATGCGCTAAACACATCTTGTGAAAAGTGCGCCAAATATAGAGTGGATTAACAATTCTACACAACATGGGTTCAGTGACAGAAAGTAAAGGTAAAGACCATGCAAACGCATAAAAGGGGATTCACTGTTCTCGTCCTGTTCGTGCTGTCGTACTTCGTGGCGGCATTCGTGCTGAATGGGGCGTTCAGCGTCGTCGCCCAAGAAGCAACCCCCGAAACGACAGCGGAAGCCGCCGCTGAAGAAGCCGCGCCGGCGGAGGAAGCTGCCCCTGAAGAGGCTATGCCAGCAGAAGAAGCCGAGCCAGAGCCAACCATCGCCGACGTGATCGCCATGATCGACACCGTTTGGGTGCTGGTGGCGGCGTTCTTGGTCTTTTTCATGCAGACTGGCTTCGCGCTGGTAGAAGCCGGTTTCGTCCGCGCAAAGATGGTCGTCAACATCTTGATGAAGAACTTCTTCGATCTGTCCGTGGGCGCGATTGCCTATTGGGCAGTCGGGTTCGGCCTCATGTTCGGCGCGGGGAACGCCTTCTTCGGCACGGAGTGGTTCTTCCTGTCGGGCATGCCAGAAATCTACCCGGGGCTGACGATCCCGTCGTTCGCGTTTTTCTTCTTCCAGTTCGCGTTTGCGGCGACGGCCGCCACGATCGCCTCTGGCGCCATGGCAGGCCGCACGGAGTTCAAAGGCTACCTACTCTACAGCCTCGTCGTGACCGCCTTGATCTACCCAATCATCGGGCACTGGATCTGGGGCGGGGGCTGGTTGGCAGAGCTAGGCTTCACTGACTTTGCCGGCTCGACCGTAGTGCACTCCACGGGCGCGTGGATCGGCTTAATCGGCGCGATGATCCTCGGGCCGCGCCCCAATCGCTTCGGGCCAGACGCCGTGCCGATGCCCGGCCACAGCATGACGCTAGCGACGTTGGGCACGTTCATCCTCTGGTTGGGGTGGTTCGGCTTCAACCCGGGCAGCCAAGTGGCCGCCACGCCCGGCCCGATCTCGCTCATCACTGTCAACACCAATATCGCGGCGGCGGCGGGCGCAATCAGCGCGATGCTGCTGGGCTGGTTCTTGATCGGCAAGCCGCAGCTGCCGTGGGCGCTCAACGGCGCGCTGGCCGGCCTCGTGGCGATCACCGCACCCTGTAACGACGTCACCCCGTTCGAGTCGATCATCATCGGCGCGATTGGCGGCGTGGTGATGTACTTCGGCGTCAACCTGCTAGAGAAGCGCCAGATCGACGACGTGGTCGGCGCGGTGTCGGTGCACGGCTTCGCAGGGGTGTGGGGGACGCTGGCGGTCGGCATCTTCGGCGCATCGGGAGGCTTGCTGCACACTGGGTCGTTTGAGCAGCTCGGCGTCCAGACGATCGGCATCTTTGCAGTGTGCGCGTTCGCGCTGGTCACGGCGTTTGTGATGTTCAGCGCGATCAACGCCATCGGGTGGCTGCGCGCCAGCAAGAGCGCGATGAACGTCGGCTTGGACGTCTATGAGCATGGCATGGTGGCCTACCCCGAGTTCACGACTTCACCCAGCGAGCCAGTTCCTTTTAGCTAGACACAACCTGACATATCTAGGGAGCAGAGAGCATGATTAAGAAGATCGAAGCGATTGTGCGGCCTGAGAAGCTGCACGCGGTCAAAAAAGCGCTGTCCGACATCGGCATCGTTGGCCTCACGGTAATGGACGTGGTGGGGCGCGGGCGCGGCAGCGGCGTTCAGATGCAGTGGCGCACCGGCGTCTACGTCGTCGATTTGCTGCCGCGCAAGCTCATCAGCATCATCCTGTCGGAAGAAAACGTCAACGCCACCGTTGAAGCGATCAAAGGCGCGGCCTACACCGGCGAGAAGGGCGACGGCATGATCTTTGTCTACCCCGTTGAGAACGTGATTCGCATCAGCACGAACGAGCAGGGCAAGAGCGCGATCATGTATCAGGGGGACATCGACGAGCGCAAAAAGCGCTAAGCCGCACAGACAGCGAATGGGCACGGCACGCCGTGCGCCCTTACATCGGGGCAGCGGGGGTTGGCATGCCAACCCCCTACGACGACGCCCTCGATCTTCCGTCAGCTGACCTTCCTCATCGCAACATCCCCCTGCACGCTGCACGTGTCCGCGCGTATAATCATGGGCTTGATTAACCACTCACGGATCATCCTCATGGCAAGAATACTCTACATCGAAGACAACCCACAGAACATGGATTTAGTGGTGCGCATTTTGCGGCATGTGGGCGGCTATGACGTGCTGGGGGCGGAGGACGGACTCAGCGGGGTGAACACCGCGCTGAGAGAAAAGCCGAACCTCATCTTGATGGACATCAACCTACCCGACATCAGCGGGATCGAGGCCACACGCCGCATCAAGGCCGAGCCGTCGATGGCTAAGACGCCGGTCATCGCCTTCACCGCCGACACGGGCGAGGGCGCGCGCCAGCTGTACCTTGACGCGGGCTGCGACGGCTTCATGGCCAAGCCCGCCAGCGCGGCCACGCTCCTACAAGTCGTCAAGCGCTACATCTAACTCGGCCAACAGCGCGGGCACTTCCTCTAGGCTGACAACAACCTGATGCGGCAGCGTGTCGGTTGGCGTGGGCGGATAGGTGGGGATGGCGGCGCGGTGCTCTAGCAGGCGCGATGGGCGTTCTGACAGTGGAACGTCGCGCAGCGCGGCTTGGAGCTGCGGCGTGGCCGCGCGCAGGATGCTCACGAAGCCGTTGCGCCGCGCACAGATCACGTCGTCGTAGTAGTGATCGCCCACTTGGACGAAGGGGCGCGGCCAACGCTCATCGCTCGTGTAGCGCGCGAAGTAGGCCGGGGACGTCTTGAGAAAGCCGGTCTTGTCGGGCGTCAGCACGTCGTCGAAGTAGGGCAGCAGGCCCGTCACGCGCAGCACCGGCTCTTGGTACTTCCACAGCCCTTTGGTGGCGATCACCAGCGTATGACCGTCAGCTTTGAGCTGCGCCAGCACCTGCGGCGCGTTGTCCAGCACGTCCACGTCGTCAGCGCTGGCGTAGGCCGCCCACAGCGCATCCAGATCGTGCGCGAGCGTCACGCCGTGCTGCGCGGCCATCTGCTGGACGATGTCGCGCCAGTCCATCGTCAGCGGGTGGTCGGGGTCAGCTTGCTGGCGGCGCTCGTTCTCAGCGCCCATATCGCGCGCCCACTCGCGCACTGGCCGCCCCGTGGCAGCCTCCAGCGCGGCCAAGGCCTCGCCGACGACGCGGCGGCTAAAGCGATTTTCAACGAGCGTGCTGTCGATGTCGAAGAAGATGAGCATGGCTGCCTTTCCGTGGTGTGATGAGCCGCCCCTCATTGTAGCGAATCGTCATAGGTCGCTGGCAAGGTGACGTCGTGGCGCACGGTCAGATTAGCGGTTGTTGCGTCTGTTCGCGCGCGCAGCGGCAGCACGAGCGTCGTCATATCGATCAAGCAGAGCCGTTCCCGAGCCTCTTCGCAGTAGAAGAGCGTCAGCGCCAGCGTTAGGTCAGCGTCGCCCTCAGCCAGCAGTTCAAGCGGCACGTCTACGGTGAGCGCGTCTACGGCATGTTCTGGCGCAGCTTGGGCGATCTGGGGGTTGCTGCTGGCGAGCGTCACGCTGCTTGGGGCGAGCGGGTTGAGCTTGTAGCCGCTCGGCAGCGTGAGGGCGAGCGTCAGCGTGGTTGGGCCGATAGGCACGTTGTGCACGTCCAACAGGCGCACCACCCCCTGCGCTTGGTTGCCGCCGATGACGACCACGGGCGCATCGGTCAGCAGCCGCTCTACGTTGGGGAAGGTGACAGTGCTCACCGCCATCCGTTCAAGGTCGATCACGCGAACGGCGTGGTTGTTCGTATCCGCCACGTAGAGGCGACCGTTGGCGTAGCTGATGCCGCCCGGCTCGTGGAACTGGGCGACCTCGGCGCTGCCGTCGCGGAAACCGGCCCCAACGCCGAAGAGTGTCGTGGTGACGTCGGTTGCTGTGTCGATCTGTTTGATGCGGTGGTTGTAAGTGTCGGCGATGAAGAGCAGGCGGCCATCGGGCGTGCCGGTCACGTCGAGCGCGTGCTGCAAGCGGCTGATGCCCGGCGGCCCGTCTACGTCACCATAGTCGAACAGGCTGTTCTCGGTTGTCCCGCTCACGACGCGCACTTGGTTCAGCGCGAAGTTGACGGCGCGGATCGTGCTGCTCTCGCTGTCGGCGAAGAACAGATCGCCGTTGACGAAGAACAGGCCGCTGGGCTGGGCCAGTTCGCTCTCGCCTGCTGTGCCGTTGAGCTGCCCCTCGTAGCCGCTGCCGACGACGGCAGCCTGCCGCATCGTGCGCAGGTCGAGACGGTGGATCTGGTGCATGCCCGCCATGCCGATGTAGAGGTCATCGGGGCTGCTGCCGAAGGCCAAGCCCCACGGGCTGCGCAGCGGTCGGCGCGTCAGATCGCCCACTTCCTGCCCATAGACCGCCAGCGTCGGCGACATGCTGCCGTTGCCCGCGAGGGTGGTCACGGTGCGCGCAGTCAGATCAGCCATGCGGATCTGGTGGTTTTTCGTGTCGGCGATGTAGAGGCGCTCGCCTTGCAGCGCCAAGCCCTGCGGCTGGTTGAAGCGCGCCTCGTCGAAAGTTCCATCCGCACGCCCACGCCCGCCGCCGATCACGTCGAGCACCTCGTAGGTCGTCAAGTCGGCGATGATGATGCGGTGGTGGTTGGTGTCGCTGATGAACAGGCGATTGCCGACCGGATCAGCCAGCACCTTGCCCGGAAAGCGAAGCGGCGTGCTGGGCGCGCTGGCCCCCTCCAGCGCCAACTCAAGCGGCGTGCGATCCAGTTTGTCGCGCCCCAGCTGGTCGTAGAACGCGATCATCGCTGAAAGGTACGTCTCGAACACGTCAAAGCTGATCTCGCCGGCGTCGCGCGTCACCACGTTGCCATCTGGGTCGATCACGACGAAGCTCGGCCACGCGCGGATGCCGTAGCTGCGCCAGATGAGGAAGTCACGGTCGTTGACCACCGGGTGATGAATGCCGTAGCGCTGGACGATCTGGCGCAGGTTGGCGGTGTCGCCCTCGTTGGTGAACTTGGCGCTGTGCACGCTGATGATGACGACCTCATCGCGGAAGCGCTCGCCCACCTGCGCCAGCACCGGGATCATGTGGATGCAGTTGATGCAGCCATACGTCCAGAAGTCGAGGATGACGATCTTGCCCTGCAAGTCACTGAGCGTCAACGGCGCAGGGACGTTCAACCAGTCAAGGCCAGCCGGGAAATCCGGCGCAGGGGCGCGCCCGATGAAGCGCTCATCTTGCGCCTGCACAGCCATGCCCAACCATCCGCAGGCCATCAACGCGATCAGCCAGTGGATGAAGTATCTGTTCTTCATAATGCGTTGCCTTCTAAATAAAGCGCCAAGCGCTAGCGTAGGTGGAAATCATGAAGAGAGGATTACGGACGAGTGTCGGTTTGTTTATAATGTCATGATGAACAACGATTTGACCCTGTTCCCGCTTGAGAAAAAAGAGCGCACCGACGCGCTGCGCAACCGTCAACGGCTGCTAGAGACGGCAGCGAGTCTGTTCCGCCAGCAGGGCGCGGCGCAAGTCACTATGTCGGCGATTGCGGAGGCGGCCGGCGTCGGCAAAGGGACGCTCTATCGCCACTTTTCAGACAAAGGGGCGCTCATCCTCGCCCTGCTCGACGCTGACATGCAAGCGCTGCAAGCGCGCGTCTTAGCCACCCTCGCCGGCCCGCAGCCCCTCGCGGATAAGCTGCGCTGGTTCCTTGAAGAGACCGCCCACTACGTCATCGCCCATCTGGAGCTGCTAGAATCAGTCGACACCCGCCCGGAGGTCATTCGCCTGCATCCCGCGCACGATTGGTGGCGGATGACGCTTTACGGGCTGCTGCGACAGATCCCAACGTGCGCAGAGCCAGACATCGCCGCCGACGTGCTCTACTTGATGCTGGACGCCCAGACCATCCGCTACCAGCGCTTCGCCCGCAGTTATTCTGCAGAGCGCATCATCTACGGCCTGCACTACACCCTCGCGCGGTTGATCGAGTAAGAGGGCAGGGTGCGCCCCCTGAGGGGGATTGGGGGATGAGGCCAGTGGCTTCGGCCTTTAATCCTTGCACACACAAACTGCGCTTCGTGCTATAATGCCCACATCAGTACGCACCAGTTAGGAGACATTGCACTGGAACCGCTAGAGCTAGCCCGTCTTATCGTAGATACCCTCGAGGACAAAAAAGCCGAGGACATCGTCCTGCTTGATTTGCGCCCTGACACCCACCTTGCTGACTTCTTCGTGATCTGCACCGGCAACAGCGACCGCCAAATCCGCGCGCTGGTAGACTACGTGCGGCAGGCCTGCAAGGACGCGGGCAAGCTGCCCTTCAACATCGAGGGCACGCCCGAAAGCGGCTGGATGCTGATGGACTACAGCAACGTCGTCGTCCACATCTTCAACGCCGAGCAGCGCGACTACTACGACCTGCAAGGGCTGTGGAGCAAGTCGGCGCAGGTGCTGCTGTCGATCCAGTAGGGCTGTATGTCGCGTATCTTCGTCGTCTACCGACAGTCTGACTGCGGCGCAGTCGCCCGCCAGATCGCAGATCGCTTGGCCGCAACCTACGGCCCGACCGCGGTCATGACGAGCTTTCAAGACGCGCCGCTAGACGTCAACCTCCAGCAAGAAACCTACCGCATGGCGACGACGAGCGCGGTTGTGTTGGCGGTCATCGGCCCGGCATGGGCTAATGACCCCCGCCTGCACCGCCCGGACGACGGGGTGCGCTACGCCCTCGAAACCGCCCTGATGAACCCCCACACCCGCCTGATTCCGGTCTTAGTGGGCGGCGCGATGATCCCCAACCCGCAGCTACTGCCGCTCGGCTTGCAGACGCTCACCGCGCGCGGCGTCGTCAGCGTGCGCACGGACGCTTTCTTCGAGCAGGACATGCAGGCGCTCATGGCTGCTGTGCGCCAAGCGATGCGGCCTGCGCCGCCACCCGCCCCGCCTGCCCCACACCCTGCGCCCTCGCCGCGCCGCGTCGAGCCGCTTCAAGAGCCAATCCGCGTCGTCCAGCGCGAGATCGTCCGCAAAGAGACGGGCGGCTGCTTGAACTGGCCTTTCAAGATCGTCTGGGGCATTTTGGGCTTCTTGGGGTCGCTGGTGGGGGTGATCGTCCGAACGATGTTGGCCAGCGTCGTGAGCTTCATCATGGGCATCGTCTTGATCGCGCTCTCGTTAGCGCTGGTGTTCCTCTTCGCTCAAGCGCTGCTGGCCACCAATCTTGACGTCGGCCTCGCCCTCGCCCAAGTCGCCCAGCAGATCAGCACTTTCGTTCAGTCGCTCCTCCCCACCGGTTCATAAGGACGCGACCTGCTGCGTCCGTCAGGGTGTGAAAACCTACGGACAGGGCAGGCCCTGTCCCTATGCGGGGTGTGGTGGGTTTGCCACGCTAGATCCCCACGGGTAGACGTGTTGGCGATGGTCATAGCCTGACGCCCCTTTCAACGCTATGCTTGCCCTAGTATTGGATCGTATTGGGAGCAGCTGGCATGAGCTACGAGTTTGATCAATCCCCCGAGTTGCGCAGCGTCTATGCGACAAAATGGACAGCTTACCCAGAGGACGTGCTGCCGATGTGGATCGCCGACATGGACTTCCGCAGCGCGCAGCCTATCATCGACGCCCTGACCGAACGGGTGCAGTTCGGCACGTTCGGCTACACGATGGACTATCCGCCGCTGCGCGAGATCCTTGTGGAGCGGATGCAGTCCCTGTACGGTTGGGGCATCCAGCCGCATTGGATTGTGTTCATCCCCGGCATGGTGACGACAATGAACATGATCACGCGGGCGCTGACCAAAGCCGGCGACGGCGTGCTGATGCAGACGCCTATCTACCCGCCCTTCCTGCATCTGCCAGCGCACAACGGCTGCTTCGCCCAGTGCGTCGATCTGACGCTCACCCCTGCCGCCGACAACACCTACACCTTCACCACTGACTTTGACGCCTTCGAACGAGCGATCACCCAGCAGACGCGCCTCTTCTACCTCTGCAACCCACACAATCCGGGCGGGATGGTCTACACGCGCGCCGAGCTAGAGCGCTTCGCTCAGATTAGCCTCAAGCACAACCTGACTATCCTCGCCGACGAAATCCACAGCGATTTGATCCTTGACGGCCAGCACACGCCGATTGCCAGCCTCGGGCCGGAAGTCGAACAGCGCACCTTGACGCTCATCGCTCCCAGCAAGACGTTCAACCTCGCAGGGTTGGCCTGTTCGATTGCCATCATCCCCAACGACGAGACGCGCCAGGCCGTAACCCAGCAAGTGTGGGGAACGGGGCTACACGTCAACCTGTTGGGGCTGGTGGCGGCGGATGCAGCCTATCGGCACGCGAACGGCTGGCTGGCGGCGGCGCTGGCCTACCTGCGTGAGAACCGCGATCTGATGGTGGACTATCTAGCTGAGCGCGCGCCCTCCATCCGCTTGACGCGGCCACAGGGCACGTACATGAGCTACCTCGACCTGAGCGCCCTGCCGCTGCCAGCCGATCAGTCGGCCAGCCAGTTCCTCGAGCAGGTGGGGCGTGTCGCCCTCAACGCCGGGGATACCTTCGCCGGGACGATGGCCCAGCGCCCAGTCGATCGCTTCGTGCGGCTTAACTTCGCCTGCCCGCGTTTTCGCCTGCGCGCAGGGTTAGAGCGCATCGTCCACGCGGTCGAGTCGCTGCCTGTCACGAACGGATGAGGTCTAACTCGTGCACCGCGGAGTGGGGCGAGAGGTTGATCACACAGCGCATAAGCGCCAGCAGATCGTCGCGCCGCGCGTCACCAGAGATGGGGTCTTCAGCCAGAAATTCGTGGTTGGTGTAGACACAGGTCACACTGATAGGATGAGCGCGGACGACCTCGCGTAAAGCCTGTGCCACGCTGCGGATGCCGAGCTGCGTGTGGGTCGGCTCGCTGAGGGTGGGGGTCGGCTGGCCGATGAACACAATGCGCGCTTTGGGCGATTGGCGCAGGTTGTTCATCAGCTTCTGGATGCAGAGGATGGCCGTTGTCAGGCGCAGCGCGGTGATCTGCTCGGCGCTGCGTTCAGGGTGTGTTTCAAGGTGTGCCGCCGGGTAATCGTCGTAAATGCACACGTCTAACGGTTGAGATCCAAAGCTGTGGGCGATCAACGCACCTGCGCCGCGCTCGCTCAAGTCGGCGCGAATCCATTGAAACTGCACGCCGTCGCGCGGCTCTAGCCGCGGGCGTTCCCGCGCGACAAGCCACACTTGATCGCCCGCTCGTGGCAGGTGCTGCGCCAACAGCAGCGCGCGCTGGCCATCGTGGCCAAAGATCAAATAATTGCTCATGACGCCGTTGTCAGTTGATTCATGGCCGCTATGGTAGCATGACCCACCACAGCGTCACAGTGCCATCTCGCGCGCGGAACGCCTACGTCGGCCGCTTGAGGAACAGCACGCTGCGGCTGACGGTGATGCACACCTCGCCGTGTTGGTTGCGCCCGGTGTGCTTGAGCATCACGATGCCCGCGTCGGGCCGCGAGCTGCTCTCACGCTTGCTGAGGACTTCTGTCTCGACGTAGAGGGTGTCGCCGTGGAAGAGCGGGCGCGGATGCTTGACCTCTTCATAGCCGAGGTTGGCGACGATCGTGCCCTCCGTCAGCTCGTTGACGGTGATGCCCACGACCAGCCCCAGCGTGAAGATACCGTTCACGATGCGCTGGCCGAACTGCGTCTTGCTGGCGAAATCCTCGTTGAGATGCAGCGGCTGAGTGTTCATCGTCAGCGCGTTGAACAGCAGGTTGTCGGTCTCGGTCAGGGTGCGCCCCAGCGTGTGGCGGATGATCTGGCCCACCTCTAGCTCGTCGTAGTACTTACCGGCCATTCGTTGAATCTCCTTTCTGATTAGGCTGCGCCAGCAGCCGCGGCATGAGCATGTCCATCAGCACGGCGGTCTCCTCCATGCTGCGATAGTCCCCAGCGTGGGCCAGCGTGTTCAGCTGTGGGTCATAGCTCCAGAACCCGGCGGCGAGGTAGAGATGCCGGATGTAGACGTTACAGATGCCCAGCACCACGCGCGAGTAGACCGAATAAGACATAAACGGGAAGAAGACGATCACGCCGCGGTCGTGCAAGTAAAGGACGATCCCCATGTCAGGGTTGGGGTAGTGCAGCTCGACGTCGTCGCCTACCGCGCCGCGGGCAGCGATCAGCGTCGGGTCGAGCCGCAGCATGTGGCGCGCCAACACGACAGGCCGCAGCCGCCGCACCGGCCAGAAGCGTTCCGGCTGGTGCGGGTCTTGTCCATGGGCGTAGAGCCAGTCGATCATAGCGGGCGTCAGGCGGCCCGTCTTAGGGACGTAAAGGTGAATTTCGTACATCATGGGCGGGCGCGCTCCTTCAACAGCAGGATGAGCAGCGCCTCGCTGTGCAGGTCACGTTCGGGGTAGCGGCCCCAGACGTCGCTGCCGCTGACGATGACGACGCTGTCCCGTTCGACACGCGCGCGGGTGAACTCCGACCACGGCAGGGTGCGTCCGTCTTGATCGCGCAGGCCATCGGGGGTGAGCGTGAGCGCCCCAAAGCTGACCTCCTGCCCTTGCGCGAGCTGCGCCTGCAGCAGCGGCAGCCGGTCCCGCAGGACGCCGCGCTCTAGCAGGTCAAGCAGCTTGCGACCATCTTTGAACACCCAATCGATGCGGATTTGATCGCCCTGCTCGCTCTGGAGCTGCGCCAGCACGCGCTCATACGGCAGCAGGCCGAACAGTCGCAGCGTCTCGATCTGCACGTCCACGCGCGCGATCAGCAAAAAAGGGAACGCCGCCACGACCGACCCCTGTCGATAGGTGAAGCCATGCTCGAACACGATCACCTCGCGGTTCCACAGGTGCGCCACGGCCCAGATCAACGGCATGGCCACCAGCGCGTAGAGCAGCGGTACGACCACATCAACCAGCGTCCCCTCCAAGTTAAACGTAGCCAGCGTGATGATGACCGCGCAAACGGCGTAGATAGCCCCCGCTTGCAGCAGCAGTCGCAGCCGGTGCGCGGTGAAATGCATCACATAGCGCCCCAGCACAGGGTCATCGTCAATGGCGCGCTCGGCGGCAAGCGTCATGCTCTGGCTCCTTGTGATTTTTTCCCATTTTAGCAGATCAGGCGGCGCCGCGGGGGTGGCATCGTAGAGGGCCTCAGCTCACGCGCTCACCGGTTGATAACAGCGCCCCGGGTATGGCATAATCAGAGGCGATATTTTTGGGGAGAAACCGTTGAGAGGGCGGCATGACTGAACCTGTAGCAACCAACACGCCAGAGGAACCACGCAGCGTCTTTATCACCCATGCGGACAGCGCGGCAGGGCGTGCTCTCGTCAAGGCGTGGGTCAAGCAGGGGGCGCGCGTGGCCGGCAGCACGATCCACGGCACGCAAGGCGCAGCCGTCATCCGCAGCGCGGGCGCGATCCCAACCTACACCGACCTGAGCCGCGAGGGCGACATCCGCAGCACCCTTGCCATGATCAAAGCGGATGTAGTGATCGACCTCAGCAGCATGCAGGTGAACGTCCTGCCCTTTTCCAAAGTGAGCGTAACCCCCGCCGCGCTGGACGTCGTGCCGCTGATGAACGCTGCCCACGCTGTCGGCGTCAAGCGCTTCATCTACGTCAGCTTCTTGGGCGCGCTGCCCAGCGCAGGACATGACGACGAGCACAGCCACAGTCACGGCCATGAGGCCGCCGCTGAATCCACCGAGCTGAGCCGCGACAACGACGTGTTCCGCGCGCTGGCGCGCGCCGAGGGTGTGCTGCTCAAGAGCGACCTGAACGTAACGGTGCTGCGGGCGGGCTACGTCTACGGTGAACATGACCCGGCAGTGAACGCGCTGGCGCGCGCGATGAAAGCAGGCCGCCCCCTGCTGAACGCCCCAGCGCACGTGCCCTTCATCCACGTGGACGATCTGGCGGCGGCAGTGCTGCGCGCTGCCCAAGCTGACGCGCTGCCGAACCGCGTCTACCACATCGCCGACGACCACCCCATGAGCTTCAACGAGTTTGCCGCGCGCTTAGGGGCGGCGATGGGCATCGGCGCGCCGCTGCACCTGCCGCTGCTCAACGTGCTGGCGGGCGGCTTGCAAGGGACCCTGCTCAGCCACAGCGTAGTCGCCAGCAGCGCACTGGCCAAAGCCGACTTAGGCTGGGAGCCGCGCTTCCCGACGGTGGATCACGGGTTTGAGCAGATGCTGCTTGAGTGGCGCGCCGCTGAAGCGCCCGCCCTGCCTGCCCCAACGTCGCAAGAGACCGGGCTGGTCAAGGCTTAGGCCGCTCGATGCCGACGCTCAAAGCCGTCTTCTTCGACCTCGACGACACGCTCATCTCGTGGGCGAACTTCTTAGACTCGTGGCGCACACACGAGATGCGCCACCTCGGCTACTTGTACGACTATGTCCACGCACAGGGCTACCCGCTCAACGCGTCGCTCGAGGCCCTGCACGAGCAGTTCAACCGCCGCGTGCGCCTCGCATGGGAGAAAGCGCGCTCGACGCTGCGCGCGCCGCACTTCGGCGTCATCATCACCGAGACCCTGGCCCACTTCGGCCTTGATTGCAGCGAGGAGCCGCTAACGATGGCCGCCTGCATCGAGGCTTACCGCTGGGGGGCCTACGACGGCGTGACGGTCTTCCCTGATGTGCCGCAGGCGCTCGAGACGCTGCGCCAGCACGGCGTTGAGATCGGCATCGTGACCAACGCTTACCAAACCGCCACCATGCGCGACCGCGAACTAGACCAACTGGGGCTGCTCGCGTATTTCCCCCGGCCAGAGACGCGCATCACCGCTGCCGATGTGGGCTACCTCAAGCCGCACCCTTACATCTTCCGCCACGCGCTGAACGTCATGGACGCTGCGCCGGAGGAGGCCGTGTTCGTCGGCGACAACCTCAGCGCAGACATCGATGGGGCGCGCAAGGTGGGGATGCGCGCCGTGCTGCGCACGGTGCACGGCCACAGCCCCCTTCAGCGGATGATCGTGCCGGACGCCTGCGTCAACGACCTCAACGAGCTTCTGCGCGTGCTGGACGAGTGGTACCCCGACTGGCGATGATGATCCCGCCCATCTTACAGCCAGATCGCAACCTGATCCTGACAGGCTACCTTCAGCCTAATCAGCCGCGCATTGGCCGCCAAGTAGCGCAGAAGCTGGGGCGGCGCTTCGTCGACGTAGAAGAGTTGATCGAAGAGCGCGCCGGCGACCGCCCAGAGGCAATCCGCGCGCAGTACGGCGAGCGCCACCTCAAGGCGGTGGAGGATGACGTGCTCGGCACGGTGATGCTGATGCGCAGCGCAGTGATCCGCATCAACGGCAGCACACTGGCCGCCACCGAACGCCGCGAGCTGCTCATGGCTAACGCCGAGACGCTCTGCCTCGTCGCGCGCTTAGATGCGATCCTCCAGCGGCTGCACCTTGCGATGGGGGCGCGCTACCACAACAGCGCCGAGCGCGGCGCAGCGCTGGGTTATTTGCGCCGTGAGTGGGCCGTCCGTAAAATAGCGGGGGTAGTGGAACTGGATGTGACGTATATGAGTGACGCCGCCATCGTCGATGAGATCGTGGCATGGTGGCAGGTGGTGGCACTGGCAAGAGGTTAGGAGTCGAACAATGCCCAAGCTGACAATTTCACTGGCGCAGATGCGCTTGACCGCCGGCGACCTCAAGCGCAACGTGCTTCAAGCGGAAAAACAAATCGTGGAAGCCGCCCAGCGCAAGTCGCACATCGTGGTGCTGCCGGAGTTGTGGTCAACCGGCATGGCGCTCGACACGGCCAAAGAGCACGCCCAAGAGCTGAACAAGGGGCTGTTCGCGCAGCTTTCCACGTGGGCGACGCAGCATCACATCTGCATCACCGGCAGCGTGCTCGAGAAGCGCGGCCTTGAAGTCGCCAACAGCGCGCCTTTCTTCGCTAGCAACGGGCGCATGATGGGCATCTACCGCAAGATTCACCTCTTCCCGCCGATGGAGGAGGACAAGTACCTCCAACCGGGCAGCAGCCCCGTCTCGCTCGATCTGCCCTGGGGCACGACCTCGTTTGCTATCTGCTATGACCTGCGCTTCCCAGAGCTGTTCCGCCATTACGCCTTGCAAGACGACAGCAAGATCATCATCCTGTGTGCCGAGTGGCCGCTGGTGCGCATCGAACATTGGCGCGCCCTGCTCGTCGCGCGGGCGATTGAGAATCAAGTCTTTATCGTGGCGTGCAACGCTGCCGGCGAGAGCGGTGGCACGGTCTACGGCGGCCATTCGATGATCGTTGACCCGTGGGGCAAGGTGGTCATCGAGGCGGGGGAAGATCCGCAGCTCGTCACAGCAGAGATTGAACTGGACGCGATCAAAGAAGCCCGTGAGCGCCTGCCCGTCCTACGCGACGCCCGCCCCGACGTCTACACCAGCCCGCTTTAGCCTGCTCACCACACGCGGGCGCTGCGCCGCAGCAAGCCGATCAACAGCGGCACGCCGATCAGCCCCGTCAGCACCCCCAGCGGCACTTCTGTCGGCAGCAGCGTCCGCGAGACGTTGTCGATCAGCAACAGGAAAGATGCGCCCAACGCCAGCGCCACCGGGATCAGCCGCTGATGATCCGGCCCCACCAGCAGGCGCGCCGCATGCGGGATCACCAAGCCGATCCAGCCGATCACCCCGCTAGCGGCCACAGCGGCGGCGGTCATCAACGTGGCGCAGACGATAAGCGCCAACTTGAGCCGATCGGGGTTCATCCCCAGCGTGACGGCTTCTGCGTCCCCCAACGAGAGTACGTTCAAGCGCCAGCGCACCAACCAGAAGAAAACCCCCCCACCCAACGTCGTGAGCGCCAGCAGCGGCAGGCTGTTCCACACGATGCCCGTCAAGCCCCCCAACAGCCAAAACGTGATCGACGGCAGCGTGTTCAGCGGGTCGGCGACGTACTTTAACAGCGAGGTGAGCGAGCCGAAGAACGAGCCGATCAGGATGCCCATCAGGGTAAGGACGATCATCGGGGCGGTGTCGTAAAGGCGGCTGCCCAGATAGGCTAGCATCACTGCGAACAGCCCGAAGCCGAACGCCATGAGCTGCACGACGCCGCTCGGCAGCTCCAGCAGCAGCGCCAGCGCCGCCCCGAAGCCCGCGCCGGTCATCACGCCCAGCAGGTTGGCGTCCACAAGTGGGTTGCGGAACACCCCTTGAAAGCCCGCGCCCGTCACCGCCAGCGACGCGCCCACCAAGCAGGCCGCCAGCACGCGCGGCAGCCGCACTCGCAGCACGAGGGTGAGTTCCGTTGAAGATAGGCCGTCAGCGGCGGGCGGGTAAACCAGCGACGCCAGCGCCCGCAGCACGTTCTCAACGGGGATGGTGTACAGGCCGATCATGAGCGAGACCACGATCAGCCCGAAGGGCAGCAGCAGCAGCCCGTAGTAGAGCCACTGCCGCTGTAAGCGTGGTTTGGTCATGCGCCCGCGCCGCAGACCGCCGCGGCGTCTTCCAGCGCGATGTCGTGCTGGTAGAAGGCATCGAAGAAGCGCACCGTTTCCGCGGCGCAGTCGATGTCCACCAGATCGGGGAAGAGCGCCTGCGCTAGCCAGATCACGCCCAAAACGCTGTCTGGCACGGGCGTATCCCATGGGGCGACCCAACTCGGCATCTTGAGCACGCGCCCGCTCTGCACGGCGGAGACGACCTGCCACTCTGGGCTGTTGAGCAAGTCCTCCGGCGTCACGTTACTGTAGGGCACGATGACGATCACGTCAGGGTCCCAGAGGACGATCTGCTCAAGGTTGACGTCGTTCCACGCGCCGGTTAGGTCAGCGCTGACGGAGCGCCCACCTGCCGCCGCGACAATGTCCGTCTGGTACATCTCGCCGCTCACGACGCGCAGCGCCTCTTGGCCGACGATCAGCACGGAGGGGCGCTCGTCCGCGGCCAGTTCGCTGGTTTGCTCCATAACGCGATCAACGATCTCTTGGTAGTAGGCGATCCACGCCTCCGCGCGCGCTTGGGCGTGCGGCCCAAAGACCTGCCCCGTAATGCGCATCGCCTCGATCAGCAGCTCCGGCGACTCGCCTTGAAAGAGCACAACAGGGATGCCCAACTCGGCCACCGTGTCCAACCATGCAGAGCGAGCGCTGGTGAAGATCACGTCAGGGTCAAGGTTGGCAACCTCTTCCACGTTGATCTCGCGCTGGTTCATCACGTAGCCGCTTAGCTCAGGGAAGCGCGCGTCGATGGCGGTCATGCGCTCGATGCCGAGGGGCGTGCGCGCGCCGAGATAGCCGCCCGCCACCAGCCGATCCTCAGCGTCCACGCCGTAGACCATGTAGGTTGCCAAGCTGTAGGGGGTGATGACGCGGCGCACCGGCTGGGGGATCTCTAGCACGTTGCCGCGCTGATCGGTGATCGTGACGCTGGCGGGCAGCAGCCCCGCGTCGATGAGCGCCTGCTGCCCATCCGCCGAGATGGCGAACGCGACGAAGTCTGCGGCGGCGGGGTCGTTCACGACGAAGAACGCGCCCGGCAGGAAGTGCGGCGCGCCCCCCATCGGCGGCAGCAGCGACGGGTCAGCGGTGGCGATGAGGGCCGCTTCCCCCTCAGCGAAAGCGACTGGCGCATCATAGGCGGCGATGAGCGCCTCCAACGCGGGGATCAACTCGGCATCGGCTTGGACGGTGACGGGGGACTGCTGCGCGTAGAGCGTGACAGCCGTGAGCAGCAGGGCGAGCACAGCCACCCCGCGACGAACAACTTTCATGGTGTGTCTCCTTCAAGCTTGTTAGATGGTTGTGAGATGAGCGCCTCACAGCGGTCGAGCCATGTCAGCACAGCGTGAAGCTGCGCCTGAACGAGGCCGAGCGTGACCCCCTCGATCGTCGCGTGGCTCTTAAGCGGCTCCTGCTGAAGGCGCGCCAGCTCGCGCTGGCAGGCCGCCCGTTGGCGCACAATGATCGGCGCGGTGGGCAAGCCTAAGCGCATCGCCACCCACAGCCGGCTGAGGAACTCTACGCGCACGCTGCGAATGCTTGGCGATGGAGACGGCTCGTCCAGCCAGCGATGCAGCCGGTCGCGCCCCTGCGCCGTCAGCGTGTAGGCCACGCGCGGCGGGCCAATCTCGCTGGGCTGCTCTGCGCCGTGGACGTCGCCGCAGCGCTCAAGGCGCTTCAACACGCTGTAAAGCTGGCTGGTGCTCAGCTTCCACACACGCCCCAACTGCCGCTGATCTTGAAAGACCTCCAGCAATTGATAGCCGTGCATGGGCTGAGTGGCAAGCAATCCGAGTAGGGTCTCATCGACTCGCATGAGTGTCTCTTCCAATTTGGAATACTGCTATTCTAACTTGGAAGAGCACTATTGCAAAGTGGTGATGGTTTGGGGAAGGGTCGTGCTTGTAGGGACACAGCGGAACCCTCTCAATATAGCGGCTTGCGCATTCGCCCCGTACAATAGGGGCGCTAATTGATTCTGTCTAATGGGAGCTGGCCACATGAACTTGATGCACGAACTATCCCCCGGAAGCGACATCCCGAACGTGATCAACGTCGTGGTGGAAATCGTCAAAGGGAGCCGCAACAAATACGAGTATTCCAAAGAGGCGGGGGTCTTCAAGCTCGACCGCGTGCTGTATTCCCCGTTCGTCTACCCCGCAGAGTACGGGTTCGTCCCGCAGACGCACTACGACGACGGCGACCCGCTCGACGTGCTGGTGATGATGAACCTGCCGACCTTTCCGGGCTGCGTGATCGAGGCGCGCCCGCTGGGGATGCTGCGTATGGTCGACAGCGGCGAGGCCGACAGCAAAATCCTCGCCGTGCCCGCCACCGATCCCTACTTTAACCACTATCAAACACTAGCAGACGTCTCGCCGCACTACTTGCGCGAGATCGAACACTTCTTCCAAGCCTACAAGACGCTTCAGAACAAGATCACCCAAACGCAGGGCTGGGCCGAACGCGATGAGACGTTGGCTGACATCGTGAAATCGGTGGAAGCCTACAAAGCAAAGTTTCCCAACGCCAAGCGCGGCGTAGAGGTCTAACCCTCCAGCGTCGCCGGGTCGAGATTCTGTGTGTCGCGGATCCAGCCGCTGAAGGTGACGGTCTGCACGCGATACCACGTCACCGCGCCGATCACAATTGGCTCGCTGACGATCATCAGCTCTTGGCCAAGCTGGAGCGTGCCCACTAGCGCGGCGTTGTCGGCGGGTTCAACGTAAACGGCCTGCGTGCCGCGCGCCACGATGAGGATGTCCCCAAGTTGGGGCTGTGCGCTGCGGCCTTGTGCCAGCGGCGGCGGCAACGTGAGCGCGCGGCTGTCCGCTGGGGCCGACGCCGCCCACCCAAACACACGCTGAGCGACCAGCGCGCTGACGTCCGTCACCGTGCCGTTACGCTGTACGACGAACACTTCCGCGCTCATCGTCTCTAGCAGCGCGGCGGTGCGAGCGCTGTTCCACCAGACGCGGCGCGGCGCACTGCTGCCGAGCAACTCAGTGATGGGCGTGCCGCGGTCGTCGATCAACTGGACGGGCGCGCCGCGCCCCGTCGGGCTGGCGAACAGGTAAAAACGACCATCCGCCGCTTGGATCGCGTCCTGCACCCACGCAGCCACCGGCGGCATGATCGACGTGAAGCTGATGACGCCGCCATCCGCGCTGATGAGGCCGAAGCCGACTTGCCCCTGTGGGTTCTCGCCCGCCACAGCGATCTGCCCTGTGGCCGTCCAGTGGCCGGTGTCGTAGCGCAGCGGCTGCGGCGCGCTGGTGGCGATGTCGGTGCTGCGCGCGACGGGCCGCACGGCGAGGGCACGCCGCCCCTCTTGCAGCAGGTCAATGTTCACGAGCACCTGCGTCCCATCAGGTGACCACTCAACGAAGTTGGCGCGCCACTGTAAATTGGCCAAGTTATTCGTCATGTCGCACGCGCCCGGGCACTCGCGCAGCAGCTGATAGGCCGG
The DNA here is from genome assembly GCA_034432435.1 of Anaerolineae bacterium. Classification (GTDB taxonomy): domain Bacteria; phylum Chloroflexota; class Anaerolineae; order Aggregatilineales; family Phototrophicaceae; genus JANWYT01. Next base: position 20,485 of record DAOUBS010000223.1, read on the forward strand.
GTCGGTGGGCATTTCGCGGGCAGGCTGCCAGAACCAAACGCCGGTGGCAATCGTCTCGAAGTTGGGGTTGTTCACCACAAAGGCGATCTGCTGACCATCAGGCGACCAGCGCACTTCCTGCGCGAAGAGCCGATTCTCCGCTGCGGAGGCCGCACCGTAGCCGTCATGATAGGGCGAAAACGTGTAGACCCCCTCCGGGCTGCCCAGCGGCGCAAAGCGGATGAGGCCGATGCTGTCCGTGCGCGCCCAACGCGAGGCGTCTTGTGGGTTGAAATCGATCATATAGCTCTCGCCCGGCAGCGTCACCTCAGCGGCGCTCAGCGCCTCGCCACTCAATGTGAAGGCCACCGCGCGGTTGAAGCCGGGCGGCGTCGGCAGCCCACCCTGTGCCCAGCCAGTGACCGCCAGCGCCCACAGCACACCCCACATCAGCATTCGTTTCATACATTCACCCCTCACTGCGAACCTTGACTTGCGGGGATCAGTCACCGGCTGCGCCCACCTCGGCCAAGCCGCTGTAGCGTTTGGCCTTCTTGCGCGCGTCAACGGCAAATTCACACACCGCCGCGCCCAGCAGCCGCGCCAAGAAGCCTAGCAGCAGCACGCCGATCACCCCCAGCCCGGCATCCACCAGCCAGCTTCCCAACAGCGGCGTCACGAAGATGCAGGCGTAGATAATCTGATGATACACCATTGCAGCGTGCATGTCGCTCTTGGCGGTGCGCTCGGCGAAGAAAGCGAAGCTGCACAGCCCAACAATCGACCAGCCCGCGCCGTTCAGCAGGGCGCTGAAGAGGGCGATCTCACGATTGGGGGCCAGCGCTACGACCAGCGCCGCCAGCGCCGTAACGGCCATCGAGAGGGCGATCAGCGTGCGGTTGCTGAAGCGGCGTGACAGTCGGTTGAGCGCCAGCGCAGCGAAGAAGCCTGCCAGCACCTCCAACCCGCCGTACAAGCCCATGTAGCCTTCCGTCGCGCCCAGCCCGTTCTTCAAGTGAAACGGGATCACCGCGATGATCAGATGGAACGTGCCAAACCCAGCGATCAGCACCGCGATCACGCCGCGGAATGCCGGATCAGCCAGCAGTTGACGGTAGCTGCGATGCGCTACCGGCGCGCTGGTCGCCTCGGCTTGCAGCGGGCGCAGGCACGTCAGGTGCCACTGGCTGGCCATCGCAAAGCCGAAGGCCGCCACGAACATCACCTGATAGTTGAGCGGGAAGGGCAGCGCCTCCAGCATAAGGCCAAAGGCCAGCGCCCCGCCGGTAATCATCACGTTCATGGCGATGTGCCGCCGCGTCAGCAGCGGTTGCAGTTGGCTGTCGTCGATCGTCTCGCGCATCATGAGCACGAAAATCGCCGAGACCGCCCCCTGACCGATCATCGGCAGCGTCGAGGCGAAGATGATCCACGGCACGCGCCACGCTTCAGGGAAGACGGGCGCAAACGCAGGCAGCAGGAAGGCCAGCCGCTGGATGAACCCGGGGACCATCACCGCGCGGATAGAACTGTTGTATCGGCTGCGCCACCACGGGCTAAGCGTCGTCGTCAGCAGCACGACCAGCGCGGGCAGCGCCGTCAGCCAGCCCAAGTCCATCGCGCTAGCGCCCATCTCAAGCGCGAAGAACTGCAGGAAGCGCGTCGTTGCGGCCAGCGCGATGCCGAACCACGCGATGTCCCACACCAAATGGTTAAAATTAGCCCCCTCGACCTGCGTGGAAGGCTTGCTTATGGCTGACATGTTTTCTCTAAACCTTTGAACCGGCAGCGGGGACGAGTACGATGCTGCCATGGTTTATTATAGGCCGCTTCTGCTGCCACACAATAGACCATCCCGCCCCAGCGTAGGGCAGTTGTCAGGTGGCGGTCGTGTTGCCTACCTCTGATGACCGCTGCCTCCTGCTGTATCATGAGGTTCTTTATCTTCTCATCAATTTTTATTTGACATATCATTACAAGTGCTGTATATTTATTACAACACATTAATTGATGCTTAAGGCAAGGTAACTGTCTATGAGAAAGTCCAAAGTGCTACTGGTTGAGGATGATGAAACGGTACGCAAGCTCATCACCGACTTCATGACGCGCGAGGGCTATGAAGTACTTCCTTTTGCTGATGCGCCCGAAGCTCTGGAGCTAGTGCGGATGCGCGGCCTGCCCCACATCGCGTTGATTGATCTTGGCCTGCCGACGATGCACGGGTTCGAGCTAGCCAGTAAGTTAAAGTCTATGGCCGATGTGCCGATCATCTTCGTCACCAGCAGCGGTGACACAGACACTATCGTGCAAGGGTTGAAGAAGTACGCTGAGGACTTTGTGGTGAAGCCTTTCCAACTGCGCGAGTTAGAGGCGCGCGTACAAGTCGTCCTGTCGCGCATGCCCTCGCTGGATTACGCCAACGAGCCGATCATCCACGTCGACGCGCACCTGAAGATCGACTTCGCCCACAACCGCATCCTGCTGGACGGCAAGCCGATCTCGCTCACGCCGACCGAGTCGATCCTGCTGCATGTGCTGCTGCGCAACAGCGGGCGCGTAGTCGAGAACCGCATGCTGATTGCGCGCGTCTGGCCCGGCCAAGACGTCTACGAGGACACGCTGCGCGTGCACATGCATCGCCTGCGCCGCAAGCTGGAGGCCGACAGCCATCACCCGCACTACATCCGCACGGAACGGTGCGTCGGCTACATGTTCACCGTCAAACCACCAGAGTCGTTAGTCCAAGAGCAGCCCGTCGGCTAATCTTGGGCGTTACGGCTGCGCCGGCGCTTGAGCAGCGCGCCGACGGTGTCGGTGGGGGCGTTCACGGCAGTCGGCGCAGCAGGGGGGGATGGGGCATCGCTGGGGGCGCTCAAAGTGGGCGGCGCGCTGGTCGGCTCGACGCGGACGCGCGCGCGGGCTTGGCGCAGCGCTTGAATGTGTTCCTCAGACGGGGCCGGCACAGCCGGCCGCCAGCGCGCCAGCAGCCGCTCCAGATCAGCGCGGGTGACCAGCAGGCGACGCACGGCCACATCCAGCGGCAGCAGCAGCGCCGCCAGCAGCAGCAGCCACGGTGCGAGCGGCTGCTGCGTGGTGCGCGGCTCGCGCGGCGGGGTGAAGGCCGCGCTTGGCTCGTCGCTCAGGTCGCGCCCGCCGGTCAGCGCTGCCATGTCCGCTAGCAGCGTCGTCTCAACCGACGGGGCGGCGTACTCGCGGCTGTAGCTGCGCACCCATCCCTCCCGCGCGCTGAGCGTGCTGCCGTCTGGGGCCGTCCCTACCACCGAGACGAAGTAAGCCCCTTCACTGCTGGGGACGAACGACGTGCTGTAGACGCCCGCGTTGGTCTGGCGGAAGGTCAGCGGCAGCGCGTCACCGTTTGGCGTGAGAACTGTGCCGCTAAACTCAGCCGCGTTGAGGAAGCCGCCGGCCTCGTCGCGCGCGTCGAGTGTCACACGCGCCAGCCCGCCCTCTGCGCTGATCTGCACGCGCAGCGCATCGTCGTCGCTGCGCGTGATCGTCCACGCGACAGCCTGCCCCCAAAAACGCGCGAAGTCCTCCCACGTCAGCCATTCCGCCGCCCAGCGGTCTACCGCGTCCGAGGTGAAGGCTACGCTGCGCCCCAAGCCGTACTGCCATTTGGCCAGCAGCGGGTCGCGGTAGGGATCGCCCGCGCTCAGAACGAGCTGAGCGGAGTCTTTCAACGTGGTGGCGACGTAGCCGCGCAGCGTCGGCGGTTGGCTGATGCCGCTCATGATCGGGCTGAGCGCGGCGTACTGCGGCTGCACGTCCGCTTCGATCAAGTAAGAGCGCGTCGCCAGCAGCGTATCTTGCGCGAAGATCGTCGGGATTTGACTCACGTCGGTCACGGCGTAGAAGCGCCCATCCGAGACGCGCGCCATCTGCTCCATGAAGGGCGGGATCTGCCCCCCGATGCCAATAGTCGTCATCGTCACGCCGTGATCGCGGTAGAGCCGCGCCGCCGTGGCGACCAGCCCGGCGCTGTTTGCGCCGCCGTCCGTCAAGAGGATCACGTGTTTGAGCGGCGTCGGCTCAAGGATGATGTCGCGCTCCACCAGCCGCAGCCCGGCGAGGATGTCCGTCCCGCCGCCGGGGCGCAGCCCGGCCACCACCTGCTGAAGCAGCACGCGGTTTTCGACGTTTTGGAAGCGCGCCAACCACTGCCCCGCGCTGGCAAAGGAGCTGATCGCCACACGATCATCGGGCTGCAACAGCGAAAGAGACAGGATGATCGCCTGCTGCGCCAGCTCAAGATAGGTGACGATGCCATCGTCGCTGGCAGCCATGCTGCCCGACGTGTCGATCAGATAGGCCACGGTCAAACGCGGCAGGCGTTCCTCGTCGCGTAGGGTCATCTCCACCGGCAGCGTCGCTTCGATAGGCGTGTCGCTGTAGCCGCCCACCCCGAAGCTGCGATCCCCACCGACGAACACCAAGCCCCCGCCCAAATCACGCACGTAGGTTTGCAGCTGCTCCATCTGGCGCGTGCTGAACTGCTCCGCCGGCACGTTGACGATCACCACAGCGCGGTAAGCGGCTAAGCCGGCTGCGTCCGCAGGCAGCGCCGCGGGCGGGCGCTGTGCTAAGTCAAACCCAGCCGAGCGCAGCGCCTGCGTCAGCGCGCTGAGCGGGGCATCGGGCGTGCTGACCAGCAAGACGCGCGGCTGCCCCGCCACCTGCGCGAAAGTTGTCAGGCGGTTGTTCTGGCTGAAGGCGTCGTCTTCAAGGACGATCTGCGCGGTGTAGGTCAGCAGGCCGCTGCCCGCCGCCTGCTGGGCAAAGGTGTAGCGGTTCGTCCCGGCTCGCAGCCGCACCGCGTTCTCGCTGATAAGCTGATTATTGCGGTAGAGCAGCAGCAGCGCGCTGGCCTCATGGTCAGATTCGACGGTTACAACCACGTCAAAGGGCTGGCCTTCGCTCAGGCGGGCGGGCGCGACCACCTCGCTCACGCGGGCATCAGGCTCATTGCTAGGCGAGAAGGGCACGTAGTGCCGCGCCACGCCGCCTGCCGCGGCGCGCTGCGCCACCGGCAGGGCGCTGCCGACGGTCTCAAGGCCGTCGCTCAGGATGACGATGCGCGGCGTGGCGTCGGCGGGGAGAAGGCTCAAGGCGCTGGTGAGGGCGGCGGCGAGGTTCGTCTCGCCGCTGTTGACGCGCGCGCGGAGGGGCTGCACGCGGTCACGAGTGGTCAGGGCTTGGTCAACCGCGGCCTCCGCCCCGAAGATGAGCACCCCCCACCGGTCGTCGGGGCGTTTTTCGGCCAAGGCGCGTTCGATCACTTGAAGCTGGTGGGCGCGCGCCCCCACCCCCACGCTGTCCGACACGTCGACGAGGAAGAGCACTGCCAGCGCCTGTGAGGGCTGTGGCCACGTGAGGCCTGCGACAGCGGCGGTCAAGCACAGGGCGATGACTGTGCGCAGAATGAGGCTGGCACGATCGCGCAGGCGGCGGTGTGCCACGCGCGGCCACCCGATCCACCACAGGATGGGCAGCGCCAACAGCAGTGCCAACGCGGGGGCAAATGTGAAGGTCACCGCATGCGGCTGGCCAGCCCTCTAGCCGGCCAAGATAGCAGCAATTTCGGCTGCGGCCTGTTTGGTCGCAAAGAGGACATGCGCCATGTTGGCGTTTTTTTCAACGAGCACAGCCACCGCGGTGCGCCCAGCCGGGTAGACAACCATCGTGCCTTCCTCTGCTTCCATCAGCAGTCGTTCGAGCTTGCCCTGCGCCAAGCGCACCAGCGTCTTCTCAGCAAGGCCGACCAGCGTTGCCGACATAGCCGCCACCTGCGGGCTGGAGGTAGGCGTTTCGTGGGGGTTCTCTTCGTCATCGACGGGGTAACTGCTGACCAGAAGCCCATCGATGTTGACGATCACAACAGCTTTCACACCCTCTACCACGTGGTAGAGCTTTTTCAACTCTGCAATCAGCTTCTGCTCACGAAATTCAACCGGAGGCATGGGCGACCCTTAACTTGCTTTGGCTGAGGCATTGAACTTCAATGACGACTTTACTATAGCATGAAACCAGATCGTTCACTAGAAGCAGGCCGCAGGCACCGCCCGACGGCCTCAGCCAGAGGTTACCGCTTACAACCGCGCGCAGTCTGCGATATACTACCGTTCGTCCCATGTGACGTTTCTCACAAATAGGCCCGATGAGGCAGGAGTCTCGTTCAAGATGAGCAACCGCGATCATAAGTATCTCGTCATCCCCGGCCCAGTCGAAGTGCGCAAGGAGATCCTTGAGGCGCAAACCCAGTGGATGATCGGCCACCGCTCCACCGCCTTCGCCGATCTGTTCGCACGGCTTCAACCCAAGCTTCAGCAAGTCTTTCTAACGCAGTATCGTGTAGTGGTGCACGGCTCTAGCGGCACGGGCTTATGGGAGGGCGCATCGCGCAACTTCATCCGCGATGGCCAGAAGGCACTCCACCTCGTTGGCGGCGCGTTCAGCGACCGTTGGGCCAAGATCAGCCAAGAGAACGGCAAAGAGGTTGACGTAATTGAAGTGCCGTGGGGCGCCGCTCACACCCCAGAGATGGTGGCCGATGCACTCAAGAAGCAGCACTACGATGCGGTGTTCGTCGTCCACAACGAGACGAGCACCGGCGTCCTCAACCCCGTTAAAGAGATCGGTGAGGTTATCCGCCAGTACGATGACACGCTGTTCGTGATCGACACAGTGAGCGGCTTCCTCGGCGCGGAGCTGCGTACGGACGAATGGGGCATCGACATGGCGCTCACCAGCAGCCAAAAGGCCTTCGCGCTGCCGCCCGGCATCGCCTTCGCCACCCTCAACAACCGCTGCCTTGAGCGCGCCAAGCAGGTCAAGAACCGCGGCTACTACTTCGACTTCATCGAGATCGAGAAGAGCGCCCAGAAGAACAACACCCCCAGCACTCCGCCCATCAGCCTGATGTTCGCCGCCGATCGCCAGCTAGACGACATCCTCGCCGAAGGCCTCGAAAACCGCTGGCAGCGTCATCTGACGATGCGCGACATGACCCACACATGGGCCAACGAGCGCGGCTTTGGCCTCTTCGCGCAGGAAGGCTACCGCTCGCCCACCGTGACCGCGGTCGACAACCGCACTCGCCAGATCAACGTAGACGACATGGCCAAGTTCATGGGCGGCAAAGGCTTCTCGATGGACAAAGGCTACGGCCAGATCAAGGGCACGACCTTCCGCATCGCCCACATGGGCGACATGACCCCCGACATCCTCGAAGAGGTGTTGGCCGGCTTGGACGAGTTCATCGGCGCGAAGTAACGGAGGTTGACGATGACTTTTCATGTATTAGTGCCTGACGACGTAGACGCTGCCGCGCTGGACATTCTCAACGCGGCGGAAGGGCTAAAAGTCACCTACACCGGCAAAATCTCTCAGGAGAAGCTCAAAGAGCTGATCCCTGACGCGGAAGCCCTCATGATCCGCAGCGGCGTGAAGATCACCGCCGATGTGTTCGAAGCCGCTCCCAACTTGAAGGCGATCGCCCGCGCCGGCGTCGGCGTGGACAACGTCGACCTAGAGGCGGCCACCCGTCACGGCGTCGTCGTGATGAACACGCCCGGCGGCAACACCATCGCCACCGCCGAGCTGACGCTCGGCTTGATGTTGGCGCTAGCGCGCTTCATCCCACAGGGGGATGCCACGCTCAAGGCGGGTAAGTGGGAGCGCAAGAACATGGTCGGCGTGGAGCTGCGCGGCAAGACGCTGGGCATCGTGGGCTTTGGGCGCATCGGCAAGGCAGTGGCCGCCCGCGCGAAGGCGTTTGAGATGAAGGTGATCGCCCATGACCCGTTTGTGGAGGACGGCGGCGACTTGGCAACGATGGTCACGCTGGACGAGCTGTTCGCGCAGAGCGACTTCATCACGCTGCACAGCGTCATCACTCCTGAGACGAAATACCTCATCAACCGTACGAACATCGCCAAGATGAAGGACGGCGTGCGCATCATCAACGCGGCGCGCGGCGCGCTGATCAACGATCATGATCTTGCCGAAGCGCTCCAGAGCGGCAAGGTGGCCGGGGCCGCTGTAGACGTGTACGACGTGGAGCCGCCGCCGCCCGACCACCCGCTGCTGAACGCCCCCAACGTGATCGACACGCCCCACCTCGGTGCGAGCACCGTCGACGCGCAGATCACCGTCGCCATCGAAGCCGCCGAGCTGATCCGCGATTTCTTCCTCAAAGGCAGCGTGAACAACGTTTGCAACCCCGACGTGATCCGCTCTTAGGGCGTCCCGACGCACACAGAAGCCCCGCCACATGGTGGGGCTTTTTGTTTGAGCGCTTCTCAATACTTAATTTAAATTCCAGAACGACATAGGTGATATAAAAATAGTGTAAAATCTAATTACTTTTAGCAAGAGTTTGTGTTAGTTAAGAAGCAGGAAATCGCATCTTATCAGTTAATGTCATGGCTGCGGATAGATCATTACCATGTCAAAAGGAAAGATAAGACCAATCGACAGTTTCCATCTGCCTAAAGCCGTCGTCTCGTTGATCATCACCGTGCTGCTCATCGTGGGCGGCTTCTGGTTGGTGGCCGCCATCGGTCGTGACGCCATCGACCGCATTTTTAACACCCAGCCCGCCTGGGCCACCGTCAACCTGACGAACACGATCACCTCCACGCTGACGGCCAGCGCCCAGCTCGTGACGGGCGAGGAGGTGATGCGCAAAGTGCGCGCGCGTGTCAACGTGCAGCGCGGCCCCTTCAACATGGGTGGCTACGGGGCCACCTATGAAGCGGATGTTATAGTGCGCTACGGCTACAACCTGCTGCGCGATGAGTTCAAAGTCGAGCCAACCGGGCCTATCACTATCCGTATTACCCTACCTAAAGTGGAACTGCTCTCTTGCAGCATGACGCCCGTTGAGGAAAAAGACCGTTCTACGGCCATGTTCCCGAATTGGGAAGCCACGCGCGAGCTGGGCGAGTATATGCTGATGAACAAAGCTGTTGAGCACGGCATCAGTCATGAGGACAACCTCACGTTGGCGCGCAACAACGCCCGCGAGACCATCCGCCGCATTGTCAACGGCATTGACCCGAACATCACAGTAGAATTCGAGTTTTTAGAAACGCCCACCCAAACGCGCGTGGACACCACGTGTCGCCCGCCCACGCCGATGCGCTGGAGCCACGACGAGGCAACTGATAGCTGGGTGCTGAATTAAGCCCGCCACGGGCATGGCGCGCCGTGCCTCCCTCCTAATTCCCCTCAACCCATAGGGACGCGGCCTGCTGCCTCCCTACAATGCCGCTCAGGCCAATTTCATCAGACTAATTTCATTCGCCACTCTTCCCAAAAAATACTAGAATATAAAAAGTTGTAAAATTTGTAAGGTTTGACGTACATGTCCACAGACGAGGTGCCGAAACCTGCGGAAGGCTCAACGTTTCAGATCAGCATCGACGACCTCAAGGTTGTGCGCGATGCGTACCGCCGTGAGCATGATGCAATCCAGCCGTTGGCGAACACGCTCTTTACTGATCAGCACTGCCTTGCGCTAGAGATCGTCAACTTCCCGCGCTTGATCCTCCCAGTGGATCGAGATTTGATCATTGGTCGCCTAGACAAGGTCAGCGGCAGTCAGCCCGACATTGATGTTGACCCATACGGCGGCCATCGGATGGGCGTCAGCCGCCGCCACGCTGTGCTGCGCCGCATCACCAACGAGATTTACATTGTGGACTTGAACAGCCGCAACGGGACGATGCTCAACGAGCACCGCATCTCACCGAACACGCTGCACATGCTGCGGTCTGAGGACATCATCGTGCTCGGAACGCTGCCCATCCGCATCCACTTTGTGGCCGTGAACACGCTAGGTTAGCCGCGGCAGCGCAAGGTAGAAGGTCGCCCCTTTGCCGAGGCCTTCGCTTTCGGCCCATGCGCGGCCACGATGGGCGGTGGCAATTGCGCGGGCGATGCTCAGCCCAATGCCAAGCCCCCCATGATGACGGATCATGTGATCTTCGACTTGATAGAACTCTTCAAAGATGCGCTCTAGCTTGTCGCTTTCGAGGCCGATTCCAGTATCAGCAACACGGAAGCGAACCTCCGAGGGGGTCGCCTGCACGTCAATCGTGATCTTGCCGCCTTGAGGGGTAAAGGTGAAGGCGTTGTGCACGTAGCTCATCAACGCCATCGACAAGCGTGTTTGATCGACGTAGACGCGCAGCCCCTCAGCCGGGTACTTGATCTGAAAGTCGTGATGGCTCACGTCAAACACAGCATCGACCTCGACGCGCACCAAGTCTAGGATCGTGCGCACGTCGGTTTCTTCGCGGTGTAGGTCACTCTGCTTTTGTTTGAGGTAGCGCAGGTTCACCATGTCCTCAATGATCTTGCGCAGCCGCAGGGCGCTCTCCAGCACTTTAGTCGCGTGTTCTTGTATGTCGTGGTTGTCGCTGTCTTGCAAGAAGCTGGCATAGCCCATGATGACCCCCAGCGGCGTGCGCAACTCGTGTGAGGCGATGGCGATGAAATCGTTCTTGAGCTTGTCTACTTCGCTCAGCTCGTCGTTGGCGCGCTTCAGTTCCATCACGAGCTGCGCACCTTGAATGGCCACAGCGGCCTGCGCAGCCAACGTCATTAGATAATCGCAGTCGTCTTGTGTCCACGGCAGCGTACGCTTGTTGAGCGCCTCTAGCACGCCGATCACGCGGTCTTTGTAGCGCATCGGCACGCCTAACAGCGAGCGCGTTTGGAAGGCGATTTCCTTGTCCACCTGATCGTAGTGGCGTTGATCACGCCTCGTGTCGTTGACGATAATGATCTCATTCTGGCGTAGGATCGTCCCGGCGATGCTCTCCATCGGGACAACCATACCGACCAGTTCGTTGTTGTTGTCCACTGTGGTAGAGGCCGCAAAGAACAGCTCTTGGCGTAGGCTGTCCCACAGCAAGACAGATGCCGCCTCACAATCCGTGATTTCAACGGCCACCTGCATAATGTACTGAAGCAAGGGCTGTAGATCATACTGTGAGTTCAACGAGGCGCTGATCTCTGCCAGTTTGATGAGAATGCTGTTTTTACGCTCTAGCTGACGAACCTTCTCGATAAGGTCGTTCATAGATGCTTACTCAGAAGGCTACCCTATGCACAGTACACAATAGATTGTAGCACGTTATTACTCAAACGCAGCGCTTGTTCTAGAGCGAGTCATTTAAAGCATGGATGGGATCAGCTGATCTGTGTGTTAGGTAGTGCTAGTAGTAGGGCTGTTCAAACTGTTGATAACTTTGAAACGAAAACCGTTATGTGGGTTATTTGTCCCAAGCCTATCCCAGAATGCGCGCGTATTTCCCCAATTTGTGGGTCAATGTGTGATACTTGGCGTGATGAGTTATCAACAGGCGCGCCAAAGTTATGAACAGGTTATCAACAGTTTCAACAGGGGCGCTCTGATATATCCCCAGCGTTTCGCAAGGATTACATCAATTATAAAATCTGCGATAAGTTATCAACAGGCAAATGCCAGTTATGAACAGGTTATCAACAGGTTATCAACAGAGTTATGAACAGATCAAGTGTTCGGTTGTGATAAAACATGTCACTTGGGTAAAATCACTTGTGATATGTTCGGAACACTTGTTCACTTATTGATTGATATTTGCGAAATCCCCGCCCCCATCGACCTGTTTCTTGCGATATTTTCTGACAAAAACGGATCAAATTTGTTGCACGGTTGTAACATGGGGATATATGTCCCAAAAACGGCGAGGTTGATTTGGGAAAAAATGTGGCAACACAGGCGCGTTGAGGCCGCTGGTCGTGCGTTAAGAGCAGTTGAAGAGGGGCGATTTAAAGTAAGCTGCGGGGGGAAAACCCAAACGGCATTAACTCGGCCACGGTGGCATCAACGTGCACGACGCCTTCAAACGTCACACACAGCACGCGGGCCGCTGGCGAAAATTCGAGTAATGACTGACGGCAAATGCCGCACGGCGAGCCGCCATTTTGCGTGGCCACTACCACCAACGAGAAATCGCGCGCGCCCTCACTGACGGCTTTGGCCAGCGCGCCGCGCTCGGCACAGATGCCGGCTGGGTAGGCAGCGTTTTCGACATTGCAGCCGGTGAAGATGCGTCCGTCTGCTGCCAACAGCGCCGCGCCCACGCGATACTGTGAGTAGGGCGCGTAGGCCTGCTGGGCCGCTTGGATGGCGGCTTGAACCGCGCGCTGCTGTTCGTCGTCTGGTGGCTGCATGCGCGCCTCCACAGGTGAGGACAAAAAAGCACACATAAGGTGTGTGCTCGGCTGTTAGTTCCGTTCATATTGTACGCTGGCTTGGCAGCAGCGGCAAGGTTGTTTCATAACGTTTCGCTGTCGGGTGCCGCGTCGTTTTCAGCAGGTTCGGGGGTGCGCTCAAGCGGCTCTGATGTGTCGGTGGGGCGCAGGAGGTGGATCTTCACCTTGCGGATGCGCCGCCCTTCTACCGCGCTCACTTCCAGTTCAAACGTGTCGCGGGTGATGCGGTCGCCTAGATGAGGGACGCGCCCCAGCGTCGCGTAGATCAAACCGCCGATCGTGTCGTAGTTGGCGTCTTCTTCGATGTCGAGGTCGAGCAGCTCGTTGATATCCGAGATGTTCATCGAGCCAGCGACGATGTGTTCGGTCTCGCTGATCTGGATATGTTCGATCTCTTCGTTCTGGTCGTATTCGTCGCGGATGTCGCCGACGATCTCTTCAATCAAGTTCTCAATCGTGATCAAGCCGCTCGTGCCGCCGTACTCGTCCACGACAATCGCCATGTGGAAGTTGCGCTTCTGCATAAGCTGGAGCAGGTCATCCGCGCGCAGCGTCTCAGGCACAAAGTTGGCCGTGCGCATCAAATCTTGGATGCGCGCGGTCTGAAAGTTGCCCCGCCGCCACAGCGGCAGCAGATCCTTAGCGTAGAGGATGCCTTGAATGTTGTCGATCGTCCCTTCATACACCGGCAGACGGCTGAACCCGCTGTTGGTGAACACCTCGGCGGCCTGCTCCAGCGAGTCGTCGATGCTGACGGCCACAATGTCCATACGCGGAACCATCAACTGGCGGGCGTCGCGTTGGTCAAGCTGAAGGACGCTGTAGATCATGTCTTTCTCGTCTTCTTCAAAGTCGCCACTTTGCACCAGCGTCAGGACCTCCTCTTCTGTCACAGTGTTGACGAGCTGGCTGCCGCCGAACAGCCCCGCCAGCCCGCGCGAGATCAAGATGAGGCCTGCCGTGATGGGCGTCAGCAGCCACACGACGACGGCCAAGAAGGGCGTTAGCAGCGGGTAGAGACGCGGCGCGTGGGCGCTGCCGATGCCTTCCGGCGCAATCTGGGTGATGGTCAGCAGGGTGACCGCCACCAACACCGCCACGATCAGCGCGGCTTCTAAGCCACTGGTTTCTGCCATCGGCTCGTAGAGGTACACCACCAGCACCGCGGTGATGAGGGTGTAAGCCAGCGTCAAGCACAATTGATAGGTGATCTGCAAGCGCCCTTTGACTTCGATTAGTGCCAGCGCGCGCTGCGCTGTGGCACTGCCAATCTCGCTCTGTTCTTTTAAGTACCCGGGGCGAGTGTTGTTGAGCGCAGCATACGCCAGCGTGAGCACCGCGCTGAAGACGACGAAGCCAACGACGATGGCGAAGGTCAGCTCGTTCAAGTAGTCAGCCTTTCGATCATAGTGAACACACAAGCGCTGCGCAGTCGCTCGACTGGCAGTGACCGATAAGGTATGGCGTTGGGGTATCGAACTGGATCAGACACGGCTGGGGATGGTCACCCTAGCTACATTGGCAGATAGACACAAGCTCATTGTAACACACGTTACGCGCCGTGGGCTACACAATTTGGGGCTGGCCGTGTCCACAGTGGCCTCTAGTCCCCTCTCCACGGGAGAGGGGACTTAGGGGTGAGGCAGGGACGCAGCGGGCGTGAGGCGCGCCGCCGCTACTCGCAGCGCCCGCGGGTGTTCACCAATGAGGCCGCCACCCAACCGTTGTTGCTGCCATAGATCACGTTGAACCAATCGCCGCTGCGGTTGATGGCGCGCAGGATGGTGCGATACGGGATCAACTCGATCACGTTGCTGTTGAGGCTGGGCGCGTCGCGGAAGTTGAGGATGGCGCGCGTCACCACTTGGCAGTTGGTGAATACGATCCGACCGCCGACCACTTGGCCCGCAGCCGGCGCGGCTGGGGTGCGTGTGGCAGCCGGCGCGGCGCTGGTCTGGTCGTCTGCGCCCGGCGCTTGGCCGGGGGCGAGGGGCGAGGTTCCTTCTACGAGGATGACGGTGGCGGGTGAATCGACGTTGGTGCAGGTGTAGCCGTCATCGGTCACGTAGTACCACGCGAAGAAAGCGGCGCGCGGGTTGAGCGAGGCGCGGCTCAGGTACAGCGCGCCGGTGCCTTTCAAGCATACGCCGGCCGGGTTTTCAGCGTTGAAGCGATCACCAAATAAGTTTACCGCGCGAATGATGCGGCTTTCTGAATTCTGCGATAAGCCCACCCCCAACCCTGTGTCTATGCTGCAGTCAGCGTTGGTGCTCACGCGGACGGTGTCCGTGCTGCTGCACGGGGCTTGTGCCACGCTGCTGATTGCCATCAAGCCAACGACCATGACGGCTGCTGTGATACCTAGTAAGGTCCATCTTCTCATGGTTTCCCCCTGTTCATGCTTAGCTCATATTCTAACAAATCTGCGAGGAAATGCCACTACACGGCAGGCCACGGGCGGCTGCCGCCCGGCCGCGGCAGGGGGTAGGTTCCGTTGTTGATGAGGGTCGTCAATCGGCGGCGCAGCGCGGCTGCCTCATCATCAGCCAGCAGGCTGATCAACTGCTCGATCAGCTTATCAGGCTGGTTGAGCTTGGCCAGCAGGCAGCGCAAATCCGCCATGATGTCCTTAGGGAGGGGCGTGCCCGCCAGCGGGGTTTCCTCTGGTCCGAACTCCCACATGACGGTGCGCAGCTTGGGCACGTGGTGGAAGCACAGGCCGTGGTCGATGCCCCAGATGTGATCGGCTTCGTCGAGCAGCACGTGCCCACCTTTGCGATCAGCGTTGTTGGCCACCACGTCAAACGCGAGGAAACGCTTGATCTGCGGCAGGTGGCGCGGCTCAAAGTGGAAGTAGTGGCAGCGTGGGTCGTGGTGGATGAACAACTGAAGCGAGCCGATCCCGCGCGGGGCGTCTTCGCGCAGCACCGTCGGCGGGACGAGGTTCCACCCCAACGCTTCCGACAAGCAGAAGGCGGCCAGCTCGCGCTGGCAGAGCGTGCCGCTGGGGAAGTCCCACAGCGGGGCTTCGCCGATGCGCGGCTTGTAGATCGCCAGCGCCTCCAACGCATCTAGCCGCACGGTGACGAGGAAGGTGTAGTTGCTGCCAAAGCGCATGATGCCGTGTTCAGCGTCGATGGAGCCGAGCCGCAGCAAGCGCAGACCCTCCTCAAACGCGAGCGTGAGCGGTTCCTCAAGCTGGCGGGCCGTGTAAAGCGTCGGGCGCATGGGGCTACATCCAATAATAGGTGATACGTCCGTTCTGGCGGGGGTTGGGGCGGCCTTGTTCCACCGTGTCCATCGCGTGCAGGCTCAGCGCGCGCATCTGCGACAGGGTGGCCCACATGCGCGCGACCGCGGGTTCTTTGGCCTCGTCTTCGCTTTCCTCGTCAGAGGTGAGCACCATCTCCTGCGCGATGAGGATGATCATCTTGGATTCTTCGTCCAGCGCCAATCCCATCTGCGCCACGCGGAAGAGCGGTTGAATTGGCTCGCGCAGTTCCATGTCGAGCGCGGCCATCTCCACCTCTGTGGTGGTGTTGTGGCGCTCGTCGTAGTCGTCAATCACTTGACGGATGGCCTCGGCCAGCGCCCATGCTTGTTCTTTCTCAATGATAAACGTGAGAAGCTGTGAACCGTAGCCCGCCTGAAGGTGGAATACGCGCTGCCCCTTCGGGCCGATGGTTCCAATCGTGACGAAATCCAGTTCTCGCAATTCAATTTCTGTTCGGCTCATGCCTTCTGTTCCTGCTTAGCTTGTGTTGGCTGACGTTCAAGTTCGATCAAGTGTGCCACGTCGTTCACGCTGAAGATGTACGGGCGGCTGTGCCCCAGCTGCAGCGTGGTGATCGACGCGGGCGAGATGACGATGCGCTGAAAGTTGTCTAGGTGCACCCCCAGATAGTGCGCAACGGCCATCTTGATGAGGTCGGCGTGGAACACAACGGCCACCATCTCGTTCGGATGCTCGGCCACCAGCGCCTCGAGCGCGTTGACGATGCGGTGCTGCACGCCGCGCATCGTCTCCCCATTGGGGAAGTACGCCCGTGAGGGATACTCTTGGACGACTTGCCACATTTTGCGGCGCGCCAGCGTGCTGATCTTCATGCCTTCCCAGTCGCCATAGCGCACCTCACCGATGCCCTCATGGGCGCGGATGGTCAGGTGCGGGTGGTGCTGCTGGATGGCCTGCGCTGTCTCCATCGTACGCTCGAGTGGGCTGGCGTACAGGGCGTTGAGTGGGGCGTTCTTCAAGCGTTCTCCTAGCGCACGCGCCTGCTGCTGGCCTTCCTCGTTCAAGTGAACTTTCGGCGTCCACCCGGCGAGGCGGCCAGTTTTGACGTAGTCGTTGGTCGCATGTCGGATCAGCAGCAGTGTCGTCATGGCGCGTGCCCCTAGTGAGGTCTGTAGTTGACGAATCCATCCTATTACACTCATTATCATCATAGCATCTTTCCGACTGCAATCGTTTGAGGAAGTTAAACTTTTAGTGAGTTATTTCAGTTGTTCGCATTGGGGAACACGCCACGCGCCCCGTCGTCATGGGGCATCACCACAGAGACAGGGCCTGCCCTGTCCGTTGTGGTTGACCCCCCACGCGGGCGCGCCGCGACAGGTCATTCACAGCCCTCGAGATGGCGTCAGCCGCTGGCGCTTCCACATTCTGCATACAAAAATGCCCTGTTCGTCGATATAATTAAGCACATGTTAACCGGCTGAAGGCTGTAGAGGTATGCGGATCGGGATTATTTCAGATACCCATGGAGACATCGAAACACTAGAGAACACCCTCAACAAACTGTACAACGAGCACCAAGTGAGCGCCATCTTAAGCGCCGGCGACCTCGTCGGGCGCGGCCCAGAGCAAAACCGCGTGGTAGAAGTGCACCGCAAGCACGGGTTCATCACTGTGCGCGGCAACCACGACGAGTTCTTCACGGGCATCACCAAAGAGAACGCGGCTTTCTTGAAGAGCTTGCCGGTCGATTGGCGCGGCGAGTTAGGCGGACGCCGCCTGTTCATGTGTCATGGCAAGCCCGGCAACAACATGTGGGGGATGTATCGTGACCATCTGAGCGATACCTATCTCAACATGGTGTTGAAGTCGCTGCAAGCGGACGTGCTCATCACAGGCCACACGCACGTGCCGCTGTACGTGCGCGTGGGAGCCGGCTGTGTGCTGAACCCCGGGTCACTTTACACATTTGACAGCACACGCGCCACGTCCCACACCTACGGCGTGCTGGATCTAACGGATTTATCGTTCGACGTGTTTGATTCGCGCGTGGGTGAAGGGGTGACGCCGCTCTCATGGAAGGTCTCATGACACCCCCCGAAGTGCCCCGCCAGCACTACACGGCTGACTACTTCCGCAAGTGGAACTACGCGGATCGTCCGCTGGGGCGCTTCAGCATGTACTGGTTTGCGCGACGCTACTACGCGGCGCTGGTGCGGCGCTATGCCCCTGCGGGCGGCCCCGAGCGCAAGCTCTATGAGATGGGCTGTGGGCTGGGTGACCTGCTGGGCTTGCTGCAAGATGAATTTACCTGTTATGGGGTTGACCTCATCCCCTACAGCGTGGAACGCACGCGCCGCGCTGCCCCGCGCGCCATCGCGTGGATGGGCGACGCCACCGACTTCAGCGAGTTTGAGCCGCAAGAGCTGAGCGTGATCGTGGCGCTGCATCTGATGGAGCACCTGCCCAACCCCCAACAGACGCTGCAAGATGCTTTCCACGCCTTGCAGCCGGGCGGGCTGTTCCTGTTCGCCACCCCACACCCTGAGTACAGCCTGCGCCGCTTCAAAGACCGCGAGACAGACGCCATCGGCAAAGATAAAACACACATTAACTGCCACGTGCCCGCCACATGGCGACAGTGGAGCGAGGCGGCGGGCTTTCAGGTCGTCAAGCAGTTTGGCGATGGCCTGTGGGATGTGCCCTATCTGCCGCTGATCCCTAAAGCGCTGCAATTTGCCACGTTCGGCCTGCCTGCCCTCGCCCAAGTTCTGACGCAAACGACGTTCATGCCCCTCGCGCTGGGCGTCAACCAGATCAACATCCTGCGCAAGTAAGGGCGTGACTTGCCGCATTTGTGGGGCCTCCAAGTCCCCTCGCTAGGTGACCGCAAGGTAGGTCACTTCGAGAGGGAAGTTGGGGGTGAAGCAGAGTTTGCCGTGCCCGTGGGGACAGAAAAACGGACAGGGCAGGCCTTGTCTCTACTGTGGCAAGGCGAGGCACTCGCCCGTGCCGACGTCGCACATCGGGCTGACGTTGACCGTCCCATCGAGCAAGCTGCGCACCCAATCCACGAAGCGTACCCCCTGCACTTCATAGGTGTAAGTGATGTCGAGCGGCGTGATGCAGTGCACGGTTCCGCCGGGCATGAAGTTGTAGAAGTTGGGGGCAGTGGCTTCAAGGCTGTAGATGTTGGAGAGGAGCTGACGCGCCCACTCTGGCGCGATTTGGGCAAAGTTGGTCGCGTCTACTACGCGACCTGTTTGCAGCCCATAGAAGCCCACCTGCACTTGGTCGAGGAAGGTGTTGTACTGGGCGAAGGTGTTGCCTGGGAAGGCGCGGGCTAGCTCGCGCATGTGGAAGGTGGTGCTGTAACGCTCTGGGGTGATGTTCTCAAACGCCGGGATGAAATCTGGCAGCACGGAGTAGATGTTCCACAGGGCGAGGCCTTCCCACGCGCGCGGGATGACGCCGGTCGCAGCGTCGCTCAACAGCACCACGCGCTGATCAGCGTAGTGGCGCATGATGTTGCCCGCGTGGAACAGCGCCCCGTAGCCGCCCGCGCTGCACCCCGTCACAAACACCTGAGCCGGCTCGGTGTAGTTGGCGTAGACCCATTCGAGCGCGGCGGAGGCGTTCTCGAAGCCGGTGAAGTGGACCGTCACCTCTTCAATTGGCAGGCCGGTTTCGGGCGGCACGGGCAGCGTGACGGCAGGCGTCGCGCCGCTGTGGACGTCGCCGCTGCAATACGGGATGAAGACCGTGTTATAGTCGCGGACGGGGTTTTCCTCGTTGTCGAAGTCGAAGAAGCCAGCGCGCAGGTTGTCCGGCTCGGTTTCGTCTACGAAGTACTGTGAAGCGAACCGCCCGCGGGCGCCGCACGTGAAGCCGTCCCAACAGGCCCCGCCGCCCTCAAAGTAGATCATCAGGTTGTCGGTCGGCTCGCTCGCAGGGCGCACCAAGAAGCTGTATTCCGTGTCGTAGAGGCAGCGCGCCCCTTCCACGGGGATCTGCGTCCACTCGCCCACGGGCAGATCGCCCAATGGGGGCATATCCTGCGCCAACACAGGCAGAGCCATAAGGCCAACGCTCAGGCCGATAAACCACTGTTTCATGATTGCGTCCTTTCAAAAAACTTCAAAAACGCATTGTTGCGCTATTTTGACTTGAATAATTTGCACTAGCAAATTATAGCAGACGACGCCTAACGCTTGCGATTTTCACATGAGAGGTTGTGAAGTCTGGGCTTCTCGTGGGGCATCTACAAGGTGGGCAGGCGCGGTGCAGTAGCTTGTGCGCTGCTCGCCCGGTGTGCTGAATGAGGCGCTGTTGTACATCGATCCGCAGCTATAGAGTCACTGACTGAGCGTGTCGACGAGGTGGCGCAGCGCGACTTTGTACTGTTCGGTCATGACGAAGCGCGGGCTGCGCCCCAGCAGGGCCGGCACGGAGGCGGTTGCCACCTCTGCCAGCACAATCGGCTTCTTGTGCGAGCGAAAGAACTCGCACGCTTGGCGCACGCTCACCTCGACATGGGCGGCGGGGCTGTGGATGAGCACCATGCGGGCGCACGCTTTGAGCGCAGGATGCACCCCCGCCGCCCACTCCGTGCGGTTGTCGGCTTCATGCAGCCACACCGCTAGCCCGCTGCGCTCAAGGTCCGCAGCGATCTGGCGGGCTGCGGCTTCGTCGTCTGGCGCGAAGTTGACGTAGATAGTGTCACGAGCCAGCTTGACGCGAGCGCGGCTGCCTTCACCGACTTGTACGGCGGCGGGCGCGTCGTGTCCGGCGTGCAGCTCGCTGCGGCCAATGCGAAATACGACGCCGCCGCACAGCGGGCACTCGCCGCGCGTGGCGGCTTGGCCTTTGCGCGTCCAAACGGCTTGCGGGTTTTCCACCTCAACAGTGGTGCGGCAGCGCACACAGTAGGCTTCGATGGGATCCAACGCGAAGAAATCGTCCATGCAGCGGCGACCTATCAACAAACGAGCAGACGCGCTCAGTTTACTTGAAGTACAAGCGAAGCACCATGCGCCCGATGCGCACTTCATCGCCGCTGCGCAGCACCACCGCTTGGTTAGCAGGGATGCGCGATTCGTTTAAGAATGTGCCGTTCGTGCTGTTGAGGTCAGTCAGGGTGAGATGTCCAGCGTGCGCGTCAAAGCGGGCGTGACGGCGCGACACGCCCAAGTTTTGTGCCCCGTAAGGCGTCATGTCTAGGTCAATCCCATCATCGACCGTGCCACGCCCGATGATGATGCCGCGCCGTCGTTCAATCATCAGTGGGGAGTCGCTGCTGTTCACATGGAGCACAATCGGATTAGATGAGGCAGCCACCGCCCCAGAGGGCAGCTCACGCGTTTGAAGCCCTTTCAGGTTGCGCGTGGCCACACGCTCGAGCAAGGCTTCATACAGGTCAGCACTGCAGTGCTCACACAACAATACACCTGGGCGATTGTTCAAACCACAGTCGGGGCACTTCATCAGTTCCGCATCCAAATGATTTAATATGTCGTAGTATAACATCAGTTAAATAATTTCGCAGGCGAAAGTTGATATGAAGGGGCGTGGCTTAGCTGAGTGCAAGCCTTATCCCCTTGGGGAGATTGAGGGGGCGCATGGCAGCAGCTGACCGTCTCTGCGGGTGACCGCGGGGCAGGTGACTTCGAGAGGGACGACGGATTAAAGCGACGTCGGGGTGAGGTCTTTTTCAAGTTCAGGGGGCGCGCCCCAGCCGAGCGCTGAAGCGCTCGGCGTGACGGGGCCTCCCCCTAAATTCCCACAGGCGTTATCCCTTGACGCTGCCGGCCATCAAGCCGCGCACGAAGTAGCGCTGCAGGCCGAAGAACACGATCAACGGCACGATCATGCTCACGAACGCGGCGCTCGTTAGCAGATGCCACTCGCTCCCGCGTGAGCCGACCAGCGACGCGATGCGGTACGTCAGCACTTGGCGCTCGGCGCTGGTGATGCCGAGGAAGATCAACGCCACGAGGTAATCATTCCACACCCACAGGAACTGGAAGATGGCGAACGAGGCCAGCGCGGGCACGCTCAAAGGCAGCACCAAGCGGAAGAAGATCGTGAAGTGCGACGCGCCGTCGATGAAGGCGCTCTCGAGGATCTCTTTGGGCAGGTTGCTGATGTAGTTGTAGAGCAGGTAAACCGCCAGCGGCAAACCGAAGCCAGTGTGCGCCAGCCAGATGCCCATATACGTCCCGTTGAGCTGCAAGGCCGTGTAGTCGCGCAGGATCGGCACGAGGGCAATCTGAAGCGGGACGACCAGCAGCGCCACCACGAGGATGAACAAAAGCCGCCGCCCGGGGAAGCTCATCCACGCGAAGCCATAGGCGGCAAACGCCGCGATCAAAATGGGAATGACTGTTGCCGGGATTGTCACGGTGACGCTGTTAAGGAACGCCCCGATCATGTTTTCACCCTGAACGGTCATGACGCTGCCGTCGGCGCGACGCAGTTGGTAGTTGCGCCCGGCCATCACTTCCTCGTAGTTCTCAAACGTGAAGTTGAGGCTGTAGACCCATTGCAGCTCTTCACGCTCAAGGCGGCCCGTGCGCAGGTTGCCGCGCCAGATCAAGCGTGTGTCTGTGTCGACTAGCACCCCGGACTGCCACTCGCTGAAACTGGCGGTGACATCGCGCCCGTTGGTGGCCTCGTTGTTGATCGTGATGGGCGCGTCGCGCGTTTGATCGGACGGGATGGGGAATGTCTCCCCGTTGGAGGTGAAGGCACGGTGTGGGAACACCGTCCACCAGCCGCTAGAGCGGATTTCCTCACGCGGGCGGAACGACGAGACGAGTAAGCCGAGCGTCGGGATCGTCCAGATGGCGACGATCAAGAGCAAAACGGCGTTGACGATGATTTGGGCGCGGCGTTTTGCGGCACTCATAGCAGTCCCCCTTAGAACGTTTCGCGCTTGCTGAACTGACGCAGGTTATAAATCATAATCGGGACGACCGCCAGCAGCAGCACAATCGCAATCGCTGACCCCATGCCGTCGTCGCGGATGTTGAAGAACTCGCGGTAGAAGCGCACGCCGATCACCTCCGTGTCGAACTGCCCGCCAGTCATCACCATGACAATATCGAACGTCTTAAGAGTGAAGATGATGACGGTCGTGATGACGGTGACGAGCGTCCCGGCGATGCTGGGCAGAATGATGCTGATGAAGATGCGGATCTCGTTGGCCCCGTCGACGCGCGCAGCCTCCAGCAGGTCATCTGGCACGCCCTTGATGGCCGCTGAGATCAGCACCATCGCGTAGCCCGTCTGCAACCAGACCATGACGATAATCAGCAGGATGTTGTTTAAGTTGGGAACGGTGAGCCACGCCTGAGGTTGACCGCCTGCGCTCGTCACCAGCGCGTTGAGCAGCCCAATGTTCGGGTTCACGTCGTAGATGAAGCGCCAGATCACCCCCGCGCCGACCATCGAGATGGCCATTGGCATGAAGATGAACGACTTGGCCACCCGCTCAAACTTGCTGCGATCCGCCAAGATGGCGATTAACAGCCCCAAGCCGACGGTGAGGCTCGTGCCCACGATCATCCACGTCAGGTTGTTGCCGAGCGCGGCCGTGTTCGTCCGGTCGCACACGACGCGCAAGTAGTTCCCGAACGGCACAAAGTCGGTTGTTGTGATCTGCTGGCCGAGGAAGTTACAGTTGATCCCGCGGAACTCGGTAAGGCTCGTCCAGAAGGTGCGCAGGGTCGGGATGGCCAAATACCATGCGAGGATGGCCAGCGCGGGCCCGACGAAGATGAACGGTTGAACCCGCCGCATGGTCTTTTCGGGCAGCATCTCAACCCAATAATTGGCTGTGTAGTAGAGCAGCACGACCGCGCCGATGCCCCACACGATCGCCGCCACGGTCAATATCACTTGGCCGGGAATATCGGCTGAGCGCGCGTCGCGCAGCGCCAAAAACCCGCCAATCGCAGCTCCCAAAGTAAGCGCCGTTAAGATCAGGGCAATCAGCGGCTTCGGAATGCTCGCTGTTAGATCAGGCGAATTCTTCAGTTTGGGCTGTAAAGTGGTCATAAGCAGATTCCGTCAATAACGTTCACTAAGTTAAGCAAACAGGGCGGGACGCACGTCCCGCCCTGCCCATTTCACAACCGAGCGGCGCGTGTACCGCCCATGTGTTGTGCTACTGGCCGACTGGCCACGCTGCGTCAATCTCGGCCAGCGCTGTGTCGAGGTCAACCGTGCCGCTCACCCAGTCGGTCATGCCCTTCCAGAACGAGCCAGCGCCCACCGCACCCGGCATCAAGTCCGAGCCGTCGAAGCGGACGCTCGTTGCATTGGCCACCAGCGAGGCGATCTTCTCCTCAGCGGGGTTGCTGTAGACAGCGTCGTTGTGCGGCGAGAGTGTGCCGCCGGCTTGCAGCCAACCCGAGAGCGACGCGCCGCGGCTGAAGAAGTCCATCACGGCGCGCACTTCCGGCCGGTCGTTGAACATGGCGTAGATGTCGCCCGCCACCAAGTACGGACGGCCAAACTCTTCGTCAATCGGCGGCAGGTAGAACACGTCCCAATCGACGCCGAACTCCACGCCCGCCGGGAAGAAGCTGCTGATGAAGTTGCCCTGCTTGTGCATGAAGCACTCCACCGGGTTGGTGAACAGGCCGGCCGGCGCGTCACCGAAGGACGTCACCGCGATCGCCTGACGACCGCCGCGCACGAAGTTATCGGTAAACCAAACGTCGGCCAAGATTTCCGCGGCGCGGCGCACGATCGGATCCGTGAACAGCAGGCGGTCTTCAGGGGTCGCCGGCACTGTCCAGCGGTCGTAGTTCTCGAGGCTGGTTGTACGCAGCATGATCTCTTCCATCCAGTCGGTGGCAGGCCAACCAGTCGCCGCGCCGGATTCGATGCCCACGCACCACGGCGTGCCGCCGTCATCCACGATCTGCTGCGAGAGTGCCATCAGCTCATCCCACGTCGTCGGGATCTCATAGCCGTTCTCTTCGAAGGCCTTCACGGCGTAGTAGACCTGTGACTTAGCGTTGTAGCGCGCCCAGACGCCGGCCATGATCGGGCCGTCGGGGCCTTCCATCGTGGCGTAGTCCAGCCAGCCCTGCGCGTAGTTCTGCATCAGCCAGTCCATGTCCATGAAGGTGCTGATGTCCACCACTTGGCCCCGCTGCACGAAGCTCTCTAGCAGGCCGGGCTGCGGGAAGTCAGCAATGTCTGGCGGAGCGCCACCTTCCACCGCGGCGATGATAGCCACTTCGAACTCTTTCGAGCCAGCGTATTGAATGTCGATCCCTGTCCACGCCTCGAAATCAGCGATCGACTGGTTGAAGAGCACCTCATCGGCGTCAACAAAGGGGCCAGTCATGGTGACGACTGTGCCGGCCAGTTCGCCGCGGCAGGCGGCTTCTAGTTCAGCGCTCATGCCCGTCCAGAGGCCTTCAGGGCAGCCGCTTTGCGCCATCGCGCTAGAAGACAGCGCCAGCAGCGCCGTCCCCACCAACAATGCACCCATTTTCTTCCGTAACATGTGTGTTTCATCCTCCAAACAAACGTAACTGTATTTAGCGCAGCGGCAGCTTGATTGTGCCGTCTACATACCTCTTATGGTAACGCAACTGGGCCAAGTTTGCAACGAAATTTTGCTGAGGAAATAAACGTATGAAACGTTACCACTGCCAGTGGTAACGTTTCACAGGCGTTTTTTTTACTTAATTTGAAGCTGATAGATCAATTTTCACACCACAGTCGTGTTAGGCTGCACGGCGGCGCTTCTTAGGCTTGAGCAGTTGGAACAGGTCGGTTGCGAGCTTGGTGAGGCCAATGATGACCGCGAAGAACTCTAAGCGCCCCATGAGCATCACGGCCGATTGTGACCAGATCAGCACCTCGGGCATGTTGGGTTGCGTCTGGCCGATGCTCAGCCCCGCGCCGGCAATCGCGCTGGAGACCTCAAACACGCTAACCATCAGCGGGTAGCCGGCCATCATCATGACCCCGATTCCTGAGAGGAGCACGATGAGGAACATCACGAGGAAGGCCGCCACTTGGCGCGTCTGCTTGTCGCTCAGCAGGTCGCGGCGGTCGCCTTGGCGAATGGCCGGCTCGTTGACCATGTGCTGCGGCATGAAGGCCTTGCGGATTTCCCATGTGACGGCCTTATAGAGGATGTAAACGCGCAGCAGCTTGATCCCGCCTGAGGTGGAGCCAACGCCACCGCCGATCAGCATCAACAGCGCCAACATCGCCAACCCGAACTCGTTCCAGTCGGCGTAGGTGGAGATCGAAAAGCCGGTGGTGGTGATGGCTGCCATCACCTCGAACACGGCCATGCGCACCTCGCGCTCCAGCCCATACAGCCCGTTGAGCGTTACCAGCAGCACCAGCAGCACGCTCGGCACGACGATCCCGAACATAATGCGGACTTCGCCGCTGCGGATGACATCGCGCCATTTGCCGCGGATGGCAGTGTAGGCGATCAAGAAGTTGACGCTCCCGAGGAACATCAGCAGGATGATGATGGCCTCGATCAAGGCGCTGTCAAAGTGGGCGATCGAGCGGTTCTTGGTCGAAAAGCCGCCCGTGGCCACGGCGGTAAAGGCGTGGTTGACCGCGTCAAACCAGCCCATGCCCGCCAGCCGCAGCGCCAGCACACCGAACACCAGATACCCCACGTAGATGTACAGCACGATGCTGGCCGAGCGGCGCACGTTGGGGGCAAGCTGGTCGGTGCGCCCCTCGGCAGCGCTGATCCCGGCCCCTAGCGACGCGGCCAGCACGCTCAGCGCGAGGATGGCAAACCCCGCCGACCCCCACACCTGCATCAAGCTGCGGTGCATGAGGATGATGCGCGGCATGTCCTCTGGGATGAGGATAGTCAGGCCAGTGGCCGTCCAGCCGCTGGTGCTTTCGAACACCGCTTGGGCAAAGTTCAAGCCGGTGATGCTCATCAGCGGCAGGGTGCTGGCCAGCGGGGCCGCCAACCACAGCAGCACGATCACCACCATGCCCTCAGTCAGCGTGAGGCTGTCGCTGTCGCGCGGTTGAAAGCGCCGATAGGCAAGGTAGCCGGGGGCGATCAGCAGGAGGCCGCTCAACAAAAAAACAGGCGCAAACTGCGCCTCTTGTGGGAAGAAGGGGACGACGATCAGCGGCACGAGGTGGAGCGCCCCTAGCAGCGCCATCATCAGCCCGGTGTAGCCAACGATCGTGCGATAACGACTTCGCAGATACTCTTTTTGGCGCATAGACGGTTACTCGCAGTGGTTGCACAGCAGGTTGAGGTCACGTTCGCTGTAGCCGGGTTCGCTGATGACGATGAGGTGATCGCGCTCGTTCAGCACAGTAGAGCCGCGCGGCACGATCACGTGGTCATCGCGGATGATCGCGCCGATGAGGGTTCGGCCGCTCAAGTGCAGGTCTTGCAGCGTCTTACCGATAGCAGGCGCGCCTTTGTCGAGGTGAACATCGCTGATGGTGATGCGCCCTTTGGCCACGGGCGCAATTTGGGTGATGGCGTCGAAGTCGGTCTCTTGGTCAATGATCGAGGCGATGATGCGCGTGGCGCTGAAGGCCTGCGTCACCCCCAGCTTGTGGAACACCTCTTCGTTGTCAGGGTCGTTGACGAGCGCAATCGTGCGCGGCACGCCGAAGTTGCGCTGCGCGATCTGGCAGGCGATGAGGTTGTCTTGATCGCGCGAGGTGAGCGCCAGCACCAAATCCGCTTGGCGCGCGCCGGCCTCTTCCATGCGCTGAACGTGTGTGCCGTCGCCCAGCACGACCGTCGCTTTGGTGTCGTTGGCTAGTTCGCGGGCGCGCTGGGGGTCGCGGTTGATGATGGTGGTGTGATAGCCCTTGCGGACGAATTGACGCGCGAGGTAATAGACTGTTTCGTCACCGCCTACCATGATGATGCGCATGTTATTTGACCATTGAGAGGAACTTATCTGCGGAGAGAAGGGTCGGGTTGATTGTAGCGATGCCAAAACCAGTGTAAAGGCTCTCGCGGGCTGGGTCATACACGCGGGCAATCACTTGTTTGACGCCAAACACCTGTTTAGCCACTTGGGCTACCATCAGGTTGGTGTTGTCTTCCATTGTGGTTGCAAAGAGATAGTCGGCTTGGTCAACTCTGGCCATTTTCATAATGTGGAACTCAACGGCGTCGCCTAGCACCCGATACCCGCTGAAGTTAGGCGACAGCTTGTCGAAGGCAATTTCTTTGCGGTCTACCACTACGACGCTGTTGCCGGCGCTGCTGAGCTTGTTTGCTAGCAACCCCCCCAGACGCCCGCACCCTACAACAACAATTTGTCGCTCGGCCATGATGTGTGTTCTGCTTGGTGTCAAAGACTGCTCTAATTGTACCAGAGGCTGCGCGGGGTTCAACGGCCACTGGGCAGGTGCTGCGAAAGACCGCAGCTCCCCCTTCTCGAACTAGCCGCATGCAGGTCAGTTTGAGAAGGGGCGTCAGCCGCAGGGCAGGCTGTGTGTTGTAAGGGCACGGCCTGCTGTGCCCATGCCAGGCCTGTCGTCTTAGGTGTTGTAACCGCCGGCGCCCATTTCCCAGTGTTGGGCGCTGCGCCAGAGGTTGCTCAGCAGCAGTTGACGCATGGCGATGAACTCGGTCGGCAGCCGATCATAGAGTTTGATGAACAGCTCTTCATGTTGGAGCAGCTCTTGCAGCCACAGCTCGCGGTCGATGGCCATCAGCTCGTTGAACTTCTCCTCTGTGAACCCTTCAAGGCCGCGCCAGTCCATATCGCAGTAGTGCGGCATCCACCCCAACGGTGATTCTGTAGAGTTGCCGCGGCCGTTAGCGCGCTCGACGATCCACTTCAACACGCGCATATTCTGGCCAAAGCCCGGCCAGAGGAACTTACCCTCTGCATCTTTGCGGAACCAATTGACACTGAAGATGCGCGGCGCATCTTTGATGTGGCGACCGATGTTCAGCCAGTGGTTAAAGTAACTGCCCATGTGGTAGCCGACGAAGGGCAGCATCGCCAGCGGGTCGCGCCGCACTTGGCCGATGTTGCCGAAGGCCGCTGCGGTCATCTCGGATCCCATCGTCGCGCCGACATACACGCCAAATGACCAGTTGAAGGCCTGATACACCAGCGGTACCACCGTGCTGCGCCGCCCGCCGAACACAATCGCCTTGATCAGCACGCCGTTGGGGTTCTCCCATTCGGGGTCGATCGCCGGGTTTTGATGGGCCGGCGCGGTGAAGCGGCTGTTGGGGTGGGCGGCCTTCTTGCCGCTGTCGGGCGTCCACTCGTTGCCCTGCCAGTCGATGGCTTTGGGCGGCGGCGCGCTGAGGCCTTCCCACCACACGTCACCTTCGGGCGTCAGCGCGACGTTGGTGAAGATCGTGTTCTGGGTGATGGTGGCCATCGCGTTGGGGTTGGTCTCCCAGTTGGTGCCCGGGGCGACGCCGAAGTAGCCCGCTTCAGGGTTGATCGCGTACAGGCGGCCGTCGGGGCCGGGTTTGATCCATGCGATGTCATCACCGACGGTGGTCACTTTCCAGCCTTCGAAGCCTTTGGGCGGGATCAGCATGGCGAAGTTCGTCTTGCCGCAGGCGCTGGGGAAGGCTGCGGCAACGTAGGTCTTTTCGCCGTTGGGGTCTTCCACCCCCAAGATCAGCATGTGCTCGGCCAGCCAGCCCTCATCGCGCCCGATGACCGAGGCGATGCGCAGCGCCAAGCACTTCTTGCCCAGCAGGGCGTTGCCACCGTAGCCGCTGCCGTATGACCAGATCGAGCGCTCTTCTGGGAAGTGGACGATGTACTTCACGTCGGGGTTGCACGGCCACGGCACATCTTGCTGGCCCGGCGCTAACGGCGCGCCGACGGTGTGCATGCACGGGACGAATGAGCCGTTCTCGCCGATGATGTCGTAAACTTCTTTGGTCATGCGCGTCATGATGCGCATGTTGACGGCTACATACGCTGAATCGCTGATCTCAATGCCGTTGTAGGCAATAGGCGAGCCGAGCGGCCCCATCGAGAAGGGGATGACGTACATTGTGCGCCCATGCATCGACCCTTTGAACAAGTCGTCGAGGATCGCGTGCATCTCGCGCGGGTTCATCCAGTTGTTGGTGGGGCCAGCGTCATCTTTGTTGACGCTGCAAATGAAGGTGCGGTCTTCTACACGGGCGACATCGCTCGGGTCAGACCGCGCGAGAAAGCTGTTCGGGCGCAGCTCAGGGTTCAGGCGGGTGAACGTCCCCGCGTCAACCAACAGTTGGCACAGACGGTCATACTCTTCCTGCGAACCATCGCAGAAGTGCACGGCGGCAGGCTCACACAGCTCAACTGCGCTGCGGATCCACCGGCGGACTTCTTCACTGTGGATATAGTCGGGAAATTGCAGCTCGGTGGGGGAGTTCAGCTCTTGATAATGCATTCTCGGCTCCTTTGATTGATTGAGTTGTTGTTGATTCAACCCGTCACCATTCTAGCAAAAATCCATTTGTGAAACTTATTACAAACGGCAGAACTTGCCCTGCACAACGTCATGTTCAAGGGCGTTATTCGGCGGCGTTTTCGGCCTCTGTGAGGTTGCTGAGGGCGCGATAGTCGCGGTTCCAATAGACGAGCGGGGGAAGGTCAGGCGTCGGGACGTGGGTCGCTTGCACCTCACCGATGTAGAGGGTATGCGTGCCA
Source organism: Anaerolineae bacterium (assembly GCA_034432435.1). Lineage (GTDB taxonomy): Bacteria > Chloroflexota > Anaerolineae > Aggregatilineales > Phototrophicaceae > JANWYT01. Next base: position 50,650 of record DAOUBS010000223.1, read on the forward strand.
GCGGTGTGGCGGCTGTAGACGGTGCAGTCGAGCCATGCCAGCGCATCGCGCAGGATAGGCGCGCCGGTCTTGGCGGTCGTCCAATTGCCCACTGCGAAGCGATCCTCTTTGACGAAGGCGAAGCGCGTCGAGAGGTCTTTTTGATCCTCGCGCAGGATGTTGACCGCGAACACTGCATCGCTGTGCTCAAGCAGATCGTGTGTGCGTGAGCGGTGATCGATGATGACGCAGATCAGCGGCGGCGTGGGCGAGACGGAGACGAACGCCGAGACGGTCAGCCCGTGGGTTTCCTCGCCCGATTTCACTGTGACGAGCGTTACGCCAGCTGGGAAATGGCGCATCGTGTTACGAAATTCATCAGAAGTGATCGGCATAAGACACTCTTTCGATTGGGATGAGCTGCTCGTTTACGGCATATCTAGGGCTGTACGGTGTGGCAGGATGTCAAAGTAAAGATGACACAGCCGCGCTGCAATTGCAAGAAAGGCAGGGCAAACGCAGCAAAAGGAATGGAGCAGCTGAGCATTGTAACGAATTGGGAGATGGGGGCAGGCTGGGGCAAGGCTATCGCATCAAATTGGGCGCAAGCCGCTTTAGGCGATTTTTAAGAAGGATCGTCAGCGTCGGCAGCACGGCGTGCGGATCGCCTGTTGGTTGCAGCGCTGGTGGATACCCTTCCTAGCAACTCACGAGACAAGTTAAGGACTTGTGAACAGGCGAGCTGGTCCCCTCGCCAGAAGCAGACAAAACAACCACCGTGATGGATCGACCGGGAAGCTCGAGCGCCGCGAATGGGTCTGCGCTGAAGGTGACCGGTGGGGTCTGCTCGGGTGAGAATTGATGCACTTGAGCCGTTGCAGCGCGAAACCCGTGCAGCGTCAGCGGTACGCGCTGCGCCTCGTCGTCGAGGTTGACGAGCAGCACCGACAGTTGACCGTCGTCGCGCCGCGCGGCATAGACGTTCACTAGAGGACTAGTGTGGTGCGGGTGAGCGCTCAGCCGACGCCGTTTAGCGAATCAAGCGCGGATCGAGCGCGTCGCGCAAGCCATCGCCTAAAAGGCTGAAGCCGAACACGACTAGCATTGTCGCCAAGCCCGGGTAGAGGACGATGTGCGGCGCGGAGAAGATAAAGTTGCGCCCTTTTTGTAACATGTTGCCCCACTCTGGCACGTCGGGCGGCGCGCCCAACCCCAAGAACCCCAGCGCAGCCGCTGCCTGGATGGCAACTGCCATCTGGAGGGTTGACTGCACGATGATCGGGGCGAACACGTTGGGCAGGATGTGGCGCAGAACAATCGTGAGGTGACTGGCGCCCAGCGCACGCGCCGCCTCTACGAACAGCTCTTCTTTGACCGAGAGGGTTGAGCTGCGCACAAGACGCGTGTAGACTGGAATCGACAGCACGCCAATGGCAATCATGGCGTTTTGCAAACTGCCACCAAGAAAAGCAACAAACACAATCGCCAGCAAGATGCTTGGAAACGCCAGCATGATGTCGATGATCCCCATGATGATCAAATCGACCACGCCGCCGAAATAACCAGCCACCACTCCCATCAAAACGCCGGTCACCAGTCCAATGCCAACGGAGATGATGCTCAACGTGAGTGAGATGCGCGCTCCGTGAAACAGGCGAGAAAGCATGTCGCGGCCAATTTCGTCGTTGCCGAGTAGGTGAGTAGCGCTAGGCCCCTTGCGGGCCATCGATAAGTTGGAGAGGTCATAGTCATGGGGTGAAATCTGCTCAGCGAAGAGGCCTACAAAGACGAAGGTCAGGACGATGAACAATCCAACCATGGCCAGCGGGTTACGAATCAGGCGGCGTATGGAGGTGGGCAGTTTAAACCTGTTCTGGGGAGCGGCCAAACTCGTAGGAATAGAAGCAGTCATGGCGTGATGTCCTCCTAGGAATACTTGATGCGCGGGTCAAGATAGGCGTATAAGATGTCTACTACGAGATTGGTTAACACAAAGCCGATGGAGATAGTGAGCACCGTCCCTTGAATGACGGGATAATCGCGAAAACTGATGGTGTCTACCAAGAGACGACCGATACCGGGCCAACTGAAGACGGTTTCAGTTAGGACTGCTCCGCCTAGCAGGGTGCCGAACTGCAAGCCGATGATGGTAACGATGGGCAACATGGCGTTACGCAGCGCGTGGACATAAATGACGATGTGTTCTCGTTGTCCTTTGGCGCGCGCCGTGCGTATGTAATCTTGGCGTAAGACTTCGAGCATAGTAGCGCGAGTCATGCGCGCCTGAATCGCCATCGAGTTAGCGGCCAGCGCAGTTACCGGCATGACAAGGTGCTGCCATGTGCCGCTGCCGGTTGGCGGTAGGATGGGGCCTGTGGGAAACCCGATAGACGTCAGCCACTGTGGCAGCAGCACAGCAAAGAAGATCATCAGCATCAAGCCTGACCAAAAAATAGGCATCGACACCCCCAGCAGCGCGAAGATCATGCTGCCGCCGTCGAACAGCGAGTTGGGGCGTGTGGCAGCGGTCACACCGATGGTGATGCCCAGCAAAGATGAGACTGTTAAGCTGACAACCGCCAAGAGCAGTGTACGTGGCAGGCGCGTTTGGATTTCTTCGACAACTGGCAGCCCGCTGCGAATAGATCGCCCCAAGTCGAAGCGCAGCATGCGCTCTAGATAGTTAACATACTGAACGAGCAGCGGCTGGTCTAGCCCAAGCTCGCGGTTGATCTGTTCGATCATTTCGGGAGTAGCAAGCTCGCCGGCTAGTGCGACTGCAGGCCCCCCAGGAACAAGGCGGATGCTAGCGAAAACTAAAAATGAAACACCTAGCAGAGTGGGAATGGCCAGCAGGAGACGGCGTATGATAAATTTAGTCATCGCTCACCTTTGAAGAATATCAAGATAAATCGAGACGGCACAATGTACCGTCTCGACGAATTGAACATCACTCGACCTGCAAAGGAGCTTATTGTTTGCGGGCGAAGGTTGCAATCAAGCTTTCATCAGGATGAACGATGAAGCCTTCAACGTTTTTGCGCACTGCCGTCACCTGAATTTCGCTGTAGAGGAACAGCCATGGCGCGTCTTCCCAGATAATGCGGATTGCTTCAGCATAGGCGGCTTTGCGCTCTTCTTGGTCAAGTGTGGAGCGAGCCTTTTCTAGCAGCGCGTCTACTTCGGGGTTGCTGTAGAACGCACCATTAAAGCCGGGCGGGAACTCTGACGAATGGAACAGCGCGAACAAGGCGTAGTCAGCGTCCATCGTGGGAACACCCCAGCCGAGCATGGCGAACTGGATGTCATTCTCAGGTTTGGGGCGACGCACATGCGGCACGTACTGCGGCCATTCGAGCGTTTGCAGCTCCACATTTAAGCCGACTTCGCGCAGCTGCGCACGGACGGCATCCGCCACCAGCGCATCTTGGATGTAACGGCCTGTCGGGTGATAAAGCGTTACAGTCGTGCCCTCTGCCACGCCGGCCTCAGCTAACAAGGCCCGCGCTCTTTCAAGGTCACGGGCATAAGGTTCCTGTTCAGCATAGCCGAAGATAGCGGGCGCGAACGGCGCGCGGCTGACGAGGGCCGCCCCTTCGAACAGGTTATCCACGATGGCTTGCACGTCCACAGCGTAGTTGACCGCTTGGCGCACGCGCACATCGGTGAAGGGTTCTTCAGTGACATTAAAGAAGATGTAAATAGTGCGCAGGCCAGGCGTGATCATAATCTCGATGTTGGGGTCAGCTTCCAACATCGGGATGTCAGCAGGAGGCACTCGCACAGCCACATCCACAGTGCCGGATTGAATTTCCACGAGGCGCGCGCCGCTCTCTTTAATAACTTTGAAAACAACAGTTTCAAGTGCGGGTTTTTCGCCCCAGTAGGCATCGTTGCGGGTCAAGATGACCTCTTCGTCACGTTTCCACTCGCTGAGGACGAATGGACCTGTGCCAACAGCGTTAGAAGCTAAGAAGTCAGCGCCTTGTGCTAAGGCTGCTGGGCTAACCATCGCGTAAGCACCGTGCGCAAGGTGAGCGGGCAGCGGCGCAAAGGGGAACTTCGTGGTGATTTGGATGGTGAACTCGTCCAAAACTTCTACCTGCGCGGGTTCACCGCCCACAACCAACAGGAAGCGGAAGGCTGCACCGTTTTCCGGGTCAAGCATATAGTCGAGGTTTGCCTTTACAGCTTCGGCGTTAAACGGCGTGCCATCAGTGAAGCGGATGCCTTCTTTAAGTTTGATGACGTAAACGTTGTCGGCAGTAGCTTCGATGCTTTCAGCCAACAAAGGCACCAGCTCGCCTTCGGGCGTCATGCTAAAGAGCGTTTCGTAAATGTGTTCTAGCACTGAGAAAGATGGCGAAGACGTAACGAGGTGGACATTGGTGTTTTCAATATCCGTGCCAGAGGCGATGATCAGCGTGTCGGACTGTGCCTTAACAGTGGGGGCAAGCATACTGACAAGCATTAACCCGACAAAAACTAACGGCCTAACAAGTTTCATTTTTTGTTCCTTTCCGTCGCAATAGCTTTATGTAAACATTACGAAAGGCTATGTGAAGAAATTTTACACAAAATACATGTAACCTGCAAGAAATGTAGTCTGACAACCAGGGCAATCGCGTTCTAACAATTCAGGATTTTGAGCAGATGGTCATGGTGCCATCCTGCGCGTAACCGCACACCCGGCAGATAAATCGTCC
>DAOUBS010000224.1:0-15483 GCA_034432435.1 Anaerolineae bacterium
GAGAACGGCGTCATCCAAACCCTGACGGCCGAGCAGGCCCGCTTGAGCGCCGACGAGGCGCGCGCGCAGGGCATCGGCGACCGCTTCACGATCTACCCGCTGCGCTGCACCGAGCTGTGCGGCAGCGGCCACGGCGCGATGATCGCCAACGTGTTCGTCCACGAGGATGAGCAGGCCTACCTCAACAACTTCTACAATCCGACGCTCGACAGCGTGCTCAACCCACCAGATGACCCCATCCTGCAAGGGCGCACGGTCTTACAAGCGGGCGCTTACCCCTGCGCCAACTGCCACATCCTCACCTCGCTGAACTGGAACGGCGTGGTCGGCCCCACCCTCAACGGCATCGGCACGCGCGCCGCGCGCCGCGTCGGTGGGCGTAACGCGGTGGAATACCTCGTCGAGTCGATTCACCTGCCCAACGAGTACATCGTTCCGGGCTATGCTGCGGGTCAGATGCCCTACTTCGGCACGTCGCTCACGCCCCCGCCCGGCCACGCCCCCTACAACGTCATGCCAGAAAATGACTTGATCGGCATCGTGGCTTACTTGTGTACCCAGACAGAAACAGGTGACCCCACGACGACTACCTGCGGCTTTGAGGTCAACCCCGACGGCACATCCGTTGACCCAGCCGTCACCCGCGAGGTTATCGAAGCAGTCACGGCCACTTACCGCTCGCTCTACGAGCAAGAATAACGCTAAACACTGGATTGTAAGGAAAGGTTTGTATGGCAACGATCTCAGTACCGATCGGACAACGGGCAGAGCCGCAGCGCAAGCTGCCGGGCTTTGCGGAGTATCTGCGCTGGTCAGTTGACCACAAGATCATCGGCGTTCAGTACGGCGTCACTGCGCTGATCTTTTTCCTCATCGGCGGCGCGCTGGCCATGCTCATCCGCTGGGAGTTGCTGACGCCGTCGATCGACTTGATGGCTGACGGCAAGGCCTACAATCAATTGTTCAGCATCCACGGCACAGTCATGATCTTCTTATGGATCATCCCGATGTTTGGCGCAGTAGCTAACTATGTTGTGCCACTTCAGCTCGGCGCAAAGGACATGGCCTTCCCGTGGTTGAACGCTTTTGCCTTCTGGCTGATCCCGCCAGCGGGCATCCTGCTGCTGATGGGTTATTTCGTTGGCCAGACAGAAGCCGGCTGGACGAGCTACCCGCCTCTCTCGACGCTGTTCAGCGATGACGGCCAAACGCTGTGGGCGATGAGCATCCACCTGCTGGGCTTGTCGTCGATCCTCGGCTCCATCAACCTGATCGTGACGATCCTCAATATGCGCCCTGAGGGCATGAGCATCTGGCAGATGCCGCTGCTGTGCTGGGCGGTGCTAGCCACGAGCTTGATCGCCGTCATGGCCACGCCGTTCTTGGCGGGTGCGCTCACGCTGCTGCTGTTGGATCGAGTAGGTGGTACCGCTTTCTTCGATCCATCTCGCGGCGGCGATGTGCTGCTGTGGCAGAACATCTTCTGGTTCTACAGTCATCCGGCGGTGTACATCATGGTGCTGCCCGGCATGGGCGTCCTGAGCGAGGTGCTCAGCGTTCACAGCCGCAAGCCGATCTTCGGCTACCGCATGATCGCCCTGTCGAGCTTGGCTATCGCCTTGATCGGATTCACCGTGTGGGCACACCACATGTTCACCAGCTTGCAGCCCGAACTGCGCATCCCCTTCATGATCACCACGATGATCATCGCTGTGCCGACGGGCATCAAGATCTTCGGCTGGCTAGGAACGATCTGGGGCGGCAAGATTCGCTTCACCAGCGCTATGCTCTTCAGCCTCGGCTTCCTGAGCATGTTCGTCATCGGCGGCATCAGCGGCGTGATGCTGGCGGCTGTGCCCTTCGACTATCAAGCGCATGACACCTACTTCGTGGTGAGCCACTTCCACTTCGTGCTGTTCGGCGGCAGCGTGTTCGCCATCTACAGCGGCATCTACCACTGGTATCCGAAGGTGACAGGCCGCCTGCTGGACGAGCGGCTCGGCAAGCTGCACTTCGCCTTGACTTACGTGAGCTTCTTCTTCACCTTCTTCCCGATGCACTGGGTAGGCTTGCTGGGGATGCCGCGCCGCGTGGCGGTCTACGCCCCTGAGCTGCAAGCGTGGAATATCGTCATCGGCATCTCGTCCTTCGTGCTAGGCATTAGCACCTTCGTCATCCTCTACAACATGGTTTGGAGCTTCTTCTACGGCAAGGTAGCCGGTGCCAACCCATGGCGCGCTTTGACGCTGGAATGGGCGACTACCTCCCCGCCGCCCGCGTGGAACTTCGACGAAGACCCCGTGCCGTTTGAAGACCCCTATGGCTACGGCACAGAGGCTGCCGCGCAATACCTTGACGCGATCGATCGTACCTTTGGCCTGCCAGAACCATCCCCGAGCGGCGGGGCGCTCCCGCGGCTGAACCCCTCTCCGGCAGTTGGGGATTAATTCAGACTCAGCAACAATCAGAAACGACAAATAAGATGCTCTCCACGGGGCATCTTATTCGTTTTGATTTGCTGTAAAAATTGGTCTAAACTTGCCGCGACTCAATCAATTTCACGCTATTGGTGACATTTGAATTTGCCCTCATGACAGTTGGACGGAGATATTGACTTTGAATCGCCTGCTGCAAAATCGCTTTATCTGGTGGGGTGTGGCGCTGCTGGTGATCAGCCTGCCGTGGCTGGTAAGCGCTGCGCTGTTGAGCCTTCACAGCATGACGTGGCACGACATCACTCCCTTTACCCCGACAGAGTCAGACGAACTCTTCTACTGGCATCAAGCCGCGTCCTTCAAGCAAGTCGGGTTTGCCGCAGGCTACTACACCACAGACGAGCAGCCGGCCGCGGCCTCGTGGACGCCCTACTACGCTTGGGGGCCGTTCGTCCCAGCGCTCTACGGCACACTCGGGCGCTTGTTTGGCTGGCAACTGTACAGCATACCCGTTTACAACCTTGCGCTGCTCTCACTCGGCCTGATAGCCTTCATCGCGCTGACCAGACCGCCCCTCATCGGCCTGATGCTGCTCGGCGCGCTCATCGCCACCTACAGCCCGCTGTTGATCTTCCACACGGTGAGCATGCTCCCTGTGATGGAGTTGGGCTTGGGCCTCGCCGCCGCAGGCTTGCTTTACTGGCATTTTCAGCGTCCGCGGCTGGCAACGCTCGCCGTCGTCACAGTCATCATCACCCTCTTCGCGCTTGTCCGCGGCACGTGGGCGCTTGTCCTGCTGCCTTTGTTTTCTGTCACAGCTTGGACTACCGGTGTTCGCAAAACTCTTCTTTATGTGGGGGCAGCCCTTGGCTTGAACGTTGTGATTTGGGGGATCATTTTCACAACAGCCGCCCCTTACCCTGATCGCCTGTCTGTGATTGCTAGGATGATGAGCCAAGATGCCTTTCGGGGACTTGAATTATGGGTTCGTAGTTCTTTAAATAACATGACTAACATCAAAGTCGGGCATGAAGCGGCCATTGTGATGCGCTGGGTTGGGCTGGGCTTGATCGTCGCGCTGAGCCTGTCGCTGCTGCGTTGGAGGGGCAAAGTGCGTTCAACAGAAGCTGTCCCTGCTGCCTACATGCGCCCATATTTCGTGTGCGTTTTCACGCTGCTTCTGCTCTTCACGCTGGCCATTTTCGCTTATGACGTCAACGATTGGCTAGACTTTCGCATCCTCAGCCCGTTTGTCCTGATGACCGCGGCGCTGATGATCGCCCTGCGCCGCTGGCATTGGGCGTCACTCATCTTGATCGCAATGATCGTAACCCTATCTTTCAGCGCACGAGGGCACAACATTTTTATTCGGCCCAAAACGAACCCAGAGATTCAAACCGCCTACGCGCATTGGCAGCAGCAGCTTTCAGACGTACTCGTTTACGATCAAACGGCTGAATCCCGCTGGTGCAACACGCTGTTGTTCCCTGTAAACTTTTTCTCTAGTGTCAACCAATCTCCCATCGTCGGCGCAGTTCCAGCGGGCATTGGACTAAGTTTTTCTTTTAATCTCTCTAGGCTGTCCACCATTCGATCACAATGGGTCATGCTCACCGACAACACACCAGCCCCTGAGTCGCTGCAGCGGGTGCTGGATCTGCCCTCAGGCGGCCTCTATCGCAACTTGGAAAGCGCCTGTGAGACGGCTCAGCCGCCAGAGCAACCCACTGGCGGCTGAGCGATAAGCTCATCTAGAAGTCGTCCTCGTCCTCGTAGAAATCGTCGTCCTCGTAGAAATCGTCGTCCTCATCCTCGTAGAGATCGTCGTCTTCGTCCTCGTCGTCATAATCCTCTTCGTCGTAGTCTTCTTCATCGTCGATGTCGTCATCATCGTAGAGGGGACTGCGACGCGCGATCAGATCATCTTCATCCAAAACAGCATCCAGCAGCATGTCGGTCTCCTTGTGTCACAAAATCGCTGCAAGCCCTCTAATCGTACTCGGTTTTAGGGTCAGGCGCTATGACGTTTGCGCGGCAAATCGCAGACGACTATTTAGCACGTCAGGCAGTGGATAGCCCACGGCGCGAGCGCGAGCCACTACAGCATCTGGATCGTAGGGTACGGCGCGCAAGTCCACCGACAACCGTCCATCCTGAAACGTCAGCAGCGCCCACTCTGCCATGCCGACTTGCGAGAACGACAGCCCGACGCTGCCCGAGTTGACCACCCGCCAGCGCCCCACCATGCGATCCATCCTCAGGTGCGTGTGGCCAGCCAACGCAAGCCGCCCCTCACGGTCAAGCAGGGCGTCGGCGGCCTCTTCGTCGGGGCTGTCAGGGCGCAGAGCAGTTGGCTCGTCGTCGCCCGGCACCGCATGAAACCCGATCACTGTGCCGTAGTCTGGAACCTTGAGCGCCAGCTCCTGACCTACGGTCTTAGCAAGAAAGTCATAGGCCTCCCACGAGAACCGCTCCAGCGTCCACAGGCGCAGCGTGCAGGCTTCACGCATCTGAGCGAGGCGCTGCTGCAAGGCGTCGGCGTCTTTAGCGGGGGGCTGCTCGGTCATTTTGCCTGTGACGAGATAGCGATCTGTGTTGCCGCCGATGATCTGCACCACGTCTTGTGAGTGCTCCGCTTGAAGCTGCCGCAGCCGCTCTACGCATTCCGTAGGCTCTGGGCCGAAAAAGGCCAAATCGCCCAACACCCAGATCTTGTCAACCGTGCCGACGCTGGCCAAATCCGCCAGCACCGCTTCTAACGCGGTCAGGCTGCCGTGAACGTCCGAAAGAACTGCTAAACGCATAAATTGATCTCCTAAGCTGTCGTGTCGAACTGCGCTATGAGGGCGCGGTAAAAAGCTTGCGCGTCCGCGTGGGCGAGCAAGCTTGCCGTCTGGCCATCGCCCAAGTCGATCACGATCCATGTACCGTCGATACGTTGGGCGACGTCCATCGTGAAGAAGCGGCTGCGGACTTGCTGGGCAATAGCGGTGAACTGCTCCAGCGTTGGGGCAGCGCCGGCGTAGCTCGTATCCCAATGGTGCAGCACAGCCACGCACACTCCATCCGCGTACACCAGCCGATACTCCAACGCCAGCGGCAGATGATCTGGCAGCGGCGGCGTGAGCGGCGTCAACTCAACATACTCACGGAACAACCACCCACCCACTGGCCGCCCCTGCAGCTCAATAAACGCTTGCATCGCTGTGTCCACCTGCTGCGGGTCGTCTGAAGCGGGGATGAAGCACGCAGTTCCCCAGCGGTGTTTTTGGCAGTGCACAAAATCGCGCAGGATGACCGGCTTGCCTGCGAAGGGTGCGAGCACCTGCATCACATCTGCAAGGGTCAATACGCCATCGTCGCGCAGCACGAGCGTCCGTGGGGTATGCGCACCCAGCAGCATCAACGTCTCTGGCAGGTAAAGCGTATGTACGTATTGATCAGGCGTGTTGATGAGGCGCAGCCCGCGGCTGAGCAGCGCCTCGTACAGCAGATCGTAGTGACGCTCCGGCATCTCCCACCCGCGGAAGATCGCCAGCGTTTCATCCCGATACCACGGCACATGGCGCACCGCGCGCGCCATGTTGCCGCGCGTGAGAGCCTCGTGATCCAGCAGGTGATGATCAAGGCCGACGCTGAGGGCGGCCTGCGCCTCGTGGATGAAGCGCGCGTCGGCCTGTTTCTCTACCAATGGATCATGGCAGAACAGCAGCTTCATCATCGGATCGGGACGGCGTCCAAGCTGCCTTGACGGATTTGCAGGAAGCTGGCAGCGACCCAACCAACGGTTCCCTTCCAGACGATTTGATACCAGTCACTGCCGGGGGTGCGCCCTACCACGGGGACGAACGCGCCCCAGTCCACCCGCCCGATCTGCGCGCTTTCGACCGTAGGGGCAGCGCGCAGCCGCAGACCCGCGCGCGTCACCGCCAGCACCCCGGTGTCGCTGACGCCCGGCGGCAGCCCCAACGCGGATAGGCCGCTCACCACTGGCGCGTTGAACTCGTTGCCGTCGATGAACAGGTAATAGCCCCACGCCCAACCTTGCTTACCTGCCAGTTGAAGCAGGAACCACGTGGCGTTTTCGTTGCGCCCCACCACTTGATACGTCTGGCCGCGCAGGATACGGTCAATGCGATTGCCCCCCAGTGAGGGCGCATCTCGCACGTTCAAGATCCCAGCGCGGATGACCGTGGCGCGCAGCGCGCCGGGCGGAATAGCGGGCAGCGGCGTCTGGGTCGGCGGGGCAGGCGTCGCCGTTGGGCCGGGGGGCTGGGTGCTCACCGGACTCCAGAAGAATTGAATGACAGCCACGCCAGTGTTTTGCACAAAATCGACGGTGATCGTGCGCACACCCTCTGCGACAGCCACTTCTACGTTAAGCGTTTGGACGCCGCCGGTGGGCGTCAGCGCGTCGATAATCGTCGTCCCGTCGATCCGCACGCGCACCCCATCATCGGCGACCGCAGTGAAGCGATACGTTCCCGCGGTAAAGGTTTGCGCTGCCGTCCACGTGATGCTGTAGTTTTCAGTGCCGACGAAGCCGGGAGCAGGACTGTTTGTCCCGAAATTGAAGTTGATCTGGGGGTCAACCCGCGTGAGCGCAGGAACACCGCTAAAGGTGGGGTTGTTGTAGTATACGCCTGTCCAGTTAGAGCCGAAGGTCTGCGCTTGAGCTGGCTGCGCCAACCACGCAGGGACAAACAACACGCCAACCAGCGCTAGAAGCAGCAAAACGCGAGGAACTTGTTTCATAAGCGACTGCTCCGGTTCATGTGACCAAGTGCTTGCTTATGAGTATACACCGTCCTTGCGTTTTACACGGTTTGGTTTTGTGCACAATGCAAATTTTACTGCCAGCTGCTATGAGCCAGTGACGCTTATGAGCAGAGGGCTTCCTTTTCAATCTGGCGCGTCAAGTGCCGCACAGCTTGATCCAGCGTCTCGAAGAACTCGATCTCTGCCATCGTCTTGAGGGCGAGGCTGCTCGTCGCGTCAGCCAGCGCGTCGATGAACAGTCGATTCGCGCACACGACCACACGACGCTGATTGGGCGGCACTTTGCTCGTCACGTAGCGCACGATGGCCAAAAACTCGCGCATCTGGTTGACATGGAGCTTGCGCACGTCGATGATGACGTCCACAGGGTGGCTCTCTATGCGAATGAGCGTGGCACACCGTTCCAGCACGGGCAGGTACTCATCAAGATACAGTGTGCCGGTGTAAGCCTGCTGAATAATTGTGTGCGCTGTATCTAACCACGCGACCCGATGTTGTTCCGCTCTAATTTGGATTTGTTCTGGCAAATAGACATCCACGTTAGCCATGCTTGCGCGTCATCTCTCGTACTATTGGCAGCGCTTGCGCGCGGTAATTCTCGATGATTTCACGCGCCTCTTCCAACGACTTCGCCTGCCGAATCGTGCTGACCAGCCGCGGAACCAAGCATGCAACGGTGTTAATCACCGCGCGTGCCGCCGCGTTTAAGCCGACTGCAACGATTAGGTGACTGTTGGGGGCTGTGACGAAGTTGAAGTCAGAAGCGTGCTTGACGAACCCGGGCGCATCAATGTACGTCACGCCGCTTAAGTCGACAATTATGTCAACCATGTGGTTCACCTGAGCAATCTGTCTGCTAGCTTCTGCAAACACTCTCAAATATTCGTCCGCAACCATCTTGCCGCTGTAAGTCACTAGGAAGATGGTTTTTGCTTTGTCTAGCCATTCCATGTGAAACTGTTGTTGAGACATAACATCCTCACTAATCTCAATTATGCTGTTATTTTATGGGTTAATTTTTATTTTGTCAACAACTTTAACAGCGTTTTTATTACTTATATAAAAATTTTGACAGCCCATTTATGATTTGCTCACTTGGCGCAGCGCCTGCACAAACCCTTGCGTGATGAGCTGTGGGCGCGTGATGGCCGACCCCACTACCACTGCCACCGCGCCGTACTCCAACGCTAGCTGTGCCTCTTGCGGCGTGCGGATGCGCCCCTCGGCGATGATGGGAATTTGCAGCGTCTGCACCATCGCTTGCAGCAGCGCGTAGTCTGGTCCTTCGAGCTTGGGGCTGTAGTCGGTGTAGCCCGACAGCGTGGGCGCGGCGAGGTCTGCGCCCTGCTGCTGCGCGTGCAGCGCTTCCTCCAGCGTAGAGACATCGGCCAGCACCAAGCGCCCCTGAGCGTGCACCGCGGCGATCTGTTGGGCGAGCGTGTCGCCGTTGGGGCGCTGGCGCAGCGTCGCATCCAGCGCGACGACGTCTGCCCCGGCCTCCACGATAGCTAGCGCGTGCCCCACCGTCGGCGTGATGTAGACGCCCTCGCTGCCGTCCTTATAGAGGCCGATCACGGGCAGAGCGACGCGCTGGCAAATGGCGCGCACGTCGTCTGGCCCGTTGGCGCGGATCGCCGCTGCGCCGCCCATCTGTGCCGCCAGCGCCATCCGCGCCATAATCTCCGGCCCGTGCAGCGGCTCATCCGGCAGCGCTTGACATGAGACGATCAACTGCCCGCGCACTCGGTCTAAAAAGGTGTGGAGCTGCATCGTAATAGCCTTTCTGTGCGTCGGTGTCAGCGTAGGTTGGCAAGAGTCGGCTCAAACAAGCGGCACAGCGTCGCCCACGTCATCGCAGGGTCAGGCCGTAGAAGTGACGCGAGGACGCCATGCTGACGGCACTCATCGATGATCTGCTGGAGGCGCGTCAAGTCGATGTCGTCGCCCAGCGGCGCATCTGGTAGGATGTGCAGGGTATGCCAGCGAGCGCTGCCGGGGCGAATCAGGCCGCGCACCAGCAGAAGCTGCGTCGGGACGAACAGCGGGTGCATGTGGGGCACATCAACCGCCCAGAAGATCGGGCAGCCGCGCCGTGCCAGCCGCGCCTGCAAGCGCCACGTCAGCCACCCATCCGCCGCCACCTGGGCCGGCGTCAGATCATGCTCTGCGCAGAAGGCTGCCAGCGCCCCCGCCGCCTCACCAATCGCCCACTCAATCGGGTGCAGGCGATATGCGCCGTTGGTGAGGTGGGTCGTGCCGATGTTCTTGCACGCGGCAATCAAGTTACCACCAGCCGACGGGATGAGCGCCCCCAGCGGAATTTGAAACGGGCGCGTTGGGGCGTATCGGCTCACCGTTGGGTTGCCCACACACGGGTGCAAATCCATCGCGTACCAGCCAACGCCGACGCTGTCCTCAAAGTGACGCGCGCGCGCCCCCTCATGGAACGCTGCCGCGATGTCTTGTTCCACGATGCGCGTGCGTGCGATGATCCGCCGCGACTCGCGGATGTAGGGCTGCTGGCTGAGGCCGTCCGTCGTGCCCATCACGTCCGGGCGCAGCTTCAACTCCGGGTAGCCGCGCCCACCGTCGTCGCGCGGGCACTCCGTTTGCAGCCAGTAGAGAAACCCCAGCGAGAGCCGCTTGGCCTCTTCCAGATAGCGGACGCGCGCGTCAGGCTCGGCGGTGAGGATGTCGCCGCCGTGATAGTCGTTGCTGATCCAGTTGATGAGCGCGATGTCATTCCCGCCCAGCAGCGCCCCATCGTGCAGCCGCCGATACGACCAAAACGGCAGATTGCCCTGCTCGCTGACGGCAAACATGCGATACACCACCGGTTGGCCGTCACGCCCTAACGGGGCCAGCGTGTAGGGCTGCCCCGCGCGGAAAGCCTCATAGCCCGCTGGCTTTGGGATGGTGTGATCCTCGCCGGGGCAGAACTCGACTGCCAAGCAGAAGGTGAAGCCCTGCACCTCGCGCGGGCGAGCGTCTTGGGGGGCGTGGGGTTCGCCCGTGTCGGCGTACGCTTCTGCGCCAGTGACGAACGGCACGCCCGCCAGCGGCAGCAGCTCGCCCGTGTCGGTCGCGTCGAGGAATAGGCGCGCGTGAACGCGCTGCGTGCTGCCGTTGGCGTCCTCCACCGTCACGCTGCGGAGATGGCCGCCTTCAGCCTCCACCGCCGTTAAATGCCCCCGACAGCGCGCGACCGGCAGCCGTTCGAACTGGTCTGCCGCGCGCTGCGGCAGGAAGCACAAGCGGCTCACCCAGCCGTTGCCAGGGTTGAGCGGCATCTGCGGCCCTAACACGCTCTCAGCCATGACGGCGGGCGCGCCGTCGCGGTCTACGTAGGACTGGCGAACTGCCGCGCGCAAGCGTAGGTAGCTGGCTGGCGCGCCGAACGACTCGATGAAGGCGTGCTCGTCGGGGGCGCTGACCCCCTGCGCAGTGAGCTGCCCGCCCAGCCAGCCCGCTTCCGCGATCAGCAGGCTGGGGCGCGCGCTGGCCGGCTCAGCGGCAGCCACCCCGCCCAAGCTGCCGCCGACGATGGCGATGTCTACGTGGTGTGCCGTCATGGGACACGCTCCAAGTCAAAATCGACCTCAAAGGTGCGATGCCACGGCAGGCGCACCCGCGCGATGCGCCAGCCCGTGGCCAGCGGCCCCAAACGCGGCAGCAGGTCGTTCAACGCCGCGTGGATGCGTGCCACGGTGGCGGCCTCGTTCTCTGGTGTAGTGTCGCGGCAGCCTGTCTCACGCTCCAGCGCATCTCGAATCTGCTGGCGCACGACGTGCTGATAGCCCCAATCCTCCACGAAGCGATGCAGCAAGAAACGCTGCTGTGCCTCGTGCGCGGCAGGCGTGGCCGCCAGCGACGCCGCCACCCCCTGCGCCAGCGCCACGCCGATGGTGTTGCCCGCGGTGTTCCACGCGCCATAGGCCGCTAAGCGCGTCAGGTTTACTTCAGACAGCAGCCCTGCGATCAAGTCAGGGTCGCTGCCGTTGGGGTAAGCCACGTCGCACACGATCACGCGCCGCCCCGCCTCCACCCAGCTGCGCACGCGCTGCACGAACACCTCCAGAAACGGGGCGCGGCGGGCATGTTCAGAAGCGAAATGCTCTAGCTCGGCGTCATACTCTTGGCCGATGCGCGACGGCGTGTTGACCGCTACAACGAAATCGGCCATCTCGCGGTCAAGGGTCACCTGCCCCCCCAGCGCGTGGATCTGCCGTTCAATTGTCACGTGGATCGGGCTGTCCTCATACGGGGCGACGCGCTCGAAGTCTTCAGGGATGGCGTAGTGCACGTAGAAGGTTGGGAGACGCCCAGCGAGCACCGCGCGCATTAGCAGCACACAGCCCACCTCGTCGGCGCCCGGGTACATGAGCAGACGATCCTTGCTGAGGTTCAAACGCCGCGCCCACGTCGTCAGCCACCCCTTTTCCTGCGTCCCCATGCCGTAAACGCTCGTGTCGTCCGAGCTGATCACCAGCAGGTCAAGCTTGTTGTCGGCCAGCAGGTGCAGCAGCGTGAGGTTGACGCTGTGGTTGCGCAACCTGCGCCGCACGAAGTCGTCGATGATGTCACGCGGGATGGTGGCCGCCAGCGCTTGCAGCGCGTCATCGACCGGCTCACCCGCGTCTTGACGGTGAATCAACTGCGACAGGCGATGCAGTCGCCGCCCATACTGCGCCCAGTAGACGGGTTCCTCGATGGCGTCGTCCGCGTCAGGGATGCGCATGATGAGGTTAAAGACCATCGTCGGCAGGGGGGGCAGCGTGAGCAGGCGCGATGCACGCTGGATCACGTTCATCGCCCCTTCATCGGTGATGCGCGACGCGATCAAGCCACCGTAGAGCAGCGTCTCGGCGCTGATGATGCGCTGATCAACCTGCGCCGACACGTCTGCCAGCCACGCGAACAAGCCGTCTGGGTCGCCGGGCCGGCGCAGATCAGGCATCAGCTCGGGCGGGGGCAGCCACAGCGCCGCGCCCGCAATGTCGGCGATCATGCGCGGGTAGCGCGTGTTGACCGGTCGTTCATCCAGTGGAATAAGTGCAACGCTCATGACAGCAGTCCTTGATGATGTGCCGCTAAAATGGCGGCGCCTAACACGCCCGACTGCGCGCCGAACGCCGCCCGCCGAATGGGAACCTCGCGCACCGCCGGGATGGCCGCCGCGCGCACCGCTGCCACGAACGCATCCCACCACAGCGCGCCGATCTCCGGCACGCCCCCGCCGACGATCACCGCCTCTGGGTCGAGCAGGCCGATCACAGGGGCTAGAACGCGCCCGAGGCCGTCAGCCGCCGCGCGGATCGCTTCGGCGCAGGAGGCGTCGCCCGCAGCGGCGCGCTCGGCCATCTGCGCCAGCGTGTAGCTCGTGCCGTGCTGCGCGTTGAACCGCTGCGCGATCGCCGGGCCGCTGTAACGCGCTTCGATGGTGTGGCCGTCGCCAGCGTACAAGTAGCCGATCTCGCCAGCGCAGAAGTGCGCCCCGTGCCACACTGCCCCTTGTTGGATCAGCGCGCCGCCAATCCCTGTGCCAACGGTGACGCATAAGGCCGCTCGACAGCCGTGCGCCGCGCCGCGCATGAGTTCCGCCAGCGCCATCGCGCGCGCATCGTTGGCCACGAACACAGGGCGGTCACACGCAAAGCGCACCACGTCCGCCAGCGGCGTTCCGCGCGCGCCAATGAGGTTGTCGTTGGCGTCTGTCACTACCCCGCGCACAGGGTCGACTTGCCCCGCCATGCCGATGCCAATCGCCTGCACGTGCGGCGCGCGCCACAGCAGATCATGACACAAACCGACGACCGCGGCCAGCAGCGCGCTCTGCCCGAGCGCCCGCGCCTCAGCCTCGGCGGCTGTGCCGCGTTCGACCCCGGCGAGCGCGCTCGGCTGGCAAGCGCTTGGCGTCGGTTGGACGCGCGTGTGCAGCGGGTTGAAGCTCGCGTCAAAGACGCTGGCGGCGATCTTCGTGCCGCCCACATCCACCCCGAGCACCACCGCCTCGGACAGCTTCTGCGTCGACACGACTTAGCCTTTCACAGCCCCCGATAGCCCGCGGATGAACTGGCGCTGGAAGATCAAGAACACGATGATGATCGGCACAGTTGCCACCATCACGCCCGCCGCCACCGTGCGCAGGTTGCCGGTGAACGCCCCTTCAAGGAACGCCAGCCCAATCGGCAGGGTGTACATGCTCTGATCGCGCAGCATCAGCAGCGGCCACAAGAAACTGTTCCACGAGCCGACAAAGCTGAAAATCGCCAGCGTTGCCAAGCCGGGGCGGATCAGCGGCAGCAAAATCCGCCACCAGATGAGCAGCTCGCTCGCCCCGTCGATCCGCGCCGATTCGATCAGCTCATTCGGGATCGATTGGTACGTCTGCCGCAGCAAGAAGATGCCGAAGGCGTTCGCCCCGAACGGGATCACCAAGCCATGCAAGGTGTCCGCCAGCCCTAACACCTGCACTGAGATGATGAACGTCGGGATGAGCGTGAGCTGGTCGGGAAAGATGATCGTCGCCAAGATCAGGTAGAAGATGGCGTCTCGCCCGCGAAACTGCATCTTGGAGAGCGGATAGGCCGCCAGCGACGACGTGATCAACTGCAAGACGACCACCCAAAACGCCACGATAAAGCTGTTGACGAAGTAACGCGGCAGGTTGACGTCCGTCCACACGCGGTAGTAGTTGGCTGTTGTCGCCGGAAAGGTGAAGGGGCGCAGTTCCTCGCTTATCAGCGGGGCAATCTCCGGCTCGAAGTTGCGCCAGAAGCCGTTGGGGCCGCTGTAGCTGCCCTCGGCTTGGGCGATGCGCAGCCCTTCCCCCCAGCCGATCATGCCGGGGATGGGCAGGATTTGCGGCGCTTGGTTCACGCGGAAGACGTTGGCCGAGTTAGGGCGCACGCTCATGAGGGCCGTCCACAAGAACGGCAGCGCCGTCACCAGCGCAAAGGCGGTCATGATCGTGTACCAGAACGAGTTTTCCGTCCAGCGGCGCAGCCGCCGCAGCCACCGGCTGTCAGATCTGCTGTGGGCCGTCATGGGTGTTGCGCTCCAAATAGCGGAAGTTCATGATCGAAAAAACTAGCGTGATGACCGCGAACACGACAGCAATCGCCGCGGCGTAGCCCATTTCAAGGAAGATGAATCCCTGCCGATACAGGTAGAACATGAGGGTAAGCGCGCTGTCTAAAATGCCACCTGTGCCGTTGGTCATCACCCAAATTTCCTCGAACACCTTCAACGCTGAGATCGACGAGATGATGGCCACGAAGACGATGCTCGGGCGAATGCCGGGCACAGTGATGTGCCAATGCTGCTGAAGTTTGTTCGCGCCGTCGATGGCAGCGGCCTCATAGAGTTCCTCCGGCACAGCTTGCAGCGCCGAGAGGACGATGATCATGTAGAAGCCGATCCCACGCCAGATCGTCACGATCATGATCGAGATCAGCGTTGAATCGGGATGAGTCAAGAAGTTGATAGGGCGCTGAATGACCCCCAGCGAGAGCAGCAGGCCGTTGATGAGGCCGCTCGGCTCAGCGAACACGAATTCAAAGATCATCCCTACCGCGACAACCGACGTCACCGCCGGGATGTAGTACAGTGTGCGGAAGATGTAGACGCCCTTGAGCGCGCGATTGACGACAATCGCCAGCGAGATCGACAGGGCGATCAAGATGGGGGTGGCGATCAGGTAGATGAACGAGTTGCGCAGCCCGCGCCAGAAGAGCGGGTCCTGGAACAGCTTTTCATAGTTGCCCAGCCCTACCCAGTTCGGCGCGGTGAGCAGCTTGTAATCGGTGAAGCTCAGGTAGATTGAAATCACCAACGGGATGAACAGAAACACAATCAAGAACACAAACGCGGGGGCTAAAAAGCTGTAGGCCGTCAAATATTTGCGAATTGACCGCCGACGCCGGCCCCGTTGAAGTTCAAGGGCAAGGTCATCAAGTTTTGCTTTAGCAGGGGCAGCGCTCACAAGTCGCTCCGAGGCAAGCTTTTAGGGACAAGTTGAAGGTGGCACGAAAAGCGGGGCATCTGACCCGATGCCCCGCACAGGCGCGTTACTGCGCGCTCAGGATGGCGTTGATGCGCGCGGCCATGTCGTCCAGCGCTTCTTGAGACGTCTTGACGCCCAGCAGCGCTGCTTGGAACTCGCCGTAGACGATTTGCTCCACTTCGGCCAAGCGCGGGAAGGACAGGATGCCTGTGTTCACCGCTGTGCGGAAGTAGTCCCCGGCCAGCGGGCGCAGTTGATCCGTCA
>DAOUBS010000225.1:0-10352 GCA_034432435.1 Anaerolineae bacterium
TCAGCGTGTTTGTCTTCTTTTTTCTCGTCTAAAACCGCCTTGTTCGGATGGATGCAGCTCAAAGCGCTTGTCATCCCCAATCCCATGGTGCGAGTCAATAGATGAAACTTAAAAAGACACTGGTTGATTTCATTCTACGCCCACTTTATGAAGCAGCCGGCAACCCACGGTTTTCGCGCCCGGCGCTCAACAACCTCGACGCGAAACTGTCCCAGTATCTTCACTTTAAAAATGGCGTGTTTGTCGAACTCGGCGCTAACGATGGCTTTCAACAGAGTAACACGTACTATCTCGAAAAGTTTATGGGTTGGACGGGGGTACTTGTAGAGCCTATTCCAAGCTTGTTTGAGAAGGCGCGTAAACGTCGACCAAAATCAAAGGTGTACAACTTAGCGTGCGTAGCAGATTCGCAGTCAACGCTATATATTGAACTGGTTGATCTAAACCTGATGTCATTCGTTGCCGGTGCGTTGAAGACGGATGAAGAGGTAAAACGCCACATTGAATCCGGTGAGTATCATGCACAAGCAGCAGCCAAAACCGTCCAAGTGCCTACCGCGACACTCACACAAATTTTAGAGCAAGCCGCCGTAACCAGCATTGATTTTCTGTCGCTGGACGTGGAAGGCTACGAAGCTCAAGTGCTGCGTGGGTTGGATTTTGAGCGCTTCGCGCCGCGATATATGTTAGTTGAAGCACGCTATCGGGATGAAGTGGAGTCGATTGTTTCTCCGTATTATGAGCTTGCTGAACAGATGACAAACCATGATCTATTTTTTGTTCGCCGCGCTTAGGGGCAGCTCATGAGCCTCAACACGCCCGTTGCGTTCATCATCTTTCGGCGGCCTCAGCTGGCGCAGCAGGTCTTTAACCAAATCAAGGCAGCCCAGCCACGCCAGTTGTTCCTCATCGCGGATGGGCCACGCAGCCCCGCAGAAGCGCACCTCTGCGAACAGACGCGCGCCATCGTGGAGCACATCGACTGGCCGTGTGAGGTGTATCGTAATTACGCCGATGAAAATATGGGGCTGCGGCAGCGCATCGTTAGCGGGATCACTTGGGTGTTTGAGCACGTCGAGCGCGCGATCATCCTCGAAGATGACTGCCTGCCGCATCCGACGTTTTTCCGCTTTTGTGCGGAGCTGCTAGAGCATTATGCCCACGATGAACGTGTGATGACCATCACGGGCGATTACTTTGGATATCCACGCCGCCCAACAGAAGCGCACGACAGCTACTTCTTCACACACTACCCCCATGTGTGGGGCTGGGCGACATGGAAGCGCGCATGGGCACGCTACGATCAAACCATGGAGGCATGGCACAACCCTACCAAGCGTCAAACGGTTCTTTCGCGAGTTCCGTGGTGGATGCGCCCGTACTGGACGCACATCTACGAGGCGGTGGCTAACAACACGATCAACAGTTGGGCTTATCAGTGGCTGCTGACGTGTGTGTTTTACGACGGCCTCACCGCCACGCCCTTCAAAAATCTCGTGTCGCACCTCGGCGTGGGGGAGGGGGCTGCTCACTTTGAGAAAGCCAGCACCAATGACGGTGTGTCGTTTCGGCCTTTAGAGCCGATGACCTTTCCGCTGCATCATCCAGAGGTGAAGCTCAACCGCGCGGCTGAAGCCTACATCAACCGCTTCACGTGGGTGAACTCCGGCCAGTTCTTCCCGTTAAGAGTGTATCGGAAAGCGCGTAACGTCATTAGAGGATTCAACAAACAGTGAACGTACAAAACAACTTTACAGAGCGAATTATCCCCGGCCAAGTCTTCGAAGCTGCCTATGCCAACCACATCAAACGCTACGACTTTGCACAGGACTTCATCGCCGCTAAACGCGTGCTCGACGTCGCCTGCGGCGTGGGCTACGGCACAGCGCATCTAGCAGATGGAGCCGCGCAGGTCGTCGGCGTTGACATCGACGAGGGGGCTGTGCGCTATGCTCAGGCGCACTATATGCGCCCTAACGCCGCTTTCTCACA
Source organism: Anaerolineae bacterium (assembly GCA_034432435.1). Lineage (GTDB taxonomy): Bacteria > Chloroflexota > Anaerolineae > Aggregatilineales > Phototrophicaceae > JANWYT01. The sequence continues at coordinate 1,993 of DAOUBS010000225.1, forward strand.
AGCAGACGCGCACGCGCTGCCTTTTGCCGATCACTGCTTCGGGGTCGTCGTCTCGTTTGAGACGATCGAGCACGTCCCGAATGTGCAGCAGTACCTAACAGAAGTCAAGCGCGTGCTGCATCCAGAGGGCGTCTATCTTGTCTCAACCCCTGCGGCCAAAGTTTCTACGCGCACACCGCCCAACCCGCACCACGTGCAGGAATGGTCGCCGACCGATTTTGAGGCGTTGCTGAGCGCACACTTTCGCGCGGTTGAGCTTTACAGCCAGTATGAGCTGAAGCAGGCTGCCGCGGTGGCGATCAAAAACGCCGACCGCTTGAACTTGCGGTTGCTCATCCCCAAGCCGATTCGGCTCATGATTGCGCGGGCGCTGGGGCTGCGCACCGTGTACGATGTCCGATTGGAACACATGGCCATCACGCCAGGGGTTCATCCTGAGGCGACGGAGAGCGTCGCCGTGTGTCGTGGGCCACTTCCTCAATGATTTGAACATTGCGCTCAACGTAGCGGCTGATGAGGAAGCGTTCACGCACCAACTCGACCCCATTTCGAGAAAATTGCTCATAGCGCCGCGGATCATTCCACAGTTCGACAATCCGCTTGGCTAGCGCTTGTGGGTCGCCCACCGGGTAGAGCAGCCCCGTCACACCGTCGATGATGAACTCTCTCACGCCGTCGATGTTGGTGGCCACTGTTGGGCAGCCGCGCGCCATGCTTTCAATGGCCACCCGCGGCGCGGACTCGGACCGCGTGCACATCACGTGAACGTCGCTGCTGTCGAACACCTGACGTGCGTCCACGTACCCTAAAAAGGCGACAAACTCGCTCAGATTGAGAGTGCTGATCAAAGCATCTAGGGATTTCTTGTACTGCTCGTCTGCCGCGCCTGCAATGGACAGCTTGGGGGTCAAGCCCGCTTGGACGATCGACGGCAGCGCTTGGATGATCTCGTGCTGCCCCTTCATCTCGCTAATGCCGCCCACAATACACAGGCGAATGTCTGAAGAGCCGCACCGCGCTGCGTCACGCGGCTTGCCCAAGCCAGACTCATCCACCAAGCCCGGATCGATCAACACCATCTTAGATCGAGAGAGGTACTGCGCCCACTTCTCAAACGTCGCTTTGGAGTGGCAGAGAAATAGCGACGTGTTGTGATCCGCCCAAGACAGAGAGAGACTAACTGGCCAATCGAACTGCCAATTTCCCCCTTCCAGCGCCACATGGTCGCGAATGTCCCAGATGTGCGGCAGTTTGCGCAGCGCGGCAATCAACGCGCCCAACGGGGAATAGGTGTTGTTGCTGTAGATGAGGTCGTACTGCGGCAAGGTCTTGGCCAGCGCGCGGGCGACACGCAGGTTGTCCACTAGGCGCAGCAGGCGCAGATGGCCTTTGCGTTTGGTGCGGATGTTGTACCACGTTCGGAACCGCGCCTCGTGCCACGGGACGCCGTGCGCTTGCAGGCGCTCACGCACGCTGGCCTCGGCTGGCGCTTGCACCAGCACCTCCGGCGCGATGCGTTCACGGGGCAGATGTTCAATCAGCGAGTAGAGGGACCGTTCCGAGCCACCCCGATCATCGGAGAAGGGCGAGACGAACAACACCCGCAGCGGCTGATGGATCTCATTTTTCATCGCTGTTGTCCTATCGTGGTATACTTTGCTTCAATGGAAATCCACAGGAAGATCAACCGTGCCCCCTCTCGTCACCGTCGTTACGCCGTGCTACAACAGCGCTCGCTTCATCGAGGAGACGATCCAATCCGTCCTCGCGCAGACCTACCCACAGGTTGAGTATATCATCATGGACGGCGGCTCTACAGATGGCACAGTCGAGATCGCCCAACGCTACGCCGACCGGCTGACGCTCATCAGCGAACCAGACCGCGGCCAGACCCACGCCATCAATAAGGGGTGGGCGCGCGCGCAGGGGCAGATCCTCGCGTGGCTCAACGCCGACGACCTCTACTACCCCGACACGGTAGCGACCGCTGTTGCTGCCTTAGAGGCTCATCCTGAGGCCGGTTGGGTGTATGGCAGCGGGGTCATGCTGGATGCGAATGGGCAGCCCATGCCATTCCGTCATCCAGTGCAGCCGTGGAACTATGAGGGGCTGCTGCAAGATAGCTGCTACATCGTCCAGCCCACTGTGTTCCTGCGCCGCTCAGTTTATGAAACCGTTGGCAACCTTGACGAGACGCTGCACTATTCCATGGATTACGAGTACTGGCTGCGGATTGGGCGCACCTATCCTGCGGTGTACGATCCACATGTGCGCGCGGCAGTGAAGATCTTCCGCCAGACCAAGACGCGCAGCGGTGGTTACCCGCGTGTGGTCGAAATTGAGGCGATGCTGCGCCAGTACGGGGCGACTGATCTGCCGCGCGGGATGCGTCACGAGTGGATTATGGCCAACGCCAGTCGGCTCATGCAGGAAGTGCGTCAAGGCCGCTGGAACGCTGTGCTTGACGCGATGCGCGCGCTGCTGCGCTACCCGGCGGCGCTGCCGCGCGGGCTGGCCAAGTGGCTGTTCGAAGTGCTCATCCCTCCAACGCTTGAGACGCGGATTCGCCAGCGCCTGGTGCGGTTGTAGGCTGACTTATGCGCATTTGGCAGATTGATCCCGCCAACCTCACGCCCTACTACAACCTCGCTGTGTGTGAAGCGCTGGCACAGAGCGGTGCAGATGTTACCTACTTCACGTCGCCGTTTCTCTACGATGACCTACCTACTTCATCATCTTTTAAGACGGAAACGCTTTACTTTCGGGGCGTGTCGCAGCCATATTTGAAACAAGCTCCACGGTTGCGACAGACGCTGCGTGGCCTAACCTATCCGCTAGGGCATTGGGAACTTATCCGTCGCGCACGGCAGCACCCGCCGGACGTTGTACACATCCAATGGAGCCGCCTGCCTCGCCTTGACGTCTGGTTAATTCGGGCCATGCAGCGAATGGGCATTCCCGTCGTCCACACAGTGCACGATGTTGTACCCCTGTTCGACGCCTCGCTGCGGCATAGGTTGAAGCGTGTTTATGAGACAGCCGATGCGTTGATCGTCCACGCAGAAGCCAACCGGCGGGACCTGCTAGCAACCTACCCGACTTTGCAAGACCACCCCTACGTGACGCTACTGCCGATGATCGCTTTCAACGATCCTGCACGGCCGGCAGAAGCCGCGCCCCAACTCGCACGACAGAGGCTTCACCTGCCAGAACAAGCACAGGTCGTCGGCTTCTTCGGCGTGATCAAAGCATATAAAGGCTTAGACGTGCTCTCTGCGGCGTGGCCACAGGTGCAAGCTGCGCTGCCAGATGTCCATCTGCTCATCGCTGGCAAGCCAGCCAGCACAACCGATGCTGCCCTGCTGGCTGAACTAAAACAGATGCCACAGACACATATCGCAGACTTCTTCATCCCACAGCATGAGGTGTGGGCATATCATATGGCGTGCGACATGATGGTTTTCCCGTATCATCGCATCACACAAAGCGCGGCCTTACTCAGCGCGATGCAGTACAGTCTGCCAATAATCGTGACAGACGTCGGGGGTCTGCCAGAGTTGATCGACGGCAACGGCTGGATCATTCCATCCGGTGATGCAAACGCGCTCGCTCAGGCGCTCATCACAGCATTGGCAGATCGCGTTACATTAGAGCGGATGGGCGCTCGCTCACGTGAGATCGTCGAACAGCGGCACAACGGCACAGCAGTAGCTATGCGCTTGATAACGCTGTATCAGCGCCTCATGATGGATTCTGCATACTCTGGCTGAGCATCGCTATCATTGCTTGCAGGCTATCCCCACCCCCCTGCGCGTGGACAGGGGCGACGCGGCGTCGATAGTCGGCCTCGGTGGCGGGGTGAGTGGCCACCAGCGCGCGCAGCCGTTCCGCGAGGGCGGCCTGCCCCTGCGCAGCGCACCACACCGCCCCCGCGAACAGCGCCAGCAGCAGCAGCGGCTCGGATTGGGTGGCTTGGGCCTCGGCCAGCGTTTGCGCCAGCGTGGCACGTGTGGTTGGGTCGTTGAGCGCCGTCTGAGCCATCGTCAGCGTTGCCAGCGCATAGGTGAGGACGCGACGGTCGCCGATTTGCTGCCCGAACGCCAGCGACTGACGGGCGAGATCTGCCGCGAGCTGCGGGCTGCCGAGCTGCAAGTGCACATCCGCGCGGTTGTAGAGGGTCATCGCCTGCCCCAAGACAAAGCCGGCTTGCTCAGCGAGCTGCTGCGCCTCCAGCAGGTGCGGCAGCGACGCCTCCAACTCGCCGCGCAGGGCGCAGATCGTCCCTAAGCTGTTCTTGATGTGGTAGTGCGCCATGTGGTCGTTCATCTGGTGGGCGAGCGCGTCGGCCTCTTGTAAGACTTGCTGCGCGCGGTCGAGGTCGCCGATGCGGGTGTAGACCGAGCCGAGGTTGACCAGCGGCTTGATCCGCTCGGTGCGCCCCAGCCGGTGATAGAGCGCCGCGCAGCGTTCCAGCGTGGCAGTCGCAGCATTGATCTGTCCGGCGTAGAGCTGCGCGATGCCCAGCACATTGAGGGCAAACGCCAGATGCTCAGCGGGCGCGGCGCCGGCGTCCAGCGCCTGCACCGCCTCCTCGGCGTGGGCTAGCGCATCCGGCACACGCCCCAACCGCAGCAGCACGCCGGCCTCGTGCGCCCGCAGCCGCCCGTGCAGCGCGCGCTCGTGGGGCACCTCCCACGACAGGTTCAACTTGTCCGCGGCCATCTGGAAGAAGACCTGGCCTTCTGCGTAGAGGGCGCTGGCCTCGTAGTAGCGGTGCATCGTGTGGGTCATGCGCTCGATCAGCGTCAGGTCGCGGTCTGTCAGGGCGCGCTCCCATAAATAGCGCAGATGGTTGATCTCGGCGGTCATCCGCTTCAGCGCCAGCGGAATATCGCGCGCGGTGAACGCCCGCTCCGCCTCGGCCAGCCGCTGCAAGTAGAACGCGCTGTACTGTTCCATCAGGGCGGCGGGATCGTCTAGCTGCTGCTGAGCGTAATGCTGAACGACCGCGTGCAGACTGAAGCGTTCGCCGTGGTCGCGCACGAGCGAGCGCGCCGTCAAACTGCGCAGCATGCGCACGTCCACCTCACAGATAGCCGCCGCTGCGTCGGCGGTGAAGGGCGCGGCAAAGATCGACAGGCGCGCTAAGGCCTGCTGCCGCGGGGCGCTCAAGGCCGCCCACGAGGTGTTGAACACGGCGCGCAGGCTGGCATGGCGCGGCTCAGGGTTGCGCCAGCCGCTGCGCAGCGCGTCGAGGGTCTCGGCGATCTGCTCGGCCAATTGCGCCGCGGGCACTTGGCTGAACAGCGAGGCGGCCAGCTCCAAACCGAGCGGCAGCCCCTCCAGTAGCACGCTGATGCGGCGCACGGCCGGGTCAGCCGTTGGCAGGCTGTAGCCCTGCTGCGCGGCGATCTGCGTTAAGAGTTGGAGCGCGGGCGCATCCGGCGCGTCCACTGGCAGGCCATCCAGCGGCAGCACCCACTCCTCGCGCAGCCCCAACGCCTGCCGCGATGTGACCAACACGCGGCAGTTCGGCGCAGCGGTGAGGATCTGCGCAGCGAGATCGGCCAGGCGCGGCAGGTGCTCGGCGTTGTCCAGCAGCAGCAGCAGCTCACGCTGCGCGAGGTGGTCGAGAACTGTTTGCAGCGGCTCGGACTGCGCTTGCAGCGGCAGACCGAGCGCCTCTGCCAGTGCCGACACGAGGTAAGCGTCCGAGGCGAGCGGGGCGAGCGGCACATAGCGCACGCCGTTGATGAAGCTGCGAGCGTTCTGCGCGGCGGCCTCGCGCGCCAGCCGTGACTTGCCGCAGCCCCCAACGCCCGTGAGCGTGATGAGGCGCGGCTCTGGCTGGTGCAGCCACGCGCTGATCTGGCGCAGTTCTGCCTGACGCCCCACCAACACCGTGGAGGCGGTTGGCAGGGGGTGGGGCGCGTCCGCTTGGGCGATGCGCAGGCGGCGCTCCAGCGTGTCGGTCTCGGCGCTGGGGGGCACGCCCAATTCACGCGCCAGCGTCTGGCGCAGAGCCTGCGCGCTGCTGAGGGCGTTGCTGATGTCGCCGCGCCGCGCCAGTGTGCGCCACAACATGCGATACGGTCGCTCATCGAGCGGGTCATGGGCGATGGCGCGCGCCACGAGCTGCTCCAGCGTCGGCCAATCGCGGCGGCTGTAAGCGGACTGGATGCGCTGCTCGAGCAGGTGGGTGTAGGCTACGCGGTACTGCTCGCGCCGGGTGAGGATCCACTGTTCTAGTGTGTCTGTGTCGTCGAACGACAAGCCTTCAAAAAAATCGCCTTGATGCAGCGCGAGCGCCTCAACGTCGCTCAGCGTGGGTGCGTTCAACAAGGCCACGTCCAGCCGCAGCGGGTAGTCCGGGTTCCACTGCACGCTCAGGCGGTTGACGATTAACGCCTCTGGCAGCAGCTTCTGCACGTTGTGCAGCGCCTGCCGCAAGTTGCCAGACGCCCGCTCTGGCGGCAGCTCACCCCACAGCAGCGCCGCCAGCGCCTCGCGCGAGTGAGGCCGCTGCTCCATCGCCAGATAAGCTACCAGCGCCAACGCTTTCTGAGAGATGAAGTCAACGATGGGGGTGTTATCGAGTTCCGCCGATGGATAGCCAAGGAGGGTCAAAGTCAGCATGAGGAATAAACGATGGGTAAACGCTTTGAGTGTATTGTAGCAGAAGTCGAAAAGCTGATGCAGCAGCAGTGATTTTATTTCGCGCTAACATTGGTTTGGGGTAAAGTGCCTCAACCCGTTCAATCTAGGAGAACCCAAAGTGAAGAAGTGGCTAGCAGTGGCAGGATGCATCGGGGCGCTGGTGTTCGGCGTGAGCGCTCAAGAACTCAACAACACAGCCGAAAACAGCGGCGTCAACCTGCGCGTGCGCTACCCGGACGACTGGTCAGCGGAGTTCATCCCAGAGTTCGGGATCATCCTGAAAGACTTTGAAGACTGGACGCTCTCGATCGGCGTCGGTGAGGTCATCACCAGCAGCTTCACCGACGCGCCCAACGCCACGCCGACGATGCCGGCCACCGCAGCCATTCTCGAGATCGCCAAGCTGCTCGACCCCGGTTCGTACAACCTAGATGAGGTCAACCTCATCACGCTGCCCCAAGGCGAAGCCCTGCGGCTGAGCGGAACCGTGACCGAGGAAGGCCGCACCGTGCCGGTCGTGCTGCTCACGTTTAACCTGCCACCGGATGGCCGCCTCGTCGTCGCCACGCTGTTCAACGAGCAGACGCTCGACACCGTCACCCCCAGCGTCTATGCCGACTATGAGGCCATCGTCGGCACAGTTGAGGCGATGAACGGCGGCGGTTCCGCGTCAAGCACGGGGGTCGCCATTGCGGATATGCCGCCCAACACGCTGGTGTTCCAAACGGGCGCAACCGTCACCTTCCCCGACGGCTGGGCGATCTACAGCGAGGAGCCGTTCATCAACGACTTAGCAACCCTCTACAAAGGCGATCAGTTCACCGGCGCGCCCGCGATCATCGTCATCAACGTGTACGACAAGAACGAGTTGCCGATTGAGTTCATCGGGTCGTTCATGCTGCCGATGCTCGCGCCAATCTACACGGGGCGCGAAGATTTCGACGCCGCGCGCGACGTCGTCGAAGAGACGCTGCCCGATGGCCGCTTCTTCAACTATCTGGATGTCACCGCCGCTGAAAATTCGCTGGGCAACTTTTACGTCGTCGAGCTGGACGCTAACAGCTACATGACGTTGATCGTCACCATCCTAGATCGTGAGCCGATCACCAGCGCCGAGGTCGAAGCGATCGCTCGCAGCGCGACTGCTGGCCCGATGATGGAAGGCCTTGGCGGCCCCGCTGACCCGAACGACGTCGAACTAGTGGAGCCGTTCAGCGAGATCAACCTGCCGCTGGTGGAGATCGAATGTCAGTTAAGCGCGTTTGACCTGACGTTCGACCCGGCCACACAGCGCGCGCTCGTGGCCTGCCCCGCTAACTGCACGAGCGGCAGCGTGTGGGGCACAGACATCTACACCGCCGACAGCTCGGTGTGCCGCGCGGCGGCCCACGCCGGGGCGATCAACGCGGCGACTGGTGGGCGCGTGCTGGTGACCAGCCTGCCCGGCCAAGACAGCTACGCCAGCACAGAGCGCAACGGCATCACCACCTCGAGCTGGGGCAGCTACCGCGCCAGCTTCAGCGTTGCGCCCGCCGATGGCGCGCCTGTCAGCGCCCCGCCGGCCAGCGCCCCGCCGGCCAGCGCCACCGCCGCCCCCAGCGTGAACGTCCGCCAGTTGGGCTTGCAGACGCAGCCCGCTACCTGTAGCCTGAGAGTTTCAACCGAACTCGTCAACGAGTCGAACATCTACGCGCTGTTCGAAT
>DAOUBS010000226.1:0-8776 GCA_034432435.1 Anaerolineae bacterium
CAAGGAGGGCGTGTGCTGAAAAAGGGGATCAAACACAGCACACTGCTCTAGGATGGTGGGAACAGCGCACAATTCAGGGGGAGGGTTGTGCGCCGGAGAACACTAAAAGAGATCAAATAGGTCGCTTAACCGTGTGGACGTTGACTTACGCTTGTGCTTGCCAGTGTGAGGGTCGTAATATCCCTCACTGCGGTCTTGGCGACCGCTGAAGTGCATGTCGCTGCTGCTGTCGTTAAAGCGCTGTGGGCGAGCGGCCGGCGGAGCGTGTCGCTCGATCTCCTGCTCAGCGGCGCGGGTGCGGCTGATGATCTTGTCTAACTCGCCGCGATCCAGCCAGATGCCGCGGCACTCTGGGCAGTAGTCAATCTCAACGTCTTGGCGCGTTGTCATCAACAGCGTAGCATTACAGTTCGGGCATTTCATCAGTCACATCTCGTTTGAGCGCTGTCGCGTTTTGGTCAGTTACGTTTAGTATATTCAAAATTGTTTCGACGCGAAGAGCAGTCTAATGCTTGACTCAACTTAACCCGCGATAATAGGTTAAAACCCCCAACGATGTGGGGTTAGAGATGGGATATGCGATGAACTTGAGAGAGATCAAGGCCGCAGTGTTTGACATGGATGGCGTGCTGTGGCGCGGGAACGAGGCGCTGCCTGGTCTGGCAGACTTGTTCGAGTTTTTACACGCTCGCGCCATCCCCTATCGCTTGGCGACAAACAACAGCCGTCGCACGCCTGCTGAATACGCCGCTAAGTTGGCCAGGTTGGGCGTGCCCAACGTGCCCGAGTCGAACATTCTCACCAGCGGCATCGTGACGGCGGCCTATCTGCAAACGCGCTACGCACCGGGCACGGGTTTGTACGTCATCGGCGGCCCCGGGCTGAAACAGGAACTGACGCAGGCAGGCTTTGTCTTGAAAGATGAGGACGTGCGCGCGGTTGTCGTGGGGATTGACCTTGAGTTCACGTATGCCAAAGCGCGCCACGCCACACGGTTGATTCGCAGCGGCGCGGACTTTATCGCCTCCAACCCTGATCGCACGGTTCCGCTGGAGGATGGGCTGGCGCCGGGCGCGGGCAGCATTGTTGCGATGCTGCAAGCCGCGACGGACTGCGAGCCGACGGTGCTCGGCAAGCCGCACCCGCCGATGTTTGAAACCGCGCTGCGCCAGATGAACGTGCTGCCGCATGAGGCGATGATGGTTGGGGATCGACTCAACACTGACATTGAGGGGGCGAAGCGGGCAGGGATGAAGGCCGTTCTAGCGCTGACGGGGGTGAACACGCGCGAGGACGCGGCTGCCGCGCCCTACCCGCCGGATCTGATTGTAGATGATTTGCCCGATCTGCTGCGGCGTTGGGCATGATCGCCGTCTGGCTCAAGCGCGATCTGCGCACATAAGATCACTGGCCGCTGACGCTGGCGGCGCGGCATGGTCCTGTCCTTCCGCTGTATGTTATCGAGCCGAGCCTGCTCTTCAACGCAGACGCCAGCCTGCGCCAAGCGGCAGAAGCAGGCGTCGCTCTTTGACGACGTGATCCTGCCAGAATAAAAAAACGCCCAACGTCTGGTCTCAGGCCATTGGGCGTTTTGATGGACGGAAAGCCTAGCGTAGGTCGCTGCTGAAGCCCATCAGGGCGTTGTCAGGCTGGGGGCGCTTATCTTTGTCGTCGTCCTTGCTGAAGCGGATGACCTCACCAGACTCGGTGATTGCCTCCACCGCCAAGCCGAGCGACTGGAGTTCTTTCACCAGCACGCGGAAGCTGGTCGGGATGCCGGGGTCGCCGATCTCAGTGCCTTTGACGATGCTCTCGTAGACAGCGGTGCGCCCGTTCACGTCGTCAGATTTGACTGTGAGCATCTCTTGGAGGGTGTAGGCTGCGCCGTAGGCTTCCAGCGCCCACACTTCCATCTCACCGAAGCGCTGGCCGCCGAATTGCGCCTTGCCGCCGAGCGGCTGCTGTGTGACGAGGCTGTACGGGCCAGTGGAGCGGGCGTGCGCTTTGTCCTCAACAAGGTGCGCCAGCTTGAGCATGTGCACGATGCCGACGGCTACGTGGTTGTCGAACGGCTCGCCGGTGCGCCCGTCATAGAGCTTGTGCTTGCCGTAGTGCGGCACAGGTTCGCCTGTTTCAAACATGGCGCGGTTGGCTAGCTCGAACAATTGGGCGGTGGTTGCCTGCGCTGGCACTTGCATCTCGGGCATGGTGGCTTCAATCCACAGGCGAAGCGACACGTTGATAGCGTTTTGGTCGATCACACCGCGCTCTGAGAGCAGCACACGGCTGTTGTCAAACAGCAGAATTTGTTCAGGGTCGTAGCCCTTCTCGCGCAGCCACTCCCGCAGCACAGCGCGTCGCGCGTAGACCGGCTCCTCGTTCAGTTGGATGGGGTCGTATTCGTCGTGATCAGCCAACCAATTGCTGATGTAGAGGCGGCGAACTTCATCGTCATCCTCAAGGTCTTCTTTGCTGTAGTGGCCGTCGATCCACTCCCACGCGCGCTTGGTGATCTCATCCCATGCGTAGTCGATCATCCACGCGCGCCCCAACTCCGCTTGGATCTCCTGTTCATCGGCCCCGTCGAACACCGGCGTAATGGCGCGGAAGCCGAGGCGATCGGCAGCCCATCCGAGGTGCAGTTCCAACACTTGGCCGATGTTCATACGGCCCGGCACGCCGGTCGGGTTCAGGATGATTTCCACTGGGCGGCCATCGCGCATGTAGGGCATGTCTTCAATGGCGACGATGCGGCTGATGATGCCTTTATTGCCGTGGCGGCCGGCCATCTTGTCGCCCACCGTGAGCTTGCGGCGCTGCGCAATCGACACGCGCACCATCTTTTCCACGCCAGCGGGCAAGTCGGGGTGTTCTTCGCGCGTCAGCGTCTTGACGTCGACGACTTTACCGCGGTCACCGTGTGGCAGGCGCAGCGAGCTGTCTTTGACTTCGCGCGCTTGTTCGCCAAAGATAGCGCGCAGCAGCTTCTCTTCGGGTGAGAGTTCCTTCTCCCCTTTGGGCGTAATCTTGCCAACGAGGATGTCGTTGGGGCCGACCTCTGCGCCGATGCGGACGATGCCATCTTCGCCGAGGTCTTTCAGCGCGTCTTCGCCGACGTTGGGAATGTCGTAAGTGATTTCCTCTGGCCCCAACTTGGTATCGCGCGCTTCGATCTCGTGTTTCTCGATGTGGATGCTGGTGAACTTGTCGTTGCGCAGCATCTCCTCGCTGACGAGCAGCGCGTCCTCATAGTTGCCGCCGTCCCAGCAGATGAAAGCTGCCAGCACGTCGTGGCCGAGCGCGAGGTTGCCGCGCTGGGTGCTGCTGCTGTCTGCCAGCACATCGCCGCGCTTGACGCGCTGACCCTTGCGCACCGTGGGGCGCTGGTCAATGCAGGTCGATTGGTTACTGCGGTCGTACTTGCGCAGCTTGTAGGTGCGCTCCTCACCGTTGTCGAGGCGCAGGCGGATCATCTCGCTCTGGACGCTGATTACATCGCCATCTACATCTGAGACGAGGACTTGGCCGCTGTCGAACGCGGCTTGATCTTCCATGCCGGTGCTGACGACGGGCACATCCGGCTGCAGCAGCGGCACGGCCTGCCGCTGCATGTTGGATCCCATCAGGGCGCGGCTGGCGTCGTCGTGCTCAAGGAAGGGGATAAGCGCCGCGCTGATGCCCACGATCTGGCGCGGGGCGATGTCGATATAGTTGACTTTTTGGGGCATTTCGACGCGGAAGGCCTGCTTGTGGCGTACCGACACACGATCTGACACGAACTCGTTCAAGTCGTTTAAACGAGAGTTGGCCTGGGCGATGATGAGCTGATCCTCGGCGTCGGCGCTGAAATACTCGACTTCGTCGCTGACGAAGGGGGCTACTGGCACTTCCTCGATGCCCGCCTTCTTCAGTCGGTCGATGATCTCGCGTGTGATGATGGTGTTCTCTTCAACGAGGGTCTTGCCTTTGGCGTCATCGATGTCCTCACGGATGCGCCGCCCGAGCAGGTTGTCGCTGTCGATGGGCAGGCTGTGCAGCACCTTGCGGTAGGGCGTCTCGATGAAGCCGTACTCGTTGACGCGCGCATAGCTGGCCAAGCGGCCAATCAAGCCGATGTTGGGGCCTTCTGGCGTCTCAATCGGGCATATGCGTCCGTAGTGGCTATGGTGCACGTCGCGCACGTCAAAGCCGGCGCGCTCACGGCGCAAGCCCCCCGGCCCCAGCGCCGAGAGCGTGCGTTTGTGGGTCAGCTCAGCGAGGGGATTCGTCTGCTCCATGAACTGCGAAAGCTGCGATGAGCCGAAGAACTCACGCACTGCGGCCACCATCGGACGGATGTTGATGAGCATGATGGGGGTGGGCTGGTCGCCGGTCTCGCGCGTGGACATGCGCTCCTTGACGACGCGCTCCATGCGGCGCAGCCCGATGCGCAGCTTGTTCATGATCAACTCACCGACTGTTTTCACGCGGCGGTTGCCGAGGTGGTCGATGTCGTCCTTTGGGATGCGCCCGTTGTTGATTTCGATCATGCGGCGCACGACTTCAACGATGTCAGCTTTGGTGATGGTGCGCGTGCTGCGCGGAATACGGCGATCCAACCCGAGGCGTTGGTTCAACTTATAGCGCCCGACGCGCTCAAGGTCGTAGCGGCGCTGGTCGAACAACTGGCTTTCGAGGTATTCCTTAGCGTTGTCGAGGGTGGCGGGGTCGCCTGGGCGCATCCGCTTGTAGAACTCGATCAGCGCGGCTTCAGCAGGGCTTTGATTGCGCTTCGGCTCGATGCTCTGCTCGTTCTTGATCGCGTTGGCGATGTATTGGTGAGCAGGGTCGTTGTCGTTCTCAGCGAAGAGCGCGAGGATCTCCTCGTTTGTCCCCATACGCGGCGCAACATCACCTGTGCCATCGTCGACGGCATCCAGCGCGCGCAGGAAAACGGTGATGGGCAGGGTGCGCTTGCGGTTGAACTTCAGAGTGATGTAATCGTTCTTGCGGGTTTCAAATTCCATCCATGCGCCGCGATCGGGAATGAGCTTGGCGGTGGACATCATGCGGCCTGTCGCGCGGTCTTCTTCCGCGTCGAAGTAGACCCCCGGTGAACGAATCAACTGGCTGACGACGACGCGTTCCGTCCCGTTGATGATGAACGTGCCCTTGTCGGTCATGAGCGGGAAGTCCCCGAGGAAGATGTCGTTGACGATGACCGCGCCCGTCTGCAAGTTGTGGAGCGCGACTTGCACGTAGAGCGAGGCCGCGAAGTTCATATCACGCTCGATGCAAACTTCCGTGCTGTGCTTGGGTTCCTCAAACCAGTAGCGCAGGCCATTAGCGGCTTCACGCTCGTAGAGGATGGCCGACTTGTGTTTGCGTTCGTAGCGGCTGGGGTCGATCTGCTCTTTCAACGCGACTGCGCTGCGGCTGTTGCCGGGCAGATACAGCTTCAGGTCACCACCGTTGAAGCTTTCGATGGGGTTCACCTCATCGAAAAGCTCCAGCAGGCCTTCTTTCATGAACCAGTCGAATGAGCTAGACTGAATTTCAATGAGCGAAGGCAGCTCAGCGACATCGGGCACACGAGCGTAGTTCTTGACGTTATAGTAGCTTTTCAACGGTGCGCTCCTTCAAACTGCGTGGGTAGACACAACGGGGCCGTCTAGTGCGCAAACACCAGCTAGCCAGCGGACGAACAATAGGTGGTAGCGGAACACGTCATATATTTTGTGATCGTGTGTGACAACACAACACGAGCGAACCTGAATTATACAGGATCACTCAGCGGAATGTCAAGATGAGCGCAGCCTCTTTCGATACATCGTGGGGCCTGTATCGCTGCACTCGCGGCCATACTTAGCATTATAACGCGATTTTGCGGGATGTCTAGCCCGTTACGACTGCCAACACGAGGCCGTCATGCCCTTTGCTGCCGACAGTTTGCAGCGCGAGGGCGCTCACGCGCGGCTCAGCCGCCATGTCAGCGATCAAGCGGCGGATGCCCTGCGCGTCGGGGTCGGGGCTGTTGGCGTCGAGCACTGCGCCGCGCCGAACGACGTTATCAACGACGATGAGCGTGCCAACGCGGCTGAGCGCCAGCGACCGTTGAAAGTAGTCGGGGGCAGCGGGCTTGTCGGCGTCGATGAAGGTCAAATCGAAAGGCGGCATCCCTTCAGCGATCATCCTGTCCAGTGTGGCAAGGGCTGGGCCGCGGCGGATCTCGATCCGCTCTGCTAAGCCTGCCAGCGCGAAATTTTGCTGAGCGACGTCGGCGTGATGATCGTTGAGTTCTAGGGTGATGATCTGGCCGCCAGCGGGCAGGGCGTGCGCCATCCATAGGGTGCTGTAGCCACCCAACGTGCCGATCTCCAGCACGCGCTTGGCTTGCATCAAGGCGACGAAGGTTGCCAGCAGCTTGCCCTGATTGGGGGCGACGCTGATCGTCGGCAGGCCAGCCGCTGCTGAGTTTGCCAGCGCTGCTGCCAGCACAGGCGGTGCTTGCAGCAGCGCTTGATCGAAGTAGTCGTCTAGAGCGCTCCAGAGGGCTTGGCTCATGGCTTAGATCGTGGCGCTTTCGACTTTTGCAGCCTCAGCACGGCGGCGTGTGAACAACATAGCGAAGCCACCGATCATCACCAGCACAGCAGCCAACTGAACGCGCGCCGGCAGATGCCGAATGCGCTGCACGAGGTTATCTTCATACATCGCCAGCAGTTCCCGACGCAGCCCGCGCACGAAGCGCGGCGATGGCTGCACCCCGAGCAGCGTAGTATGCAGGCGCAAGATCAGACCTACCATTTGGTCAACGTCACGATTGTGAGGCACTTGATGCGATTCGATCAGGGCGTTGATTTCTTCATCGCTGGCTTCGTTGACGATCGCATCGGTGAGAGCGGTGTAGAGTTGTTCCATGCGAGTATCTGTCATCATGAGTTGTTTAACCTTTGCGCTGCTTGGTGGGTAGGGTGGTATCTTGGCGCTGCGGGTAGTCTTGCCGCTGCATCTCATCGCGCAGCGCCAACAGCGTGCGATGGTAGAGCGATTTGATGGCTCCCTCTGTTCGATTCATGATCTCGCCAATTTCTGCGTTCGATTTATCATGGACGAACTTCAGGATGAGAAGCTGCTGACGTTCAGGCGGCAGCCGACGGATCGCGTTCAACAGGGCAGCTTGCTCCTCGTTTTGTTCGGCGATGCGGTCGGGCGCGTCGGTCTTGAGCGTCTGGACGAGGTAATCGTCTAGTGGGATGATCTTGCGGCGGCTTTCATCGCGGTGGAAGTTGGCTACAAGGTTATGAGCGATGCGATACAGCCACGCTTGAAACGGCACGCCCTTGTCCTCATAGTTCTGGATGTGCGCCATCGCGCGGAAGAACACCTTCGCGGTGATGTCTTCGGCATCTTGGGCGTTGCCCGTGCGATAGTAGACGTAGTTGTAAATTTTGGTCACATACCGTTCGTAGATCTCACCGAAGGCATCTTGATCGTGCCCCGCAAGGGCGACTAGTTCGTTGTCGTCCATCTCTTTGAGCGATCTACGCTTGTTGCGCCGAAACAGTCCCATAGGCTGGTCTCTTTTGTTGCGATATAATGAGTCAAAAAATAAAACCCAAAGAGCCTCTTTTAGATACGTGTAAGTTTAAAAACAAACACTGTTGCGCTATCCCCGCTTGAGCTGAAGAAAGGCTTTAATTTGATCAAGAAGTTGCTAAACGGCCGCGTTCCTTCTGCTGATGCTGTCACATCACCCGGCCAGTGGCGCAATTTAGGGCGCTGGTATTTGTCTCGGCAGAAAGATTACTTGTTAAAGCATAGAATTCCGTGGATCACATTTGACGCTGTTCCTGTGATTGAGCAATTCGTTCAACCGGGTATGAACGTGTTCGAGTACGGCAGCGGCTCTAGCACGCTGTGGTGGTCTAAGTTGGGGGCCAACGTAATTTCGGTCGAGCATGATGAACACTGGATCGCTATCATCAACGCCTACCTCAATCCAAACGATCGTGTGCAGATTCATCTCGTTGGGCCAGATGAATCCCCACAGAGCGAGAGCGTCGATTTGAACAGCCCTTACAGTTACCGCACTCGGCATAAAGGATTTGAGGGGGTTACGTTCAAGGCGTACGCTAGTGTGATTGACCGCTATCCGGACACCTTTTTTGATGTGATTCTAGTGGACGGTCAGGCCCGACCTGCTTGCGTTCGTCATGCACTGCCCAAACTAAGCCGCAACGGGCTGTTGATTGTGGATAACACCAATGTGACATCTTATCTGGCCGATGCAATGCCGCTGTTGGATGGCTTCAGGCGAGTATCGTTTCGAGGGCTAGCGCCCATCGATGGCGCTTTATCGCAGACGGATTTGTTTTTTGCATCACTCAAAAACTAGTAGCGCAAAAATGAAATGTCTGATAAGCTAATAGAGGCGAGAGAAATCTCGCGGCTACAACGTTACACGGCTAGGCTTCTGAAACACGAAAGCTGATGAGTGTAAGTGTGTGGCGCATCAGTCCTTTTATGTTTCAGGAGTTTCAAAGCACATGGCAGCACGTAAACGCGGTACAGTGAAGTGGTTCAACGCAGAGAAGGGGTATGGCTTCATCACCCCCGAAAGCGGCGAAGATGTTTTCGTTCACTATTCTGAGATTCAGTCCAGTGGGTATCGGGCGCTCAACGATGGCGACAAAGTGGAGTTCGATATCACTCAGGGTCAGAAGGGGCTTCAAGCAAGCAAGGTCGTCGTCCTCAAGGACTAAACCATTTTGCGTCAAGTAAGCGGCCGCTCCAC
>DAOUBS010000227.1:0-6452 GCA_034432435.1 Anaerolineae bacterium
GATCAGCGGCACACAGCGCCCCGCGCCGCCCTCACAGCGCAGCGCTTCCCCGTTTAGGCTGGCCGTGCGCCCGCGCTCGTCGAGGATCTCTAGCGTGGGCGCGCCCTCTGCTGCCAGCGCGTAGGCCTCCAATTGCAGCGGCGCGCCGGACGCCCTCATCTGCGGCGTGATCTCCAGCGTGTACTCGTGAGCTGTGTCAAAGAGAGGGTTTTCTACTGCGATCACCAGCGCAGCGCCCACCTCGCCGCTCGTGCCGATCTGCAGGCGGTTTTCGGTCGGGTCAAACGCGCTCGTTATGAGTGTGTTGAGGGGGATCTGTTCCCCGTCCTGCTCGAGCGTGAGCGCTTGCCCGCTGGCGCTGGCGCAGACGGTTTGCCCCTCATCTGAGGACAGCAGCGCGAGGGGCAGCGTCGCGCCCATCGCGCCAACGGTGAACACCGAGCCGAGCGACACGCCCCCCTGTCGCACGTTGGGCGCAGTCAGCGTGAAGGGGGCGTGCAGCGTTTCGCCTGTATCGCACAGGATCGACTGGCCGCGCAACGGCAGCCCTATTAGAAGCAGCAAGAACAAACAAAGGCGTTTCACAAGCGTTTCTCCATGATGAGCAGGGGATGGTCAGGGGTAAGCGCAAGTGTGCTCACCCTGTGGAAACCGCAGGCGGTGTAGAGGCGCACAGCAGGCGCGTTGGCCGGTTCAACGGTGAGCCGCACTGTGTGGATGCGCTGTTGGCGGGCTATGTCGCACAGGTGCGTCACGAGCGCTCGCCCGATGCCGCGCTGCCGCCATTCAGGCAGCACGACCACGTTAGCGATTTCAACGATGCGGCCGCAGCGGGCAAGCTCCCCCCCTGCGGCCAACGCTTGGTCGCAGTAGGCCAGCGCCACCCAGCGCGTCCGCGCGTTCAGCCGTTTGAGCACGTCGGCGATTGGATCATACGGCCACAAGCGGACGACTGATGCCAGATCGTGGACGGTGGCGCGCTGAAAAGTGACCGTCGGCAGAATATCCATACTGGCATTCTAATCCCAAAATGACGGTGAACGAACCTTTAACCACTCGCCTAGCAGTCTTATTGATCCATGACGAACGATACCGCCACGGTGCGCTACTTGACCTACAGCGAGCTGATCTTCATCAACGGTCGCATCTTAAATGACCCCGATATCCAGACGGGCAAACAGAAAGTGCGCGATCTAGATCTGCTGCTGGCGGCAGAGCAGCGCCCCCAATCCAGCGCTTTCGGCCAAGACGCCTACCCGACGCTGGCCGAGAAGGCTGGAGCGCTGCTGCACTCGCTGGCGCACAACCATCCCTTCAAGGACGGCAACAAGCGCACGGCTGTGGTTGGCGCGGTCTTCATGTTAGAGGTGAACGGCCAGCAGCCCACATGGGACGCCGCCGAGGCGCTGACGCTTATCCTCGACGTGGCGGCGGGCTGCGCTGGTGTGGGCGAGTTCGCCGCGTGGCTGCGCACCGTGCCGATTGACCCCCACCCTGAGCCAGACGCCGAGCGCGACACCGCCCACATTGACCACCTGCTGCGCGCTCATGCGTGGCTGCTGAATGAGTTGGCCAAACAATGAGCAAGATCGTCTACCTCACCGCGAATGACCTCTACACCATCAACGAGCAGGTGACGCAGGCTCCGCCCTACGTCCGCGATCGTCACCTGCTGCTCTCCGCAGTCAACCGCCCCCAGCTCAGCCTCTACGGGCAGCCGCAGTTCCCCACGCTGCACGACAAGGCTGCCGCCCTGCTTGAATCGCTGGCGTATCATCACCTGTTCGCCGACGGCAACAAGCGAACGGCGCTGCTGGCCGTCACACGCTTCCTAGAGGTCAACGGCTGGCGGCCCACGTGGAGCGCGCAAGCCGAGTACGATTACATCCTGCGGGTGGCGCAGGGCACGCAGACACTAGAAGAGATTGCCGCGTGGCTGCGCGCGCACACGGTGAAAGCGTGATGAACCATCGACGGATCACCCGACGGCGCACGCTGGGGCTGATTGGCATCACCGCGGCCTGCGGTTTGAGCGGGATCGCCGCGCTGCTGCTGCGCCTGCCTGCGCCGCGCGTCGTCATCCTGCCGACCGACACGCCTGCCCCCACGCTGAGCATCCTGCCGCGCGCCGCGTGGCACGCTCGCCCCCCCAACCACAACGCCCGCAGCGAGCGCGGCTTCTACAGCAAGGCTAACCCTTTTGGCTGGCGTGACTACGGCGCAGACTACCCCGACATCTACCGCACGCTCGTCCTGCATCACTCGGTCATCTACCGATTTGACGACCTCACGACCCTGCGCGATGTGCAAGAGCTGCACATGAACGACCGTGAGTGGGCCGACGTGGGCTATCACTTCCTGATCGGCACGGGCGGTCAGGTGTATGAGGGGCGCGATCTGCGCGCTCGTGGGACGCACGTCGGCGGCTTCAACACCGGCAGCGTCGGGGTGTGCCTGCTGGGCGATTTCACCCAACGCGACCTACTGCCGGCGCAGATGGACAGCCTGTTAGCGCTGGCCCGCTGGCTGATGACACAGCTCCCTAATCTGACGCACGTCGCTGGGCACAGCGACTTCAACCCTGAGACGCAGTGCCCGGGGCGGCTGCGCTTGCGGCTGGGTGAGATCGCCGCTGCGCTCGGCCTGCTGCAAGGGACGGGAGGCTATCAAGCGCCGACTTAGCCACTTACAAAGACGCCCATAACTTCGCTTAATATTTATCGTATACTGTAAAAGCTGACCAGCAACAAACCCTCATTTATCGGAGTCCATCATGTTGGCCGAATTAGTGCGGCAGTTTACTGAGTGGGTCACATCTCTTATCAGCGGCGGTGGGGTTGTTGGCATTTTTGTGATGGCATTGATGGAGAACTTGTTCCCCCCTACGCCCTCAGAGTTTCTGTACCCATTTGCTGGCAAGCTGGCCAACGACGGCGTTCTGACGGTGTTTGAGGTGATCGCGGCGGGCGTGCTGGGCACGTTGGCTGGGGCGACGCTGATGTACTTTCTGGGCTATCAGCTAGGGCGCGCCAACGCCCGCGCCTTCTTTGAGCGGCGCGGCACGCTGCGAGTAGGGCGGCTGCGCTGGGCGATCTTCACTGGCGAGATGTACGATCACGCGATGGAGCAGTTTGAACGCTACGGCGGCGCGGTGGTTATGTTCGGGCGCATGCTGCCGCTCGTGCATGGGATCGTCTCAGTGCCGGCGGGGGTCGTTCGCATGAACTTGCTGCGTTTCTACGTCTACACGGCGTTTGGCTCGCTGGCGTGGATCGGCACGCTGGTCATGCTGGGCTATTGGTTGGGCACGCAGTGGTCAAAGGTATTGGTCTGGTTGGACGTCTATCAGAACTTGATCGTCGTGGTCATGGCGCTGGCGGTGGCGGGGTTCATCCTGAGACATTGGTCGCTGCGCCGCCAAGCAGCGATCAAGGCAGAAGGCTCCAGATAGCGCACGCGGGCAGCACGGTGGGGCTGCCTGTGTGTGTCGAAGCACGAGAGACGGAGTAGGATGAGGCCTCTGTTCAAAATTTAGACGCTGCCGCCTAGCCGTCACGCTAGGGAATGTCTGACCGGGCAAACGCATTAAGACTAAAATTGACGTCACAGCAGGTCATTAAGTATTATAAAAGGTATGTTTGTAATAACGAGTGGCCGATAACTTGTAAATCAAGACGAGCAAAGATATACTTGCTAAATAATAGTAAGCAAGATTTTGTATCTAATGCATATACGTGAGGATCTTTTATGAAACGTTTTCTAACTTTGCTTGTCATCGTGTTGATGTTT
Source organism: Anaerolineae bacterium (assembly GCA_034432435.1). Classification (GTDB taxonomy): domain Bacteria; phylum Chloroflexota; class Anaerolineae; order Aggregatilineales; family Phototrophicaceae; genus JANWYT01. Next base: position 3,790 of record DAOUBS010000227.1, read on the forward strand.
GGGGCTGTTCGAGCGCAGGACGGCCAACTGGAAATTTTCTCATGGTGGGCCGGCGATGAAGGCCCGGCACTGGAAGCGCTGATCGACCTCTACCGTGAGGCAAACCCGACTGTTGAAGTCATCAACGCGACGGTGACAGGCGGCAGCGGCGTGAACGCGCGCGCTGTTCTTAAGACGCGCATGTTGGGGGGCACACCGCCTGACTCGTTCCAAGTACACGCCGGTGAAGAGCTAACAGGAACTTGGGTTGTCGCGGGGCGCATGGAAGACCTCACCTTCCTGTTTGAAGAAGAGGGCTGGTTTGATGCTTTCCCACAGGGTTTGATCGACCTCGTGACCTATGAGGGTGGTATCTACAGCGTGCCAGTAAATATCCACCGCTCTAATGTGATGTGGTTTAACCCGGCTAAGGTCGCCGAATGGGGCATTGAAGTCCCAACGACATGGGATGAGTTCCTCGCTGTGTGTCCGGCCATTCAGGCGCAGGGGGTAACGCCCCTAGTCGTAGGCGAGGCGTGGACGGTCAACCACTTGTTCGAGAGCGTTGCCCTAGGCGTGTTGGGGGCAGACGGCTGGAACGGCATCTGGACGGGTGAAACGGATCCAGCAGGCGCAGAGATGATCGCTGTGTTTGATCGCTTCGGCGAGATCCTCGCGTGCAGCAACATTGCACAGGACGCGGCAGGCCTTTCATGGCAGCAGGCGATTGACAAAGTGGTGGACGGCAGCGCCGCCTTCAACATCATGGGCGACTGGGCCGCTGGTTACATGACGACTACGCTAGGGCTGGAACCGGGTACAGGCTTCGGCTACGCCGCCGCGCCAGATACAGACGGTGTGTTCATGTGGCTCTCTGACAGCTTCGGCCTGCCGATCGGGGTGGCGCACCGCGACAACACGATTGCTTGGCTGCGCTTGCTTGGCTCGGTTGAGGGGCAGAACGCCTTCAACCCGCTGAAAGGGTCGATCCCAGCGCGCATCGACGCAGTGGAAGCTGCGCCTGAATTGTACAACGCGTATCTCCAAGATGCCGCTGCGGACTTTGCTAGCAACGTGCTAGTCGGCAGCTTGGTGCATGGCACAGCAGCCAATGAGCGCTTCATGGGCGACTTCAATCAGGTCATAGAAATCTTCTTGGCCAGCGGCAGCTCGGCAGCTGCAGCAACGGCGATGTCTGTGATCTGCGTTCAGAGTGGTGCTTGTGGCGGCTGATCTACCCTTGTGAGACAACAGAAAGACCCTACCCCACGCTTGGGTGGGGTCTTTTTTATGTAGCTAGAAAGCAGGTGCACCAATGCGAAGCCCACGAGATCGTGTGATTGCCTTTGTGATGCTGCTGCCATCGCTATTAGCAATTGGCATCTTCGTTTACTTTTTCATCTTCCGTGCTTGGCAAACGTCACAGACGAATTGGGGCAACAGCGGCGCGCCACCCCCGCTGTTGCAAGGTGTCGAAAAGACGAACATCGGCCTTGCTAACTACGATGCGCTGTTCACAGATATGTTGGACTTTCCGTTCCGCAATGCCATGACCAACACCTTCTTCTTTACGATTTTCTTTGTCGGTGGGTGCTTGTTCTTCGGCTTGCTGCTAGCGCTGCTGCTGGATCAAAACGTGCGCGGTGAGACATTTTTCCGCACGCTGTTCTTGTTTCCGATGTCACTGTCATTTGTCGTTACAGGGACGATCTGGCGGTGGATGCTGCAGCCCGGCGGTGGCATCAACATTCTGCCGCAGACCCTGTTCGGCCTCGAGCCATTCACCTTCCGCTGGATGAACAGCCGTGATGTGATCTTGCCGTTCGAGTGGCATCAAGTGCCAGATCTGCTGACGATGATCGGTCTGGCTATTGTGGCGTTTTACACGACTAACTTGTTCATGAAGGGGCGCATCCGCGCAGCCCAGTATGGTGTTGGAGCGGCAGTGATTATGCTGGCGATTGTGCTGAGCGGGGTGTGGGGGCACATCTGGCCCTCGCTAGATCAACCCGGGCTGGAACCAAGCATTGCGCCTAAGGGCTTCAACCTCGCGCTGGTTGGAATCATCATCGCCGCAGTCTGGCAGATGAGCGGCTACACAATGGCGATGTTCATCGCGGGCATTCGCGGCATCTCGGATGAGCTGCGCGAGGCGGCGCGCGTCGATGGCTGCACTGAGATCGGCATTTATCGTCATATCATCCTGCCACAGCTCAATCCGATCGTGCTGAGCGCGATGATCGTCTTGGGGCATATCTCGTTGAAGATCTTCGATCTGGTGTTTGCAATGGCTGGGCCAGACAACGCCCAGACCATCGTGCCGGGCATCATGGTGTATACCAAAGGCTTCCGTGAGAATCAGTTTGCCAAAGCCAGCGCCATTGCAGTGATCATGCTCATCACAGTGGGCGTCATTATCGTGCCCTATCTCTGGTCGCAGTTGCGCACCAGTAAACGCTGAAAGGAGCCGCCAATGAGCAGTCAACCGATGACGGCACATGACATGCGTCGCTACACGGTGCGCATCAGCATTTACGTAGTGCTGGCGATATTTTCGCTGTTGTTTATCGTGCCGATCTATCTAGTGGTCGTGACAAGCTTGAAAGATCCAGCCACGATCAACCTCGCTACTGCGTGGAACCTGCCAGAGCGCCCCTTCTGGGAGAGCTACAGTCAGGTGTTTC
>DAOUBS010000228.1:0-5519 GCA_034432435.1 Anaerolineae bacterium
GTTTACAGTCGATTCGGATGCGAAAGTATGGAGCGCTGCGCTCTTTCGCGTCCACCGCAGATCGCAGCGCCATGAAACAGATCCGATGTGACGCAACGACACCTTTTCAGGAATGCGCAGTACTGTTAGAACGGCACGACACGAGACCCACGGAACGACGGGGTGGAACAGCCACCACACACAATAGATCGATGTCCTGCACGTGAGGCACGGCACGCTGTGCCTCCATACGCCACCCCACGAACGCGGCAAGCCGCGTCCCTACACCACTCACCACCCACACCGTAGGGACAGGGTCTAGCCTGCCCGTTTTTTTTCGTACGCCATCATCCGCAGGCATATCACGCCGCATGTGATGGTATACTGAGGTTGCACTGACCATCCGCCCACAGTGACGACGATTCATCGACCATGATCCCCCCTGACCAACCTACCATCCCCGCCCAAAGCGCCGCCGAGCCACCCCAAGAGACGATGCCGATGCGCACCGTGCCGCTGGCTGCGCCGCGCCCTGCGGCCAAGCCCTACCTGCCGTCTGCGCCACCGATGCGTCCGTCGGCGCGCCCGCTGCCGCCGCGCCGTGCTCGTCTGCCGCGCCGGTGGGGGCTGTGGCTGCTGGCCGCGGGCGGCGCGTTTAGCTTGCTGCTGTCGATTGCTGCGGGGGTAGTGATCGCAGCCATCAGCGCCAACGTGCTGCCCGGCGTGGTCGTGGGCGGGGTGCGCGTGGGCGGCCTCACCCTTGAGCAGGCCACGCGCTTGCTCGGTGAGCAGTCCTACCGCGTGACGCTGACCGTCGACGGCCAGACGTGGCGCGTTCCTGCGGCAGAGCTGGGCTTGCGGGTAGACGTGCGCGCCAGCGCACAGCGCGCGTTTGCCGTCGGCCGCACCGACGGCGACTTCTGGCAGGCGCTCTTGGGGCGCGTCAGGGTTCCGCTCGTCGTGACGCTGGACGTGCCCACCGCGGAGGCCTATCTACTGGCCAATCAAGATCAATTCAGCCTCGCGCCCGTTGATGCCAGCGTCGTGTTCGTCAACGGGGACGTGCAGGCGCTGCCCGCGCAGGCAGGCCGCGCGCTGGACGTGCAGGGCACACTCGCGCAGTTGGCGACTGACCCCGCCGCCGCCATCGAGGGTGAACTGCCGCTGGTCACGCAGCCCACGTTCCCCCAAGTGCTGGACGTGACGCCCGCGCTGAACGCAGCGCGCGCCCTGCTTAGCAGCCCGCTGGCGCTGCGCGTCTACGACCCGGTGACCGACGCCAGCATCACGTGGAGCGCCCCGCCGCAGCAGTGGGGCCAGTGGCTGACAGCGATCAGCGACTCCACCAGCCCAATTGGGCTGCGCTTGGTGCTAGCGGAGGCCCCGTTGATCGACTTCCTGACGGCACAGGCCGCCGTGTTCGACGCCAGCCGCACGATCGACGTGCCGCAGGCTGTGGCGGCAGTGCAGGCCGCGCTCGCGCAGGGCGACCCGCGCCTTGCGACGATCCAAGTGAAGCATCTGCCACGGCAGTACCGCGTTCAAGCCGGCGAAACACTCACCAGCATCGCGTGGAGCGTCGGCATCCCCTACCCCTACATCCAACAGGCCAACGGCGGGCGCGACCAGTTCAGCGCCGGAGAGGTGATCACCCTGCCACCCGCAGACAGCTTCCTGCTCTTCCCGCCGATCCCGCACAAGCGGATCGTGGTGAGCATCAGTCGGCAGCGGGTGTGGGTATACGAGAACGGGCAGCTGCTGCACGAGTGGGCGGCCAGCACGGGCATCGACGACAGCCCGACGTGGCCGGGCGTCTACCAAGTGATCCTGCGCGAGCGCAACGCCTACGCGGGCAACTGGGACTTGTGGATGCCCTACTTCATCGGCGTCTATCGCCCGATCCCGGGGGCGGCCTTCACCAACGGCTTTCACGGCTTCCCCACCCGCGGCGGCGGCCAAATCCTCTGGGAGAACAGCTTGGGGCGGCGCGTCACCTACGGCTGCATCCTCATCAACAACCAGAACGCCGCGTGGCTCTTCAACTGGGCAGAAGAAGGCGTCGTCGTGGAAATTCAGCCGTGACATAGCCGCGGCGGTGATGTGTAATGGGCGCAGGCTACACGCGGCCACACGGACGCGGCCCGCCTCGTCCCTACACAATTGGGAGGCATAGATGAACGAAACACTCGCCCGCTGCCCATCCTGCGAGGGGTTGGGCTGGTTTGAAGACGAATTCGACGGGGGCGCGCAGGACTGCGACTGGTGCGGGGGCGTGGGCTACGTCTACCGCCGCGCCGACGGGACAGATCGGCGCATCCCACCCGCTGACTGGGGGCGGCTGGCCGACGAGCTAGAACGGCTGGAAACGGAGCGCCTGCGTGAGTTGGGCTATACGGGCAGCGCCAAAAAGCCGTGGGAGCAGGCCATCCGCGAGGGCACGCGCGGCGGCCAGAACCCCTACGAGGCCAACGCATGAAGCGCGCCCTGAGCGTCATCCTGACCTTCGCCCTGATGATCGCCCTCTCGGCGGCACTCGGGGAGGGGCTGCTGCGGCTCATCGGGCCGCGCTTGGGCGGGCCGTTGGGCGTGGCAGCGCGCTACGTCACCACTGGCCAGCCCTACGCTGAGGCGTGGACGCCCGCCTGGACAACCAACCGCGATCACTACTACGCGCTGCGCCCCGGCCTCGTCGACGCGCTGCAATACGGCAGCCCAACCGTCCAGTTCCGCTTGACGACCAACGAACTGTGGGAGGGCGGCGGGATCGGCTTCCGCACACGCCCGATTGATTTCTTCGTCGATGCCGTCGTAGTGGGAGACAGCTTTGGGCTGTGCTTCACCGAGCAAGCCGACTGCTGGGTCGATCTGCTCGGCGCAGCGCTAGGGCGGAACGTCGTCAACCTCGCGCAGCCAGTGACTGGCTCGCGCAGCCACTTGAAAATCCTGCAAGACTTCGGCGCGCCGCTGCGCCCGCCGCTCGTCATCTGGCAGTTTTTCGGCAACGACTTCAACGACGACTACGGGCTGGCGCTGCTGCGCGGGGAGGTCGAGCGCACAGCAGACGCCGAGCCAGCCGTGCCCGCAGCAGACGGTGACCTGCGCAGCTGGCTGCGGCAGCACAGTGTCCTCTACGCGATGATCGAGACGACCCTTGCGGGGCGCTACTTGGGCACGCCGGCGAGCGAGGCGCTGTTCGTTAAGCCTTACACCGTGCGCTTTGGGTCACAAAATCAACACGTGATGCAGGTCGGCGGCCTGTACGAGCGGCAGGCGCTTGACATGAGCCGCGCCGAGAATCAGCAGGGATTGGCGATGAGCCGTGAGGCCTTCCGCGAGGCAGCGGCGCTGGTCGAAAGCTGGGGAGGGCGGCTGGTGTTCGTGCTGATCCCAACGCGCGAGGAAGTCTACCGCGAGGCCGTCGAGGCCGTCCTTGCGCCGTCCGAGATCGACCGACTGACAAGCGCCCGCCTCGCCATGCAAGGGCTGTGCGCGGAGCTAGCGCTCACCTGCTGGGACGCCTACGACGCGCTGCGCCCGCCCGCGCTGGCCGGGGAAGCGCTCTACTTCGTGGACGATATGCACCTCCACCCGAACGGCAACCGCGCGCTGGCGGCGTGGCTGGCGGGCTTGCTTGCACCGTAGGAACGCGGCCCGCTGCGTCCGCAAGAGGCCGCTAGTTTAACTCTGATCCACTGCGCCCTCACCGACGGGTTCGTTGGTGGTGGTGATGCTCGTCCAGCTTGGGCGGTCGCCGCGCAGGTGGCCGTAGATCGGCTTCTCGTAGCGCAGCACGTCGATGAAGACCATCATGTCGCTCATCGGCAGGAAGATTTGACCGGTGTTGGCGGTGAGGTCGATCTGCGGCTGAGGGAAGTCACTGTCCTCAGCAAGGAAGAAGACCTCTAGACGATAGTCCTCGCCGGGCTTGGGATGCTGCCCCTGGCCGCTGCAGCGGATCAGCCCGCGAATCTTGGCCGTCACCCCGCCAAAGACGCGCTCTTCATACTGGCGGAGGATGATCATGTACTCTTTGATCTCAAACACGGCAACCGGCAGGTTCGGATTCATAGTTGGCCTCTTTTTCGAGTGGTGTCGTCACTGTGGATTATAGCGCGTTCTGGGCAGGCTGCGCGGCAGGTTTACAGGAACGCCTCAGCGCGGGCGTAGTGCTCAGCGATGGCCTCGGCGCTCAGGCGGTCGAGGTGGCTGGTCATGACTGACAGGCGCGGGTTGCTGCGGAAGAACGCGGCGTGCTTGTGGACGAAGCGCCAGTACAGGCTGTCCCACGTGTCGCACCACGGCCCGGCTTTGTAGTCGCTCATCTTGCGCACGTAGTTCGAGGAACTGATGTAGGGCTTGGTGGTGATGAGGCCGCCGTCGGCGTACTGCGACATGCCGTAGACGTTGGGAACCATCACCCAATCGTAGGCGTCGATGAACATCTCCATGAACCAGCGGTAGACCTCATCGGGGTGAACCTCGCACAACGCCATTAAGTTGCCGACCAGCATCAGGCGCTCGATGTGGTGGTTGTAGGCGTAGCGCAGCGCCTTGTGGATGGCGTCGTCTACTGGGGGGATGCCCAACGTGCCCGCATACCAGCGCTCATCCAGCGCCCGCGCCTGCCCCCAAAAGTTGCGCGTGCGCTGCTGAACGCCCGCTCGCACGTAGACCGCCCGCATGAACTCGCGCCAGCCGACGATCTGCCGCAGGAAGCCCTCCACGGAGGCGAGCGACGTCTGCGGGTGCTGCTCGAAGTAGTCCACCGCCCGCGCGACGACTTGGGCAGGCGTCAACAGCCCGATGTTGATGGACGCGCTGAGCAAGCTGTGGAAGACAAACGGCGTGCGCTGCGTGATGGCGTCTTGGTAGGGGCCGAACTGGGCCAGCTTGTGAACAAGGAAAGCATCGAGCAGGGCGCTGGCCTCGGCATGGTGGGTGGGGTAGATGAAGTCATCGATCTGGCCAGGGTTGCTGGGGAAGCGCTGGCGCACGTAGGCGCGCGCCTCATCCAAGTAGGGGTTGGCATAAGCGGTAGGCGCTGGCGGAACGGACACGCTGGGCTTGAGCTTTTGGCGGTTCTCGGTGTCGAACGTCCAGCGCCCGCCCAACGGCTTGCTGCCGTCCAGCAGCAGGCCGTGCTTCTTGCGCTGCCAGATGTAAAAGTCGGTCTGGTGGTAGCGGGCGCGATCGGCGTAGAAGGCGTCCACCTCAGCGCGGGTGTTGAGGAAAGCCGGCGACGGCAGCCAATGGATCGCCTGCCCGTGGCGGGCGGCCTCGCGCGTGAGCCGCTTTTCTAGCATGAAGTCCACCGGGTCAGTGATGAACAGCTCGCGGATGCCATCGGCGGCCAGTGACTCCAGCAGCCGTCCCGTCTCGGCCTCGGCGTAGTCCACGTAGCGCACGCGCCGCCCGCGCAGCGCCTCCGCGGCATAGCGCTTCATGCTGGCGCGGTGCAGCACAAGCTTCATCCGATGAAAGCGCGCGGGGTAGCGCACATCGCCGAAGAACAGCGGGTCTTCCACCAGCACGGCCTCGCG
>DAOUBS010000229.1:0-4447 GCA_034432435.1 Anaerolineae bacterium
TGGACGACGTTGCTGCCGTTCAAGAGCGCTATCACGGGGCTAACGAGCGCAAACAACGCCACCGCAGCCGTCGCCAACATCCACCCCACTGTGCCCCCAACACGCCCACCACTGCGCGCTTTCAGCACACCCCAACCCAGCGCCGAGACGACCACCCACAGCGGCAGCAGCGGCAAGCGATCGAACACATCCAGATACAGCGCAGCGATGAAAGGCTGCCCCGCGCGGATCTGCGTCGGCGTGTAGCGCATTGCCACATCCGCCAGCGCCAGCACCAACAGCCCACCCCCCATCAGCCAACCAACCCAGCGCCGCATGACTTCACCACAAGAACAAGATGCTGATGCCAGCCAACGCCAAAACAGTGCCTACAATGCCCACTCTAGTTGGGCGCTCACCATAAAACACGAACGCCACCGGAATCATGAACACCGGCATCAGCGATTGCAAGGTAGACGCTACGCCCGCCGGAATCAACTGCACCGAGAACAACGACAGCGAGACCCCCGTCACTGGCCCTAGCAGCGCGCCCAACACCAGCAGGCGCATCGTCCCTGTATGAGCGCGCAGGCGGCGCACCGTCTCACCCGCGCGGCCAGCTGCCAGCGTGATGAGCCAGATCACCACCATCGCTGACCCTAAGCGAATCACGTTGCCAGAGAGCGCCGGGAAATCGCCCGACAGCCCCTGTTTGCTGAAGATGAGGCCAACCGCCTGCCCGACCGCACCGCCCAGCGCGCACCCCAAACCGATCAAGTACGCGCGCGTTCCGGGGCGGGCAAAGATCGTCTCGTGCGCCCCGCGCCGCTCGCTCACCACCAGCACCACCCCCGTGAGCGTGATCGCAATCCCCAACAGGTCAACCGGCAGCAGCCGCTCATGCAGAAAGACCCAGGCCAGCAGCACCGTCAAGATCGGCGCAAGCGACATGACCAGCAGCGCCAAGCGCGGCCCGATCATGACATACGCCTGAAAGAGAAACGCATCCCCTAGCACAAAGCCGATAATCCCGCTCAGCCCCAAGAACACGAAGCGTTCAGGCGCGGCGTCGAACGGCAGCGGCGCGCCATAAGCTGCCGTGTGCAGCGCCGCCACAAACCCAAACGCCAGCACCAAGCGCACCCGATTCACCACCGGTGAGCTGACCTTGCGCCCAGCCGCCGTAAACGCGATTGAACTCAACGAAAACAGCAGTGACGTCCCCACCGACGCCAGATACCCGAATGTTTCAAGCACAGCCTGCTCATTTGCTCTTAACTGGAACCACTGCCATTGTACGACGAGCGGCCCACGCTGTGTGCTACCAACACAGTCCAACGATCGATCACTGGCGGCGCAGGCGTCCGTCTGTCGCAAATGCGCTCAGTTCTTGCAGACGCTGGGCGATGACTTGGTCTGCATTGGGCATCAGGGCGCGATTGTGAGCGACCCAATGCAGGCTGGCGAGCTGGCGCGCAGCCAGCCACGGCTCAAGCTCAGCGTGCGACTGGCCCCCAGCGTCAACGTAACCCGCGAGAAACGCCGACTGCAAGGCAGGCCAATCAGCACGCCCTCGCACTTGCCACAAGAGCGACGCCAGATCATAGCGCGCATCGCCCGCCCGGCTGTATTCAAGGTCTACCAACGCTAGGGATTGACCTGTCACGAGGACATTGTGCAGCACAAAATCGCCGTGGAGCAGCGTTTGACCTGTCACGTTCAGCGTCGGCGCGAGCAGACCCCAAACGCGCTCAAGCGCCGCCTGCTGCGCATGTGTGAGGAACTGCCGCAGCGCCGCAAGAGGATAGAACCCGTCAACGCCGAACAAAGCATCTGCTTCAGAAAGCGCATTGTCATAGATGGGACATTGATGAAGCGCTGCCAACAGCTCCCCTAAACGTGTCATCAACGCCGCGTCAGCGTCGGCAAGCGCCTTGCGTTCACCGCTCAGGCGCATCATGAGCAGTCCCAGCGCATCCCCCGCAGCGGCAATCGGCGCGCCGTCGCGGGTGAGGATGACCCGCGCCACGGGAAAGCCGTGCGCTGCCAGCAGCCTCAAGTGCGTCACCTCTCGCTCCAGTCGTGACCGCGTGGCCGTTGACTGCACTCGCAGCATGAACTCACCTTCCTCACTTGTGATAAGGTAAACGCGATGATGCGTCTCAGCGTGGAGCTGTGCCTGTGGGGTCGTCAGCGGGTATTGGCGCAGCAAGTCAAGCAGCATGTCAATCTTTTGGGTTGAAAGATGGCGCACCATGATTCTAAACTGACAGCGTATCACGTACAATGAACGCCGTATCCACACGAACGAGGACACCATGACCGCACCTTTGACGCTCCACCTCATTCGACACGGGGAAGTGCACAACCCAGACAAAATCCTGTACGGGCGGCTGCCCGGGTTTCATCTGAGCGCCACAGGGCGCGAGCAGGCGGCAGCCATCGGGCGCTACCTTGCGACGTTGCCGATTACGCGCCTCTTCACCAGCCCGATGGAGCGCGCGCAGCAAACGGCTAGCATCGCACGGGATGCTCTCGCCAACGTGCCCAGCGTCATCGTAGACGAGCGCCTCAACGAGTGTTTGACGCCCCATCAAGGCCGCCCGCTGGCCGAGCTAGAGGCGTTCGGGTTCGAAATCTACCGCGACAGCACCCCACCCTACGAAACCGTCGCCGACATGCGCCGCCGCTTGCTCGATTTCGCGCGCGACATGCTGGCGCAGCACGCAGGCGAACACATCGCCGCGTTTACCCACGGTGATATGCTAGTGGTAGGCCTGCTGTACGCCGCTGGACAGCCAGACACCACCATCGGACGCACTATCTTGCGCGAGATCGGCTTGCCAACTCGCTACCCCGAGACCGCCAGCATCATCAGCTTAACCTTCACCGATTCAGAGTCGCTGCCGACATGGTCGTATCACTGGCCCTATGGCGCAGAAAATCCACACTCCGCGACAGGAACTTAGACTAAAATTAAAGCGATCTTAACGCCTATTGCTTATGATAAGCTTGTTCCAGAGGAGATCGAGGGGACTGCATGGCGCGTTTTGACTTTGCAAAAGCGCTCGCCAAGCGCACCAACAGCATCCACACTCAACGCGCTTACTACCGTTGGGTAGATCGCTACTTGGTTGATTTTGCGGGGTTCATCCCCAGCAAGGGGCCAGTGCGCGCGCGGCGCATGGCCATGCTGACCGTCAGCACCCTTGAGCGCCATCTCACCGAGCGTAAGTTGTTCAACTGGCTGCAGCGCCTCATGGAAGAGAATCAAAGTCGGCAAGCGCTCGATCAAGCGCGCGCGGCCATCGTCACGCTCTCCGAGTTATTTTACGAGGCCGGTCACATGGATCATAACATGCTGGTCGCCATTCAAGACATCCACGTGCCCAAAGTGGAGCACAAGGCCGCGCCAGAGCGGCTGCTCTCGGTCGAGGATATGCAGCGGCTCGCCCACACTATGACCAGCATGGCCGGCTCTGAGAACCAGCGGCTGCGAAATGTAGTAATTGTGAACCTGCTGTGGGGGCTGGCGCTGCGTCGTGATGAAATTTCTGCGCTGCGCTGGCGCGATGTCGCCCTGCGTGATGGCAAACCCTCGCTGATAGTGAACGACGACCCCCTAGAGATGTCACGCAGCCTGCTCGTGGCGATTGACCAATGGCGCCGCGCTTTGCCGGGCGGCTCTCACGGGCCCAACCCTGACACCCCCCTGCTGCGCCGCATCTGGAAAGGCGGGCGCATCGCCAAAGAGGGCCTTTCGCCTGACGGCGTGTGGCTGACGATTCATCAGGCAGCGGCCCATGCAGGCTTAGGGACGGTCACCCCAGATGACCTACGACGCTCCGTCGCCGCTCAAGTTTATCGGCAAAGCGGCAGCGTAGAGGAAGTGAATAAGCTGCTGCGCCACCACAGCTTAGCCATCACTGAGCGGTTCCTCGCGCGCATCGGCTGCCTAGTCGAACCCACCAACAAAAAAAATATCGCCAGCCCCAAAGCCTCCGAGCTTTAACCCTGTTCGAAGCACGTTTTCGGTGTATGATAGGATGATGATGTTTTTTGCGTTTACTCCAAACTAATTCAGCGTCGTCCTCAAAAGTTTCTTGACTAGTTTTTTTACGAGAAAGACATTACAGACCGTTGTCTGTCCCGTCTGGTGCTGAGTATGCCAGCGGGCGTTTCAATTTTGGAGTCAGTATGGCAAAACACAACCTACGCATCATCCCTCTTGGCGGCAGTGGTGAAATCGGCAAGAACATGACCGTATTCGAATACGGCAACGAAGCCATCGTCATCGATTGTGGCATCATGTTCCCAGCCAACGACATGTACGGCGTCGATTACATCATCCCAGATTTCAACTATCTCGTGCAGCGCACCGACCTTCGCATCCTCGCGCTGCTCATCACCCACGGCCACGAAGACCACATCGGCGCAGTGTCCCACTTTGTGACGGCGTTCCCTAACG
>DAOUBS010000230.1:0-10618 GCA_034432435.1 Anaerolineae bacterium
CGGACGAAGGTCAAGATCAAGAAGAACAAAGTGGCCCCGCCGTTCAAAGAGTGTGAGTTCGACATCATGTTCATGGAGAACGGCATCAGCAAGACGGGCGAAATTCTCGATCTAGCGGTCAACTTGAACATCGTGGAGAAGCGCGGCGCGTTCTTCCGTTACAATGAGGGGCTGCTGGGGCAGGGGCGCGAGAATGCTCGCCAATTCCTCCAAGAGAACACCGCCGTTGCGTTGGAAATTGAGGATTTGATCCGCCAGCATTACGGCCTGCCGCCGTTGGTGAGCTTGCCCGGATGACATTCATGCGGCGCGGATGGATGTTGTTAGTCGTGCTGTGGGGCGGCCTTCTGCCGCTGTGGGCGCAGGCCACCCCCGCGCCTTGTGAGGTGCTCACACGGGAGGAGACGTTTTTCCAGATCGGCTACGCCCAAGCTGGGCGGGATTATGAGCGCGCCTTGCAATTGCTCAACTGTTTGATCCGCCAGCAGCCGCACGACGTGCAAGCGCTGCACACGCGCGGGCGGTTGCACTATCAGATCGCTAACTATCAAGCGGCCGCCAACGACTTTGAGATGCTGCTCCAGATTAACCCGCAGGATCCGATTGCCTACAACGGGCGCGGGTTGGTCTCGTTGGTGTATGAGTGGAACGACCTCGCATGGGAGGACTTCCACAAAGCGATCGAGTATAAGCCCGACTACGCCGAGGCCTACTTCAACCGTGGGCGCGCCGCCGAGCGCATGGACGGCGTGCGCGAGGCGCTGGCCGACTATCAGACGGCGCTGTACTACGGCTATGAGCCGCGGGTGGCCGTCTTGTGGAACATGGCGCTGCTCTACGAGCGCACCGGCGACACAGCCGGCTATCAGGCGCTTCTAGAGGAGATCATCCGCGTAAACGTGCGCTATGCCCCGGCCTATGAGCGGCTGGGCAACTTGATGGCGCAGACGGGGCGCGACTTTGACGCGCAGTTCTACTTCGAACGCTTAGCTGAGTTCGCCTCAGAGCGGCGCATCGACCCACTTAACCCACAAGAGACGGCTATCCGCTCGTTCTTGCGCTTCATGCCGTTGATGCTGGTCGTGCTCATCCTCAGCGGGCTGATCGGCGGCGCGGTCGTTCAGGCGTTTCAGCGTCGGCAACCCGTCGCTTAACCTCTGTGGCGGTCTCTGCTATCATGCAGTCTGATATGCATCAGGAGGCAGCCCCTTGAACTACTCGCTCGACGACACCCAACCCAACCGCGCTGTGTCGATGCCCCACATGGTGACCGTGGACGAGGAGGAGGGCGGCGGCCCGGGCTGCGTCGTCTGGGGGGTGGTGGGGGCGTTCATGGTGGCTGGATCGCTCTTCGTCGTGCTTATGGCGGCGCTGGCCGGTTGGAACGACGGCTACCGCGTCGCCATCGGCAACGCCACCGCCACCAGCGCCCAAGAGATCCTCACGCAGTGCGACCTCATCCCGAACGACCTCGCGCAGAACGCCTTCGGGCTGGCGCAGGTGCGCGTCAACAGCCTGATGGAATCGCCGCAGGGCGCGGAGTGCGTCGCCACGCTCGCCCCGCAGATGACCGCCATCTACAGCAGCGCTATGCAGACGCTCACACCCGCTGCCGCTGCCACTCCTGAGCCGTCGCCCACCCCGCCGCTGGTGGTGGACGCTGCCCTTGCGCCGGATGCGCTGCCCGCCCCCACCAACAGCAGCGGCTTTGACCTCGGCGGGCTGCTGGCAGAAGCGGAGGCCGACATTGAGGCAGGCGAGTTCCTGCGCGCGATTGACACGCTCGACGCGATCAGCGCGGTGGACCCCACCTTTCAAAAGTCGAGGGTCGATCAGCTGCTGTTCCGCGCCCTCACGAGCGAAGCCACCCGCCAGTTCCGCAGCGGCGGCAACCTCGCGCAGGCCATCGCCCTCACCAGCCGCGCCGAAGTCTACGGTGACGTGGGCGAACTCAACTACGAGCGCTTCATCGCCGAGCTGTGGCTGCAATCGCAGGCCTACAGCGGCGTGAACTACCCGCGCGCCATTCAACTGCTCAACCGCATCGTGTTCGAACAGAACCTGCCCAACTATCGCAACGCGCGCCAAGCGCTCATCAACCAGTACATTGCCTATGGCGACGCGCTGGCGTTGGGCGGCGACCCGTGCAGCGCCGTGCAGCAGTTCGATCAGGCAATTCGCCTCAGCGGCAGCTCGACCGCCAGCGCCAAACGCGCCACCGCTGAAGCAGCCTGCTTGGGCCTCCAACCGACGCTCGACCCGCTCGCCCCGACGCCTGACCCTGCCAACAACGGCGGCAGCAGCGGCAGCGGAACTGCGCCGATTGGTCAGCGCCCTTAAAACTAAGCCGTCACCAATGCGGGGCGGCGAGTGTGCCAGTCGTGGGCCTGCTCGTAGGTGTGCGCCACGCGCATGATGCGATCTTCAGCCAGCGACGGGCCGAGGATCTGCAAGCCGATGGGTAGCCCCTGCTGGTCGAAGCCACACGGCACGCTCAACCCGCAGATGCCGGCGAGGTTGGCGGTGATGGTCATCACGTCGGCGAGGTACATCGCCAGTGGGTCAGCGGTGTGGTCGCCAAATTTGAAGGCCGTCGTGGGGGTGATGGGCGCGCACAGCACGTCCACCTCTTGAAAAGCCTGTTCGTAGTCGCGCTTGATGAGGGTGCGCACGGCCTGTGCCTTGCCGTACCATGCGTCGTAATAACCGGCCGAGAGGGCATACGTCCCGAGCATGATGCGGCGCTTGACCTCGTCACCGAAGCCGGCGCTGCGCGTCGCTTTGTAGGTCTCCTGCAGGTCACCTTTGTCGACGCGCGGCCCAAAGCGCACCCCGTCGAAGCGGGCGAGGTTGGCGCTGGCCTCGCTGGTGGCGATGATGTAGTACGTCGCCAGCCCGTACTTGGTGTGCGGCAGGTTGACGTCTACTACCTGCGCGCCCATCGACTGCAAGAAGGCAACCGCCTCCATGACGGCGTTTTCCACGTCTGGCTCTAGGCCTTCGCCGAAGTACTCGCGCGGCAGGCCGATCCTGAGGCCTTTGACGCCGCCTTCCAGCGCCGCTACGTAGTTCGGCACGGGGGCGGGCAGCGTCGTGCTGTCGAGCGGGTCTGGCCCGGCGATCACTTGCAGGATGCGCGCGGCGTCCTCGACGGTGCGCGCCAGCGGCCCGGCTTGATCAAGCGACGAGCCGTAGGCGATCAGCCCATAGCGCGAGACGCGCCCATAGCTCGGCTTGATCGCGGCCAGCCCACAGAACGCCCCCGGCAGACGGATCGAGCCGCCGGTGTCCGTCCCGAGCGACCCCATGGCCATACGGGCGGCGACCGCTGCGCCGCTGCCGCCGCTGCTGCCGCCTGGCACGCGCGATAGATCCCACGGGTTGCGCGTGTTGAAGTAGCCGCTGTTCTCAGTCGATGACCCCATGGCGAACTCGTCCATGTTCAGCTTGCCGAGCAGCACCATGCCGGCCTCTAACAGCCGCTCGATCACCGTCGCGTTGAAGATCGGCACGTAGCCCTTGAGGATCTTGGAGCCGGCGGTGGTCTCAACGTCTTTGGTGGTGATGACGTCTTTGATCGCCAGCGGAATGCCGAGCAGCGGGCGGGTCTCGCCTTTGGCGCGCAGCGCGTCTGCCGCTTTGGCCTGCTGGAGCGCTAGTTCAGCCGTCACGGTCAGGAAGGCGCGCACCTGCGGCTCGAGCCGTTCGATCTGCGCCAGATGCGCTTGTGTGAGTTCCACGCTGCTGATCTCGCGCGCGTCGAGCTGGTGGAGCGCTTCGGTCAGGGTGAGGTCAGTGAGTTGGGTCATACGGCCTGCCATTCGTCAAAATGAAGGACAACAGGGCGAGTATACCACTGCGGTTCATCTGGGCATAGAGAAGGCGCGCAGACGCGACAGCCCCATCTGCAGAGCACGCTGTGCCCCCTTCTCTGCGAGAAAAAGGAGGCTGGGGATGAGGCCTCACAGACGCGGCAGGCCTCACAGACGCGGCAAGCCGCGTCCCTACTCTAGACGAATGAGGGCAGCGTCCCCCTGTTGGAATAACACGTTGCCGCTCACTGCGCCGCGCACGAACTGCACGGTAGGCCGATCAACGGGCGCAGGCAGGGACAGCGGCGGCAGCGTCACGACACATTCGCACAGGCTGCCAGCCCAGTCGTCCGGTGCGGCGTTTTGCAGCACCGTCTCTTCTGGAAGATGCTCGTTTAGCCACAGCAGCGCCCTCAGCTCGTCCTCGGTGATGGTGTGCTGTGCGCGGGCGACCAGCCCCACCGTCGAAGCGCCCACCAGCGCTACCAGCAGCCCAGCCATCAGCAGCGAGTAGCGATGCTCGTGCAGCCACCGAAGCGGCAGGCGCTCAGTAACGCGGTGCAGCCACGTCCCGACGACGTAGACGATGGGCAGCGTCAGCCACCCGCCCAGCGCGGCCTCATCACCGAATAGCAGCGGAGCCGGCCGCCCAGGCAGCGTCAGCAGCCACGGCCCCAAGCCGAATAGCAGCGCCCCCGCCAGCGCCAGCAGCGGTACGACGCGCCGCTGCCGCCCCAGATGCCACACGACGTACCCCCCCAGCCCAACGAGCGCCGCTGCGCCGACAGCCAAATCAGCGTAGATCGCCGCGCCGACCAGCAGCCCGGTGGCGACTGCGTCCTGCTTAGATGGGTCGCGCCGCAGCCGTAGTGCCCCGATCCCTGCCCCTAGCGCGAACAGCATCCCCAGCAGCAGAGTGTAGTGCCCCGTCAGCAAGGTGAGCAGCGCGCCACCCGAGAGCAGCGCCACCGCGCCGAAGGTGCGCCCCATGCGCTTGCCGCCCAGCTCGCTGCCCCAGTCATAACACAGCCACATGAACAAAAACGCCACCACCCCGCCGACGCCGAACTGCACCGCTGCCACCGTCTGTAAGAGCTGCTTGCTGAGGTAAGACGTGAGCGCGATGAACCCGGGCGCGTAGAACGTGGCCACGTCTGGCGCGTGCGGGGCGAGGCTGTCGAACTGGCTGCTGAGGCGCGCGAGCACCGTCACGTAGCCGATCTGCTGGCCGATTGGCCCTAGCGGCAGCGTGAGGGTGTAGACGATCACGGTGATGATCCCGCCCACGCCGGCAAAGAACATCAGATCCGCCGGGCCGGGCCAGCCCTGATCCTTGTCCTCCAGCGTTTCACCGCGGGCCTCGGCGCGCGCTTGGCCTTGTGAGAACGTCCCCCCCAGCACGACGAGCGTCACCAGCGCGAACAGCAGGTAGTCCACCACCAGCGTATCCCAGCCGAAGGCATATGCCCACCAGACCGAGCCACCCGTGATGAGCGCCAGCGCCATCGTCGCGCTCAAGGCGATGCGTGGCTGCGCGGTGCGCCACGCCGGGGCGAGCATCGCCCCCGCGCCTACTAGCACCGCGCCCACAATGAAGATCACGAACAACAACAGCATGCGTGCATTCTTTCACTTGCAATGAAGATTAAAGCGCTTGAAGCGGCCAGCGACGCCCACAAGGCTAGCCCGTCTTGCGAGTGCGTTTGCGCTTCTTGGCGGGCAGATGCGGCTTGAGCAAGCCCCAAAGCTCAGCTTGAACCGCCTCAATCGACTGCGCCGCCGAGACGCGCCGCCAACGCTCAGGCTGTTCCGCGATGAGCGCCTCATAGCCAGCGTAGACGCGCTGATGATAAGCTAGCTCTTTGTCGTCCAGTCGGTTCCAGTCCTCGCTCATCAACAGGCGACCGCGCTGCCGCCGCTCAAGGCCGACGCGCGGGTCAAGGTCGAAGTAGATCGTCAAGTCAGGGGTGAGGCCGCCCGTGGCGAATTGCAGGATGTGCCGCAGCGCGTTCAGATCGAGGCCGTGCCCATAGCCCTGATAGGCCATCGTCGAATCTGCGTAGCGGTCGCACAGAACGATCCCGCCCCGCGCCAAAAAGGGGCGGATCACCTGCGCCACTAACTGCGCCCGCGACGCACAGAACAGCAGCAGCTCTGCCTCGGCGGTCATGTTGGTGTTGGTCAGGTTGTCGACGACGATCGCGCGGATTTGGTCGCCGATGGGCGTGCCGCCCGGCTCACGGGTGAGCAGCACTTCATAGCCGCGCTCGCTGAGCGTGGCCGCGAGGGCGCGCGCTTGGGTCGTCTTGCCGCTGCCGTCGATGCCTTCAAAGGTGATGAACATGCCCCGTCCCCTGCGATGCTTGGCCAGAACCCGCCCTAGCATAGCAAACGGGTCCCCCTCTCGATAAGGCTCTATTTGCGATAAGGCTCTATTTGCGGCGTCGCTTGATTAGCTCACCGTCGTCACCGAGCGAGTAACTCGGCGGCTCGGCGAGCAGATCGCGCAGGCGCTGGCGGTGGTCGTCGTCCAATTGGGCCAACAGTTCTTGCGGGTCGCGGTTGTCGTTTTTCTGTTTGTCGCTCTGCTGCTCTAACCCGACCGTTTCAACTGTCAGCTTGGTGAGGTAAAAATCGAGATGGTGACCACCAGCGCAAGGCATCCGCGATGCTGATGACACCCATGATTCCGATCACTGTGCCGACGACCGTCCAGATGCGTCGCACTGTTTGCCCTGCTGCCTCAAAATGCCCCATCGCTCTTCCCTGCACAAACGTTGATCGCACCTTGATCACGAATCATAGTTCTGACTACAGCGTCGAGTAAAGCTATCGCCTATCTGGAAAGTATTAACGTCTCGGCAGATCCTGCGACGCGCCGTCACCCCTCAACCGTTGATGAGCAGCCTGATTAGTTAGCTGCCGAAGCGCAGGCAGCTCTAGTGGTTCATGTTGGGCGTCGAGGCTGCTTGTCGCGGCCTCTGCCAGTGCTAGACGCTCAGAATATGCCGTTAAATCGTCGGGTTTGGTGTGACGCATCAAGCGGTAGACGCGCCACTGCAAGCCTGCGACGATGAAATACGGCAGGGCATAAGCGCCAAAAATAAAAACCCCCATCAGCCATAGTGTGGATTGGGTGATCAGGTTGAATACTAGAGTGGGTATGAGGAATGACATGCTCACGCCGCCGAACAAGGCTGCCAGCGCCCCGCACTGCGGTGCGCGTCGCCCGCGCCAACTCCCGATCATTGCGATGACGTTCACGGCCAGCATCACCCAAGCGATGTTGACGAGCGGCGGTATCATTGTGCCGTTGAGCTCTACGTAAAGTACAGGTTTAGCAAGGAGATGAAACACCATGCGCTGGCTGTGCCTGTTCCAAAGGATGCCAGGCAGCGAGCGCGCTGGATGAGGTCTGCGCGGTATGGCGCTTTTTCTTCTTGTACATCGTCTAGCGCCCCACTGCCGCTTGCAGCTGCTGGCCGCGCTGAGTTTGCGGCGTCTCGTCTGCTGCGCGGATGACTGCCTCATCGGGCAGCGTCAGGCGGTCAACGTCGGGCGTGCTGTCGTCCTCGTCGGGCGGCAACGCGGCGCGGCCCGCCAATTCCCACTGCGCCAAGCCGAGCGCCAGATGCGGCAGGCTGTAGACCAGCGCCCCCAGCAGCGCCACGATCACGGACACGTATAAATCGAGCGCGGTGCTAAACATGAACGCGACTGCCGCCGCGCTGAACAGCGTGATGAACGCCCCCAGCCGCAGCCAGCGCAAGCTGACGACGCTGCCCATCACCACGAAGAGCTGCGTCAAGAACAGCGCCACCGTGATGAACGCTGGCGTGCTGCCCCCGACCGTCTGTATGAGCACCACCAAGTAGACCGCGGCCATGCCCGCCGCCACCAGCGCCAGCCCCTGCTTGCGGCGGCGCACCTCTGCGCGTGTCACGCGTTTGCGTTTCATGAGTAGAAGCGCCTCTCAGTCTTGTCATCAGTCGATATGCTCACTATACATCAGAATCGGCTCAGCGCGTTGTCAAAATTGTGAGATGCGCGGTCTGCGCGTTGAACGGCTGCGACCATGTGAGCGTGAGGTGGCGGGCGTCGTCGCTGGCGATCTGTGGCGCGTCGAACAGGCGGCCCGTGCGCAGCAGCGGCTGAACGCCCGCCAAGCGCCCCTGGCGGAAGTAGATCACGCCTGTTGTGCCCGCCCAAACCGCCGCCACCGGCAGCGTGTCCGTGTCTGCTGGCAGAGGGCGCAGCCAAGCCGCCGCTGCTTCGCCGGGGGCAGCAGTGAACGCGCCGCCGCCGTTGTAGGTCGTGTCGAACGGCTGGCTGCCCACGCTGAAGCGCAGCGGGGCGGCCGGCAGATGTCGGCCTGTCGCGCGGTCAGTCACGCTCAGCAGGGCATGGCTGCTCCCATCGGCGCGGACGACCTGCCAGAAGACGTAGGTGCAGGCGGCGTCGTGCGCCACGTGCAGCGCGTCGATGCGCTCCGTCAGCGGCAGGGCTGGCAGCCGTTCGACGTGTTCGACGCCGTGCAGCGCGTCGTCGCGCAGTTGGCCGCGCCACAGCGAACGGTCATAGATCCAGTAGAGCCACAGCACGCCGTCGCGCGTTTGCGTCAAGGCGGGCAAGATGCCGTGGGCGTTCAGCGCGGCGGTGAAGGTCGGGCGGCCATCGGCGTTGATCGCCCGCGCGTAGAGCGCCTCGCTGCCGAGCGGCCCCTGCGCCCATACCAACTGCACGCGCCCATCCCCCAACGGCAGCGCCGCATATGAGGTGGTGAGCGCCGTGCTGTGGACGACCGGGCCAAGCTCGGCTACCAAATCGGGGGCGACAAGGGCGCTTTGCAGCCGCAGCTCGGCGGCCTCTGCGCTGCGGTCGATCCACAGCCAATGCGCGCGGCGGTTCGCGGCAGGCAGCACGCTGTAGCGCATCGGATACCACGCCTGCAGCGCAAGGATGCGGCTGCGCTGGCCGTCGCTGGCCATGTGGCGCGTCTCACCGTCTTGCGGCTGCGTCCACGCGAGCCACGTCTGCTGTGTCGTGGTCAGCAGGGCGGGCGCGTCAGCGGTGGGGGCGGGGGCGAAGACGCGCGGCGCGCCCCACGGCGTGTCAGGGGGGGGAGGGGGCTGCGGCGCACAAGCCGTCAGCAGCAGCCCCAGCAGGCAGGCCAGCCGCCTCACGGCGCGGGGATCACTTCAATCATCAGCAGGGCGCTGTCACTGCGCTGGCCGTCGGGGCGATAGGCGATCGCCTCCACTGCGCGCAAGCCGACCCCCTGCGCCGTCCAGTTGATCTGTGCGCGGAAGACGGGCGCAGCCACCGTGTCGAACGGGTTCACTTGGTTGATCAGCGCACCGTCGATGTACAGCTCCACCTTGCTGATGCCCTGCGTCGCGTCGCGCGCCACCACGTCAAACGCAAACGTCGTCCCATCGATCACCTGCACGTTGTTCGGTGGGGCGATGATCTCCACTGTCGGCAAGTCCGGCGTGGGGATGGGCGTCGGGGCGGGTTGGGCGAGGTTACAGGCCAACAGCGCTGCCAGCAGCGCGAGGCCGCGCCCAAACGCGCCCAAGATGCGAGAAACTCGTAAAACTGTCACAGCCGATCCTTGTATCGGGGTGGGTTGTTGGTCACAATGCGGCCAATTATACAGCCTGCCGACCGCCCCACAATAACGGAGCAGCCATGCGCGTTGACATCCTCACCCTGTTCCCGCAAATGTTCGCCCCTTTACAGCACAGCATGATGTGGAAGGCGCAGGCGCACGGCTTCCTCACGCTGCGCCTGCACGACATCCGCGACTACGCTGCCAGCGCCTACCGCCAAGTGGACGACACGCCCTACGGCGGTGGCGGCGGCATGGTGATGAAAGTCGACGTGCTCGCCCGCGCGGTTGAAGCTGTGCGCGGGGACGACCCGTGCCCGGTCATCCTCATGGGGCCGACGGGGCGCGTGTTCACCCATTCAGTCGCCTGTGAACTGTCGCGGCTGCCGCGGATGATCTTGCTGTGCGGCCACTACGAGGGCGTCGATGAGCGCGTCCGTGAGCTGCTCATCACTGATGAGATCAGCATCGGCGATTACGTGCTGACGGGCGGCGAGCTGGCCGCGATGGTGGTCGTCGATGCGGTCGTGCGCCAGATTCCGGGTGTGCTGGGCGCGGAAGGCGGGGCCGCCACCGAAAGCCACGCTGACGGGCTGCTGGAGGGGCCACACTACACCCGCCCGCTGACGTTCCGCGGGCTGACTGTGCCGCAGGTGCTGCGCACGGGCAATCACGCCGCTGTCGCTCGCTGGCGGCGCAAACAAGCCATCCTGCGCACGCTGCGCCACCGCCCGGAGCTGCTGCTCACCGCCCCCCTGAGCGAAGACGACCGCTACCTGCTCGCGGAGGTCATCGCTGAGGCGGCTAACCTCGCATAGGCGCTTAGACCTGCATCCGCAGCCAGTGGCGGCGGTAGGCGCGCGTCTCATCGAGCAGCGCGTTCAGCCGCGCCATAAGCGCTGGCTGGGCGCTGGCTGGGCGGGCCGCGCGCCGACTCACGGCGTAGACCTCCGGCGTAAGCGGCGTCAGCTCAAGCTCGGTGTGCGCGTGGATCCACGCCAGCGCCGTGTGGACAGTCGCCTCGGTATGGCCGACGCGCGCCGCCAGCCGATCGACGGGCGCGCGTCCGTCGCGGTTTAACGCATACTTGAGCATACCCATCAACTGGCGCAGCACCCCGGCGCGCTGCTGTGGGCGGAGGGAATCGCTGCGCCGGCGGTCAGCCGCTTACAGCTCACGCCGACGGTGACGCTGA
>DAOUBS010000231.1:0-11042 GCA_034432435.1 Anaerolineae bacterium
GATGTCAACGGCTCACCTTGAATTATCGCTTGCAGGTTAGCGGCCACCACCGGCGCTTGCTTGCGAATAGCTGCCCCCGTCTTTGATGTTGGCAGGCTACTGCAATCCCCTAATGAAAACACGTTCGGGTAGCGCACATGTTGCAAACTGTTCTTATCCACATCAACCCAGCCACTCGATGCCGCTAGCTTGCTGCTTTTGATGAAATCTGGCGCGCTCATTGGGGGCGTCACATGAATCATGTCGTAATGCACAACCTCTTCAGCACCACCATCGTTCAACACCTTGAAGACCGCTTCACGACTCTGCGGCCGAATTTCAACCAATTCACGTTGGAAGCGCGCCTCGATGCCTTTACGGTCGATCACCCGCATCAACGAGTCAGCGTACTTCTTAACCGAGAAGATGCTAGCCCCTGCATTCATGAAGAGAATTTTCGACTTGTCACGCACGCCGGAACGAACGAAGTAATCCTCAGCTAGATAAGCGATCTTCTGCGGCGCGCCACCACATTTGATGGGCGTGCTGGGTTGCGTAAATACGGCCGTACCACCTTTGAAGTTGCGGATGTTCTCCCACGTGGAAGCCACCGTGTCATACGAGTAGTTGCTGCACACCCCATCTCGGCCGAGCGTCTCTTTCAAGCCTTTGATTTTACCCCAATCAATTTGGATGCCAGCCGCCACCACCAGATAGTCGTAGGTGAGCACATCGCCACCACGTAAAGTAACGCTGTTGGCATCTGGGTCAAATGACTCGACGAAATCCTGAATCCATTCCGTCCCAGGGGGAATGAAATCGGCTTCGTCGCGTTCCGAAGCCTCACGATCGAATACCCCTCCACCGACCAAAGTCCAAAGGGGCTGATAATAGTGCTTGGTGGAAGGCTCCACAATAGCAACTTCAGGGCGTGGCGTCTGATTGGCGAGATGGGCGGCAACGGTAATCCCTGCTGAGCCTCCGCCAACGATCAAAATTTGGTAGTGTGTCTTCGCAGCCATCTAATACATCCCTCTAAATCTCTCGTTTTTCTAATCCGTGTTTTTTTACTCTCTTACTCAGAGAAAGATCGATTGCTATCTATTAAGCCTGTGGCCAAAGTGCTTGGCAAAGCTAATCAAGAAGCCATTGGCACGCTGAACGTCAGGATCACCCAACAGTCGTAACACCTGCCAAAGACTAACGCGACTGCTGTCTTTCTGGCTCTCGACGAGCGCATACCCCGCATTGCCGACAACCTCAATTGCTTGTGGGTGGAGTACTCCCGACTCCAGCAGGATTTTTAGCGCGCTGATACTGCTCCTTAAGAAGGTCTCAAGGTCAACCCCATGACGCCGCGCCTCAGCATACAGCTCATCCAGCGTATCGACAGCCATGGCAACTAAGCCGGGTGCTTGCTCAAGGCCTTCTACTAACACCGGCAAGCGCTCCATCAGTGTTGTTAGTGAGGTGATCACCTCAGGTTGCGACAATTTTTCAAGCAGTACCAACGTCGAGCGTACTCGCTGTTCTACATCCACTCCAGCAGCAGCAGCGCTCTTGTACAACTCATCGGCTGTGTCCGTGACCATTGCCAACAGTCCAGGCGCTTGTGCTGCTAGTGCTTCATATTGAGTTAGGCGCTTTTCTAAGGATTCAACTTTGTAGAGCAGGAGGTCGAGCTTATCGTAGAGGTCAGCAACTGAGATTGCCTCGTGCGGCAATGTATCATCAGAGTGAGCTGGAGATTCTTCACGTAACATTAGTTTTCTCCGTTATTATGTCACTAGTTTGTCAAAGATGAATGTCACCTAGAAAGGATGACATTCGTTACTACTTCGAGCATAACGTTAAGTAGCCCTCCTTAGGCCTCACTGATTTCTAATAGATGCCATAAGTAAATACTCATAGCAAAACAAACGCCTCCACACTTTTATTGAGGGGCGTTAAGGAATGTCTTGGCTTATGGCCATACCAATCGGCAATCAACCATGGCTAAGAGCACAGTTCTGACGCCCCAAGCTACCTTTGAGCGTGCGATAGCAGGATGCTTAAGCGCTCGGCGTCCTTCCCTGTTTACTTGATTAGACACCCCTAGAGATGATTAGATGTCTCTAGGGATGATTAGACACCCCTAAGGGACTGCGCTGCGCGTGTTAATCTGTTACGCCGTTACTTCACGTGGCTTGAAAGGACCTTTGGCTGGCTCTACTAACACGCCTACAGCCCATTCATAGCCATCTGGGTCGCGCACCAACGTTTCACGCCAGCCATGGCCTTTATTTTTAGCTTCTTGAACGATTACAGCATGATTTGCGCGAGCGCGACGCTCAACCTCGTCAGGGTCAATCCCTAACACACGAATTTGCAGGCCCACCCCCCGCTTAGCCTGAGCCGCTAGATCCGCGTACCAAGGGTGCTCATCATGCGTGTGATCAGCATGCAACATGAACTCAACTGGCCCCACACGCACCGCGCCAAAGTCCACGTCAAAGTAATGAACTTCAGCGTTGAATACTGCTGTATAAAACTGTACCGATCGCTCAACATCTTGCACCAACAAATTTAGCGACAGCGGAGGAAGCAGCGCTCCATAACGAAAACCGGGCATCCATGGGTCGCCCTTGCGTAATTTTTTGCCCAATCAACTCCCTCCTGTGATGATAGTGCGCCATAAAAAAGTCGTTGATCTGCCACCCGTTGTGTCCAAGGACGCAGCGATCATAGAGTCACAAAATCTTGCACAGCGTTTCGCAATAATCACGATCTACCTTATTAAGGATAGTTGCTATCGTGCTTTACGAAACTAGCGCTTGGCTTATAATTCATATAAGTGTTTACTGGGAACACAATGAAATGCTAGATCTACACAAGTTAGAGATTTTTACTCTGGTAGTCCAAGAAGGGAGTTTTAGCGGCGCGGCTGAACGCCTCTTGATGACTCAATCTGGCGTCAGCCAGCACATCCAAGATTTAGAGAAACACTTTGGCATCGCGCTTTTTCAACGAGGTCGTCGTGGGGTCACACTTACCCCTGCCGGCGAACAGTTGCTTCGCTACACGCAGTCTATCCTAAAACTGGTCGCAGAAGCTGAGCACAACCTCACCCGTGTTGACAACCTAGAAGCTGGCCAGTTAGCCATTGGGGCCACACCGGGCATTGCGGTTTACCTGATGCCTGAATGGTTGCAACACTTCCGTACTCGCTATCCAAAGATTACCATCTCTCTACAGACAAATGTCACATCACAAATCGTCGCTAGCATACGCGGCAATCGCTTCGATTTAGGCTTCATCGAGGGTGAGCTGAGGGACACAGCAGCCGCTCAAGTGAATGTGATTATCCTCAAAGAAGTAGAACAATACGTCGTTATCGGGAAAAAACACCCATGGTGGGGGCGAGAAAGCATCAACATAAGCGAACTGGACGGCCAGTCATTCATCATGCGCCAGCCAGACAGTCAAACGCGCCACTGGTTGGAGCAAATGCTGCGCCAGTTCAGCGTGCGACCGCACATTGCAGCTGAATTTGACAGCCTTGAATTAATAAAACAATCGATTATCTGTGGCACATGCCTAGCTGTCTTGCCTGACTATGTATTACAGACGGAACGCGCGTTGGATGTTGTCCAACTGATTTCGATTGCAGATACCCCATTGAAACGTACTCTCAAGCTGATTTGGGGCAAGGAGCGCCCCCTCTCACCGATCATAAGCATATTTTTGCAGGAGATGACGGCTCAGTTTCCACAACTACGTGCCATTACAGTGAAGTAGACGGGGCTTAATCTGACACTTCTGGAACACTTTTGAAGATATTAGCGCCAATCCATTTTGGTCAAGGGTTCCATCATCATCCAGTCACCCGTCCGGCTGTCAACGAACAAGTGATAATGAGCGGTGTGTGGGTTGTCGACAAGAGGAATGACATAAATATCACTTATCCTGTCACCTTCGACTTTGACTTTCACTTTGACACTGAAGAGTGTAGTGCCATTGTGTATCTGGTGGTTTCCTAAGTTATTCTTACCTTGTTGCAAAAGGCCTTTTGATCGGATAACTTGCATTAAATCGCCCCATAACTCACTAGTCATGCGGCGTTTTTGACGAGGATCATGTGCTATCTTTACACCTCACTGATGACGTCATTTTTCTGAGAGTACCGCCAACCGAGGTGCTGAGCAGAGTTTGCTCAGCACCTCGGCTAGACATTTTGCTACGAGCCGATCAGGGTGCACCCCACGACACGGCTCCACGGTGACCAACGGCCGGTGACAGCATCTTGTGCCCGCACGCGGTAGAAGTAACGTCCGTTGGGCAGCACCGCCGAGTTGAGCGACCGTGTCGCGCTCCCTACCATGCCCTGCTGGACGATCTCCAAATTGTGGAAATCGCTCCGACGGCTGAGCTGATACTCGTAGAGTGCCGCTTGCGTCACTTCTTCCCACGCCATCGGCAGGCGATTGCTGGCCACAGCACACAGCATCGGTGGCTTGTTCGCTGCCTGCAAGATGTTCAAGACACGCGCTTCTGTCCACGCTGACGTGTAGCCATCACTCGTGACCGAACGCATCCGCCAGCACCAACTGCCGGGTGGCAAGTCAAACGACAGGGCAAAGCGACTTCCGCTTACGTTGAACTCATGAGGCCGCGAGAAGCTACACGTGTGGCTGATCTGAAGCCTATAGGTTGTGATGCCAGCGACTGGCGTCCACGAGAACGTTGGCCGCATCGTGGCGACTGTACCCATGTGCAGCGGGGTAGTGAGCGTCGGCGCTGGCACACACGGCAGCGTATCAGCTTCGATGGCGCTGTCCGAGTGGTATGAGTTGTTCCAAGCACGCACCAACACCCCATAGCGGGTCCCACATTGTAGGTTGGTGAGATTGAAGCTCGTCGCGTTCGGGCCAAGTAACGCCTCAATCTGCCAACTCTGACTGCCCCTTCTGGAGTAGACCGCATACCCCACTTCGTTGTCGTTGTTGTCGAACCAACCAATGCGCATTCTGTCAGCAGTTATGTTGCTTACTGACAAGCCGGCAGGCGCATTAGTTGTCGCGACGCCATTCTGGAACGTCCAGCGGTAGAAGCCATTTGGAGCAACGAACTCCAACAGATAATTGCCTCCCCCCACGAATGGGACGTCGAAGATTGACCACCTTTCTCCGGGCTGCGTCGCAAACGAAACGACTTGCTGGCCGTTTGGCCCCCACACGTAAAACTCAATCGAGCCAGAGCCTTCCAGACGTTCAAAGCGGATAAACACCGGTTGGGCCGTCGTCAAATGCCACTTGCGCAGCGAGTGATGCGCTGCAGCCCACCCCCAAGCGATCTCAGTCTTAGGCCGCCAGCCAGTCCATACCGTGCTGTTCACACAGCCCGAGCCTGAAACGCCGACGATGGAAACGTAGTAATCGCCAGCGCCGCCCCCACCGTGATCTGGCCCGTATATCATTACGCGTCCTTGGTGCTGTGGGGGCGTGCTTGGGATCACGGTGTTGATGCCTGGCCCATTGATATGAACGTTGTACTGCAAATTACCACTGCTCAGCATGTTATCGAAGATGTACTGCCAATACGGCGTCGCGAAATACCACTGATGGTACGCCGTCTGCCCCTCTGACAGGCAAACGGACTGCGTTTGGCCAAAGTAGAGCTGCGCTTGGGCGCTCACCTCTTGGCCGCTAGCATTGTCTGGGTTGAGCTTGGCTTGGAGATCCGCCACCACTTGCGCCGGCGTCAGCGTCGTATCAACCAAGATCTGAAGGTCATCTACCCGCAGGATGCTCGTTCCATCCCGCAGCAACGCCTCGATCAGAATCGCGCTCGAGCTAAGCTCAATCGGTTCGGCATTGAAGCTTACGCTGGTGCCGTTCACTTCAACTGTCAGCACGCTGCCAATCGCCGAGAGGCGAATCTGCTGCCATGCGCCGTTGTTCATAGGGACGGTCGCTTCACCGAGCAAGTTGTCTAGGAAGTAGACGCGCACCGCGCCCTCCGAGTTCAACTCAACGTGATAATACTGGCGCAGCGTGAATCTCAGGCCGCCATTGACCAACACTGCGCGCAGTTGAAGGGCAACTTGCTCTACCCCGTAGCGGAAGGTCAGCACTGGCACCACCGGCGGTTCTGGCTCAGGTTGTGGCTCGGCGCTTTCATCTTGATCCGAGAAATCATCTTCCTCGTTAATCACATCCGAGTCAGACTCATCAAAACCGTCATCTAAGGGAGTCGGTTCCACAACAACCAGCACAGGCGGCTGTATCGCTTGCAGAGCTTGCCCATTCTCAACGGCAATCAGCTCCCAGTGGAGGCTGCTCCAGAAGCTAGAAGGCGGACTGAACGTCTCCTCCCACAGCAACAACAGCGGCGACGTTGGCGGCTCAGAAGTGGGCGTAGCCGTTGGTTCATCTGTCGGCACGGGCGGTTCAGCAGTAGCCTCTGGCGCATCTGTCGGCACGGGCGGTTCAGCAGTAGCCTCTGGCGCATCTGTCGGCACGGGCAGTTCAGCAGTAGCCTCTGGCGCATCTGTCGGCTCTGGAACATCCGTAGGCGTTACAGACGGCTCAGGTGTGTCACTCGGGACCTCTGTTGGCACTTCTGTTGGTGTAGGTGGCACCTCCGTCGGCGTGGGCGGCACATCTGTCGGTGTCGGCAGCATCTCCGTGGGCGTAGGCAAAGCCTCGGTAGGGGCTTCCAGTGGCGCGTCCGTCGGCTCGGCAGTGGGCAATTCAGACTCTGACTGTGCGACAACTATCGAAACAATCAGCACCCCCAAGAGGATAGAGAGTTTAAAACGTGACATAATAGACAAACCTCGCTTGATCTAGGCTGTGTGCGACTGGGCTGCCTGTGGCTGCATAGAACAGCCACAGGCAGCGGCGATACCTATCGGACGATGATCATCTCAGCAGGTGACCAAGGCGTGTAACGGACAGGCGCTGAGGACGTCTGGACGCGAACGCGATACCAGTAAGTACCCGCAAGCAAGTTCACAGTCACACCCGAAGCCCCACTTTCAGCGTTGCGCGTCAGCACGAGGTTGGCCGGAGCGAGGTTGGCGTGACGGTAGACCTCAATCTGATAGCCAACGTGGTTGTAGGTAACGGGCGTCCATGTGAGCATTGTGCTGCGACCGTGCGGCACAAGGCGCGGCACGCTGTTGGGCGGCGTCACAATCTGGTAAGGCGTTGCGGAGACCCATCTACCGCAGTTGCCTGCACGGTCACACGCGCGCACCGACCACCACTGCTGCCCGACTGAGAGCGGATACGGCAGCACGTAGCACGTTCCAGTCGTATTAGCCGAGAGATACTCTGCCCAAGTGACTTCATAGTGCGAGAGCGCAGCATCACGCACGGGCCGCCAGCAGAAGCGCGGCGTGAGCGTTGCTACGCTGCTACCAGCGGCTGGCGACACTCGCTCCGGTGTAGCAGGCGGCGTTGTGTCGATCACGATCGCGCGCGCTGCATTCCATGGACCCGCTTGACCGTTGATATTGAGCGCCTGTATCTGCACGAACCAGCGGCCTTCACTCAAGTCCATGTCGAAGCGCCAGCTTGTGGCAGCGCCCGGCACCAAGCGGGAGAAGGTCGTCGACGCCCCTTCCTGCCAGAAGTTGATCAGATAGTTGGCCGCATTCGGGTTGGCCACCCAATTGATCGTTGGGCGCACGTCATTCGTGAGCGTGGGCACGCTGCCCCATGCAGTCGCCGCCGGCGCGCGCCCTGGGCAGACCTTTTGCGTGTTGTTCAGCGCTGGCACATGGCGCACGGTGATGTTGTCGATGATCGCTTGACCTTGGGTGATAGCAATCTCGAGCTTCAGACGCGACCAATCCATCGCCGACACTAGCACCATGTAGCGACGACGCGATGAGTGACGCGGCACGTTTAACCTGCAGGCTCGATCGCCTTCCCAAGGGACTAAGCCGTACAGACCAGCCACCAGCACAGAATCGTTCCCTGTGACGTTCTCCACGTCGAACGACACCTCAAAGCCCATGCCTGTCGTGCTGCTGTAGTTAATCGCCTGGGTGATCCCACCGTTGGCACTAGTACGGTTGAGAGACAGCGCCCCGTTCACGACACCCCAATCGATCGTCCCCCAGCGCTCCCAGTGGGTGACCCCTTGCGCAAAGTCTCCGTTGCGCAAAATGTTCAAGTTGGCTGGGGCGATAGGCTGCGGACTATCTACGACGAAGCTGCGAGCAGGCGTCCAGTCGCTTGCACTGCCTGCCCTATCCCCTTGACGAACGCGCACAAAGTGCTGACCGGGTTGTAGATTGCCGATGCTGATGTTAGTGGAATGGCTCCAACCGTTCCCGTTGTCAAAGACCATTTGTGTGAAGCCCGCATCGCGCGCCACCTGCACGTGGAAGTCAAACACACCTCTGTCGTTAGTTGCGCCCGGCTGCACGGTGATGCTCACTGGGTTCATCACATTCGCTCCTTGCGCCGGGGAAGTAATCTTTGGCATGCCGGGACGTACAGGAGTGTAGATAAATATGTTGCCACGGCCAGACCACTGACTGAGCTTAGTAGTTGCTCGGCCGTTGGGATCAAGAATGTAGAAATCATTATCATCATAGCCATTGATTACGACGAAATGATCTACTCCTGGTCTATATACATAGATGATCACCGGGTGACCTTGGTTGATGTGACCTTTGACGAACTCTCTATCGAACCCATAGACATTGAAAGAGAGCCTAATATCACTACTATACGCTGTTGCCCTACTCCATATGATAAGGCAACCATCAGCATAGCCGTTATTGCTCTTCAACCAGTTATTCAGGCTCCTTGGGTTTACGTCCATGCCGTAGTAATTAAGTACCATCGCTGCTGATGTAACTGCGCAGCCATGTGTGCGGATGGTTACATTACAGTATCCCAAAGCATCTGCATATTCATTTTGGTTAAAGTAGGGAACATCGAGGACACTTTGCCCCGATATCTCGGCAGGAGGCAAATATACCGAAGAAACCCCGATTTCGTTTAGCACAAGCGTCGACGGATTGATCGTGTAACGTTTCAGAAGTTGATTGTTGTCAAATTCGATGAGGCCGTCGGCGCGCCACACGGTTTCTAGAGACTCATAGCCACCAATCGCTGGATCAATCTCGGCTGTGAGAAGCCGATGATCGGTTCCATCCACGCGAACTGCCCATAACTCTGCCTGCGTTTTGACTGAGTACAAGGTATCAGACTCATAAATTAGCTTTACATAGGCAATCTGCTCGCTGTCAGGAGACCAGATAGGATTTAATGCATCAGTCCCTAGGCCACCTTCGGCGACAACTCGGGTGAACGAACCGCTGTTATCACTGATCGTGATCGTAAACCCTTCACCCCGTTGAACAGTCGCAGTGAGCTGACCGTTCGGTGAAGTTACGGTCGTGTTCATAAGCGGATTGGGGTGAGAGATAGGAGAAGACGTTGATTGTGGTGTAGGCTGTGAATCCGGTGTGTTAGTCGGCAGCAAAACAATCGGCTGCACGTTGCTCGGTCCTGAGTACGACACAACCCCCAACTCCAAGCTGCGGCCGTGGGCCAACTCGAGGGCGGCCAGCCCCGCGACATTGGGCGCAGCGAAGCTCGTGCCGCTGTAGGTGCTGTACTCACCGCTCAATGTCAGCGAGAGGACGTTCACGCCCGGTGCCCATGCTTCCACTTTGCCGCGGTTGCTGAAGATGGCCTGCGTGCCATCAGGGCTGAGCGCACCCACCGACACTACGTTCGGGTAAGCCGCCGGGTAAAGCACCGTGCTGCTGCCGTTGTTGCCTGCCGCTGCAATCACCAGCACGCCGCGGCTCGTGGCGTAGTCCACCGCGTCTTGCAAAATCTGTGACGAGTTTGCGCCGCCCAGCGACAAGTTGATGATCTGTGCGCCGTCATCCGCTGCACGCACAATCGCGCTCGCCACGCTCGAATAGCGCCCCTGCCCCTGCGCATTCAGGACGCGATACGCCAACAGGCGCGCGTTCGGCGCGATGCCTGCCATCCCCAAGCCATCGCGGTTCGCTGCAATGATGCCCGCCACAGCGCACCCGTGACCTGCCTCATCTTGCGGCGTGCTGTCGTTCTCGACAAAGTCGTAGCCGCCTAGCACCTTGCCCGCCAACTCAGGATGCGGGCAGATGCCGCTGTCGATCACTGCTACCGTCACAGACGGCAAATCATCCGGCAAGTCCAGCGGGATGTTCATCGCCGCCAGCGAATACTGCTGGCTGATGAGAGGATCGGTGGCAAGCGCCTGCACGCTGACAAAGTAGTCTGGCTCCGCAGCGAGCACAAAATCCGCTTGCGAGAGCTGCTCGGCAGCCGCCGCGTCAGGGACGTTCACGGTAATGAGGCCAATCGCCTCGTTGACAACTTCGATCGTGCCACCCTGCGCTTCAACCTGCGCTCGCACCTCTGTGAAGTCGGTAGGGTTCACCTGCAGGTTGACGACGTTCGGCTGCGCAACCTCACTTGTCCACAGCACGATAACTTGCTGCTGGGTCAAGAGTGGCTGAACGAGTTGAACAGGTGGCGGAGCCACTGTGGCTGTAGCTGACGGTTGCGGCGGCAGTGACGGCGAGGCAGTCGGCTCGTCAACCAACACGACCTCTTCCGCGGCAGTTTCTGCTGCTTCTAGGTCAGGCACGGGCGTGGCAAGCGTAACATCGACGATTTCCGAGGTAGTCGCATCGCTGACATCGGCATCGTCTACGACGTCAGCTACCTGTCCTGCTGTTATCGTTGGCAAGACTGCCAGAGTTGGCAGCAAATTATTATTACTTTCTTCATATCTGTTGTACAAAGATAGGACGAAAAATGCGATGATGGCCAACACCATCGTCGTCAACGGAATACCAAAGACTTTAAAGCGTTTTCTCATGTCAATTTCTCCTGACCTCTTGAAGCGCTTTAATAGGCTAAAAGTCTCATAAATTAGGATATTCGTACTATCTTCACGCTGTAAAGTAACAAATTTGTCAAATATTTTTATATTTTATTTTAATATACTTTATTATATAATATAATTTTGGAATTAATTAAAAGATGTTTTTTTAATAT
>DAOUBS010000232.1:0-11598 GCA_034432435.1 Anaerolineae bacterium
GCAGCGTCACACTTGTGAACGTGGTGGACGTAGTTGCCGCTGTTGAGAACTCGACGTAATTCGGCAAGATATCGGAGAGGCTGCCCGTGTAAGGCTTGACTGCGTCCAGTGTCATCACTGTGCCGCTGGAGCCTTGCGGGCGCGTTGGCAGGGCGCGCAGCTCAATCACATAGGGCGGCGCGCCAAAGGACGCAGGGATAGACAGCAGTTGTGCGGCACGGTAGCTGAGCACGGGGTTGAAGAACGACACTAAGCCGCACTCGGCGCAGCGCACGCCGTCTACGTACACTTCTGCTTGGCCACCGTTGGGCAGCAGCGTCCGCACAATCCACATCTTGTTGGCATTTATGAAGAAGCGCACGGCCCCGGGCTGGTTGACCGATTGGGCCGCCCCGCCCAGCGCACCGTTGACGCCAGCCGGCGCGGCTGGCAAGTTCGCCCAACCGGCCCCGATGCGCTGGATGCGGCTGTCTGTTTCTTGCACAGCACCGAGGTGATACGCAGGGACCACAGATGAAGCATTAGTGGGGCTGAGCACGTCGATGTACATCCAGTTGCCCGTCGAGCCCGGCGAGCGGCGGTTCGTGTTGCGAATCTCCACGGATGACAGGCTGGGGTAGGGAAAGCTATACGGGATCACGAAGGGTTGATAGTTGAGCGGCGTGGGTGAGTAGAAGTTGATCTCGCCCCGCTGTTCGCCGTCCACGTACACCTCTGCGATGCCGCCATCGGGATGACGTGAGTAGAGCAGTTCTACGCTGCCACCTTCGGTGGATGGGTTGAGGCTGAACTGGAAGCTCGCCCCCGGCACATTTGTCCGACGCAGCGGCGCGCCGAGGTTTTGTGAACGAGTTGGCCCTGCAATGGCTGCTGGCGCGTTGGCCCAGCCAGTGCCCACTTCTTGACGGTCTGCACTCAAGGAAGTGACATCGTTTGACCCAGTGTCGGCCCAAAGACTGTCAGTTATCCCCGGGCCGAAACCCAGCACACCATCGACAAAGAGGAAGTTCTGTGTGCTCCCTGTTGCCGGGTAATCCAATGAGAGGAGTAATCTCCACCAATGCCCCGCAAACAATTGAGCGTCTATGGGTCGCTGTAACACAATCAGCTCGCGTGGCAGGGTGCGCGTAGCGTTGAGATCAACTATCGCTAGAGTTGTGTAGACACCTACATTGTGATAATACGAAATGACCAACCGTCCGCCCTGTGGTGAACGTGCCACCACCAGCCCGACGGTATCGTGTGAGGTGTAGAACCCACCAGCAGCAGCAGCATGTTGAGACATGGCATGGATATCACCGTACACGGCGCCAGCTAGCGTGCGCGGGACGACCTTATTGGCATACAACGGGAATAGACTCTCGAAGAATAAGGTTGCCCCGTCGATTCCGACGTCTCGGTAGCTGAGCCGGGGGAATGAGGCGGATGAGCTGAGGGTTGACGCGCCTTCAAAGAGGAGTGACGTGCCCGCGCTGTTGATGTGACGTTCCCCAGTGATCCGCAGGCCGATTGTCATGGGGTTGAGCGCGCTGTCTGGCAGATTGACGACAGCCACCGAACGCGGTATGTTGACTGGACGATAAGTGTCGATGATACCGCACTCGCTGCACACTTGTCCGTTGATCAACACCTCAACTTGGCCCCCTGTTGGCGTTCCTGTGAAGTACACCAGCAGGCGGCGATTTGTCCCTGCGTAATTCAGTTGGAAGAGTATCTCAGCGTTCGACGTATTCGCTGACCAAACCGCCCCACCGAAAGCTGCTGGATTGCCGATGCGGCTCCAACTGCCGTTCGCAGGCAGGACGCGCACGCCTTTTTCCAGCAATGTGTCTTCTTGGAGGTTAGGACGAGCCGGCAGCGCTTCAGCCGTCAGCGCGTTGGCGGTCAAGCCACCCAGCCCATCGTAGAAGCGAACTGCGTCTAAGGTGACTACTTGCCCGCGCGAGGCTGGGTGACGTCGCCCAGTTGACCGAAGCTCGATAAGCGTCGGAGCGCCTGACAACGGTGAAAGACGGTAGAGGCTTTGCGGCACTTGAGCAGACGAGTAGGTATCAATCGAATCGACCAGTACCCCGTTGACGTACACATCGATGATGCCACCGTCTGGACGAGCGGTGTAGATAATCTGAGCGGCGCTGCTGGTTGTCGTAAAGTAAGCCGATGCGCCGGCTGTACTCGTTGATTGGAACGCTCCGCCGCTCGCGCCAACTAGGCTGCTGCGCAACCACGGACCTGTAAACGTGATGCGTGCGTCCGTTTCTTGCAGAATCTCCCCCATAATCGGCGTGACAGCATCAAATGTTACCCCGCATCCGCCGCTCGAACGAAGCTGAACAGATGTTTCGTCGTCTAGACTAGAGGGGGTGATGGTGAGCACCATGCGGCTATAGGTGCCCCCACCGTCGAGCGACACAGTGGTAAATAAGTTGTCATTCCGCCACACCTCCATCGCACAACCTGTCCAAGTTGGCATTCTGTAATAACTTACATCAACTGCGTTGACGTACCGAAAGCTAAAACTGACTTGTGCCCAAGGATCTTGGCTGGCGACAAACGTGCCACCGCTGGCGCGCTGGCTGACTGAGAAGGAGGCTGTGTTGATTGTCATCCAGCGGCCATTTACCGCCGCGCTGACAGATTCTGGAATGCCGGACAAGATTACGCTGTGGTGGGTGTGCTCACGGACTAGATCGCCCCACTGCACCCAATAAGGCAGCATGGTCAACACGCCTTCGCCAAAGCAGCGTTGTGGGGTGATGTTGCAGGTGGAGTATTGGCTTGTCAGAGGTGTGCGCACGTGCAGCAAAAGGTCTGATCGAGTAAACAACCAATTGTACGAGAGCAGCACGGCAAAAGCGCC
This sequence comes from Anaerolineae bacterium, assembly GCA_034432435.1. Classification (GTDB taxonomy): domain Bacteria; phylum Chloroflexota; class Anaerolineae; order Aggregatilineales; family Phototrophicaceae; genus JANWYT01. The sequence continues at coordinate 2,861 of DAOUBS010000232.1, forward strand.
TGTGACGTGGGGGGCGGCAGCAGACGTGCCGTTAAACTGCGGGTCGCGGGTCGTGCGGGTGTTGGTCGGGGCGCTGATGTCGGGTTTAGGATGCCCACCAGCGGGGTCTGTGCCGCCCGGGCCAAGCGTTGGCCCGCGGCTACTGTAGGGCGCGACATCGGGATACCGATTGGGCGACCAGCCCCAGGACGAGTGTGGCTTGACCTCGCTAGCAGCTACCGTGACCACGTTCGGGTTATCGCCGGGGGTGCCGATGCTCGCGGTTTGGCTAGGCGTTTGTAGCTGGTGCGAGTGGGATTCGATCTGAATGTAAACGGGGGCTGAAGCAGACCACCGTCTAACAACAATACCGTAGATTACCCCCGCTGTGCAAGGAGGCGTTGTGCTGATGTACTCGTTCGGCAGGACGCCGTCGTAATCTTCCTGATTGTTCATTGATGACGAAACGTGTGTCCAAGTCAATCCCCCGTTAGTGCTCTGAACCAAGTATAGGTCAAGGTCATAGCCGTTTTGGTTGCCGGTGCGGGTAGCGTTCCAATCTGACCAGCGCAGGCTGATCTGCGTTTGGCCGCAGCCGCCTGACAGTTCCAGCACGGGGTCGCTGCCGCCGAAGTTCATCAAGTTGACAGTTGCAGTAGTAAACCCATAGGTGCTGCCAGTGACGGTCATGTTGGTGTACGGCCCATGCCAGACGTAGCCTTGGCTGTTGCCCGCCGAGTTCACCCAGATGATGCCGCGGTCGATGGCGCGGTTGACGATCCTATTTACTGTTCCTGTGCCGTCACCCGGGTGTCCGAACCAGCTCATCGACATGTTGATGAGCTTCACGTTCTGCGCAATGAGCCAGTCCACGGCAGCGTTCAGCGCGCTGACTGAGTTGGCGCTGGCGATGAACACCTCGGCCTGCGGCGCAAGGTCACAGATGATCTCAACGATGTTCGTGCCGTGGTCGCCGTAAGCAGTCAGCGTGACCGGCAGGGGGTCGAACGCGCTCGCCCCACGCACGCAGCTCGTGTCCCTGTTGGGATAGCCGAAGAAGCCCACGTCGATCACTCCAACGCGGACCCCTTGACCGCGGTAGCCGCGCGCGTGCCACGACTGAAGGCCGATCGCCCCCAAGCCCTCGCTGACGACTGAACCACTGAGCGTTTGGGGGCGCATCGGCTGACCTGCGGTGAACTCGCCGGGCAGGTTGTTGAGCGCGTCCAGCATCACCAGCGGGAAGTCATACTCGGCGTAGTGCTCAAACCCGATGAGGTAGACGCCACCGAGCGACTCGATCAAGGGGCGTAGGCGGTTCGCCTCGGCTTCACTGATGGCTTTCACTTCGACGCGCACTTTTGCGCCGTCGGACGAGATGAGCATCTCCTCGTCCATGGCCAACTGTTGCGCCGCAGGGAGGTTGTTAGCTGCTAGAGCATCATACAGCGCCAACAGGTCTTGATCGACTTTCGCGTAGCGCCCACGATTGCCACGAGTGAGCGGCTCTTCTGTTTCGGCCACAGGCAGTTCCGTCGGCAGTTCAATCACGAACGGCGTCGGGGTCTCCGTTGGCAGCTCTGGCAGCAGGGGTTCGGTCGCCTCTGGAGTGATTTCCTCTGGAGTGATTTCCAACGTAGGTTCGAGTGTCGGTGGTTCAGTTGGCAGCGGCGTCTCAGTTGGTGGGGGCGGAAGAGATGTCGGTGTGGTGGTGGGAAATTCAAACGTGGGAAGCTCAGTCGGAGTTTCCGTTGGAAGAATGGAGGATGAGTCTAGAGTTGGCTCAGGTGGGGCTTCAGTCGGCGACTCTTGAGCTAATACGCTCCCAATAGAAAGTAATAAGACAAATAGTAGCTGATATAGCAGACGCATAGAACGACCCCTGAAGGTGATCATCACTTTATGCTGAATGACATCGACTTTCAGAGGTTATTATAAACTAGACTTTTTTTATAGCTTACTTCAAGGTTGAGATTACCCTACGACTGCTGCACGACGCCGAGCCAATCTTTGGTGATGATCTTGCTGGTGCGCTTGCGCTCAAGGGTAGGGATCCACACGCGGAAGGTCGTGCCCTTGCCCAGCTCGCTCTCCACTTGAATCGTGGCGTGGTGAGCGTCAGCGATCCAGCGGGCGATGCTCAGGCCGAGGCCAGCGCCGTCGTGCTCGCTGCGGTGGACTCGTGAGTTATCCGCCTGGAAGAAGCGATCGAAGATGCGTTTCTGATCCTCAGGGCTGATGCCGATGCCCGTGTCGCGCACTTCAAGCATGGCCTTGCCGTCGCGCTCAGCTAGCGCCAGCGTGATCGTGCCGCCGTCGGGCGTGAACTTGATGGCGTTGCTGACTAAGTTGAGTAGAAGCTGCTTCAGGCGATCGGCGTTGCCGTTGATGCGCACCTCGTCGATCTCGTCCAGCCGAATTTTGAGGTCGCGCCCCTTCGCCAGCAGTATCGACTGTTCGTACACTTCCAGCACAATCGGGTCGAGGTCGATCGGGGTAAGTTCGATCTTGAGTTCACCGTTGTCGGCGCGCGCCAGCAGCAGCAGGTCATTGGCCATGCGCGACATGCGTTCTGCCTCGCGGTAGACCGCGTTGAGCGATTCCTCGTCGTAGCCATAGCGCATCATGATCTCAAGGTTGCCTAGGATCGACGTGAGCGGCGTGCGCAGCTCGTGGCTCACATCCCCAACGAAGCGCTGCTGCACGCGGAACAGGCTCTCCAACCGTTCGAGTGTCTGGTTGAACACGCTGGCCAGATGCCCCAACTCGTCCATCGGGTGCGCCACGGGTAGGCGCTTTTTCAGGTCGTCCGCGTTGACGATGCTCGCGGCGGTCTCCGTCATCTGCTCAATGGGCTTCAGCAGGCGGCTGGCAATGAACATGCCGAGGCCAACGCTCACCAAGATCGAGATGCCCGCGCCCGCGCCAATCGTCAAGGTGAGCGCGGTGTTTGTCGCGTCGATGTTCGCGGTTGACGTGCCCACTTGCACGACGCCTACCAGTTCACCGTTAATGAAAAACGGCTCTGAGGCGACACGCGCGCTGACGCCTTTGAAGGTGACATCGCGCACGTAAGGCTCGTGCAGGGTGATGGGTGCCATGTCCAGCATGCCATCTTCAACCGACATGCCATCTGACTCGCGTAGAAGCTGAGGGGTGATGGGCTGGCCGTTCTCGTGAGTGCGCCAGACTTGGATCCAGACGTTGGGTTTGTCGAAGAGGTCGCTGTGGCTGGTGAGTACTTGCGGCTGGGGTGGGCCAAACTCACCGACTGGAACCAACGCAACGCTGGAAGCCACTGTCGTAGCAACTTCCCGAAGGGTTTGATCCAGAATCGTGATGATCGAAAGCTGATTGAAACTGGTCACAGCGATGCTGAAGATGAGCAGGATCAACGTCAGCATCGCGCTGTACCACAATGTTAGGCGTGTGCGAATGGTCATTCCGTTATTCTTCGCGTAGGACGTAACCCACTCCGCGCACGGTATGAATCAACCGCGGCTCATCTCCCTGCTCTGTCTTTTGACGCAGGTAACGCACGTAGACTTCGATAATGTTGCTCTCGCCGCCGAAGTCGTAGCCCCACACACGGTCGAAGATCACATCGCGCGTCATGACTTGGCGCGGGTTGCGCATAAACAGCTCGAGCAGTTCATACTCTTTGGCAGTTAAGTCAATGGCGCGTTCGCCGCGGTGTGCGCGGTGTGTGCCGGTGTCCAGGGTGAGATCGGCAAAGCGCAGCACTTCCGGGCGTGACTGCGGTGTTACGCGGCGCAGCAGTGAGCGTACACGGGCCATCAGCTCGTCAATCGAGAAGGGCTTGACGAGGTAATCATCCGCGCCAGCGTCCAGCCCAATCACGCGATCCTTGATGTCGTCTTTGGCCGTCAGCATCATAATCGGCACGTTGCCGGCGGCGCGCAAGCGCTTGCAAACTTCCAGCCCATCCAGCCCCGGCAGCATCCAGTCCAAAATCACAAGATCTGGTGGGTTGTCGCGGGCAGCGTTTAATCCAGTTTGCCCATCACGCGCCACTGTAACGCGATAGCCTTCATAGATTAAGCCACGCTCCACAAATTGGGCGATTCGTGCCTCATCTTCTATGATTAGGATGCGTTCTTGGGACATAATTCCTCCCTGACGATTGCTCATAGTTCTTAAGAACTATCCTAGCAAAGGCAGATAAGTTTTTGCTTAACACTCACATCCCACGGCTGAGCAGAGGCCAGCCCTATCAGGTAGGCAAGATGTGAGCGCCAAGAGCGCCAAACAGAGACCCAAATTTTAAGATGTGTTATAGCCTTGCGGTATGCTATAGTTAGCCATAGCAAATCTAACGACGTTATTTACTGTTCAAAATCATCTGGTAGCAAACTATGCAGCGAAAAGTTCTGCTGATTTCTCGTTCAGACAAAGTTGCCGCCATCGTCAAGGACGCTGTTGAAGAACGTGGGCATCTGTTGGCAGTGGCTTCACGCGCGCTGCATGGGCTGGATATTGCTAGAGAACATAAGCCAGACTTGATCATCGCTGAGCTAAACCTCAGCGATATGCACGGGCGCGAACTGGCAACCACCCTGCGCGCTGAGGACAGCTTTCAAGATGTGCCGATTGTGACGATCCTCCCCCCTGATCAGATCCACGAGCGGGATCTGTGTATTGCGGCGGGTTTCACTGGGTTTTTAGATGAGCCATTGACGCCGCAGGTGCTGCCCCTTCAGCTTGAGTTCTTCCTTAGCGGGGGGGTGCACGTGGCAGATGATGAAGAGCGCGTTGAACAGGCGCGCACGGAATACGTGCAGAACTTCCTCAAAGGGCTGGAGGCACGCATCCGCGAGCTGGAGCGGCGCAACGATGAGCTTCAGCGCATCGACGACATGAAAGATACCTTCATTCAGCTCACGGCCCACGAGCTGCGCACGCCGCTCACCCTCGTCACGGGCTACAGCCGTCTGCTTGAAGATTATCCGCCGCTGCGCCGTTTGATGGAGAACGACCTCGGCATCGCCCCGCTGCTGCAAGGCCTGAGCGATTCGATCAACCGCATGCAAAGCGTGATCGAGGATCTGCTGACCATCAGCCGCATCATGACGCGTAAGATCGAGTTGAACATGTCTCAGGTCAATTTGGCCACTATCATCAAGCGCGTGCTTGCCAACTATCAAGAAGCCCTGCGCGAACGGCATTTGCAGGTGTTCTTCAACGCGGCTGAATTCCCTGAAAATATGCGGGCGGATGAGGGGCTGCTTTACATGATGATCCTCAACCTGATGAGCAACGCCATCAAGTACACGCCAGACGGTGGCTCGATCACGTTCCGCTGTGAGGTCAAACAGAACGCGGTACAGTTCTCGATCCGTGACACGGGCATCGGCATCGATCCAGAGTATCATGAACGCATCTTCGACCGCATGACGATCAGCCATGACATCAACGCGCATACGACCAGCAAGACGACCTTTCGCGGCGGCGGGCTGGGACTGGGGCTAGCTATCTGTCGTGGGATCGCAGAGGCGCACGGCGGGCGCATCTGGGTTGAAAGCGCGGGCTATGATGTGAACCGCCTGCCCGGCAGCGAGTTCTTTGTGCTCTTGCCCCTTGCTGCGACTCCCTCGACTAAGCCGATGCCCGCCATCCGACGCTTGACCTCGCGCCCACAATCATGACCCCACGACCTGACCTGCGCCAATTCCTGAGTGTGTTCAGCGCGCCCGTGCTGTTAGGTCTAGCGCCGATCTTTGGCAAGCTGGCCCTGCAAGCGGGCGCGGACAGCTTCTCCACGGCAGCGCTGCGGACGATTGTGGCGGTGGCTGCTTTGTGGTTGGGGTATGCGCTCTTTGCGCGGCGGTTCCTCTACATCTATCCGGCGGGGTTGGTGGGGTGCTTGGTGATCGGCTTCATCAACGGGGTGGGGTCGCTCTTCTACTATGGCGGCCTCAACTACCTTGACGCCTCGTTGGTACAGCTCCTCAACGGATCCTATTTGATCTTCACGCTCATCTTGGTGCACTTTGGTGGAGACCGCGCCAGCTGGCGAACGCTCATCCGGGTGCTGCTCATCGGCACAGCGCTGACGATCATCACTTCGTTCGGCGGGCAGCCGGTGAACTTCGTCGGCGTGGGCTTGATGTTGGCCAACGCGCTGATGTTCGCTGGGACGGTCGTCCTGAGCCAATACGTGCTGTACGAAATGCCCCCGCAAACCGCCGCGCTCTACGTGTTATCGACGATGGCGGGCGTCGTCACTGTCGTATGGCTGACCGTGGGCGTGCCCCTCACCGCTGAGATACTCGTGAGCGCTGGGCCGGCCATCTTCGCGCTGGGGCTGACGACGGCGCTTTCACGTGTTGCGATGTTCGCTAGCGTGAAGCTAATGGGCAGCATGCAAACCGCTGTGCTTAGCATCACTGAGATCGGTGTGACGCTGCTGCTGGCCGCCATCTTCTTAGGCGACACGCTCACCTCGACGCAGTGGCTGGGCGTGGCTTTGCTGTTCGGCAGCATCCTGCTCATTCGCAGCCGCGACGTTGCGCCGCATTCGGCCAACCTCGGCAATCTAGTTGTCGCCAACCTCGCCAACGTGCAGTTTCAGAAGATCGCTTTTCACCGCGCGTTCGGCAAGTTGGAGGACGACAACGAAGAACAGACTATGTCACATCTCACCACGCAGGAACTGCAAGCGATTCGGCGCATGATGGGCGCGCAGGTCGGCGGCGTTGACCCGTTTCCCATCGGCAAAGTGCGCGATCGTCAGTAGGCTGTTCCCTGCTATAATCAACGTCAGTCAACAATCAGCGAGGCACAACTCATGCCCATTGCCCACGCCCCTTCTCACATCCTGCCGCGCATGACCATCAACACCGACCTCGCTCGCCGTATTCTAACGGGCTTCATCCGCGATGAAATCGCTAAAAGCGGCCTGAAACGCTGCGTTATTGGCCTCTCTGGCGGGATTGACTCGGCACTGTCGGCCTATCTCAGCGCCGAGGCGCTGGGGCCAGAGAACGTGCTGGTCGTGCGCATGCCCTACAAGACCAGCAGCGAAGCGTCATTGACCGACGCGCAGGCCGTGATCGACGATCTGGGACTGCCGAGCCTCACTGTGCCGATCAGCGGGATGGCGGACGCGCTCATCGACCAGTTCCCCGACATGAGCAACGTGCGCAAGGGCAACATCATGGCGCGGCTACGCATGATCACGCTCTACGATCAGAGCGTGGCATGGGGCGGCCTCGTCATGGGCACGAGCAACAAGACGGAGTTCCTGCTGGGCTACAGCACGATCTACGGTGACAGCGGCGTTGCGCTGCACCCCATTGCCGACCTCTATAAGCAGCAGGTGCGCCAGCTCGCACGGGCGATGGGGGTGCCGTCGACTATCCTCGACAAGCCCCCCAGCGCTGACCTGTGGATCGGCCAGACTGACGAGGACGAGTTGGGCTTCACCTATGAAGCTGCCGACCAAGTGCTGTACCTGCTGGTGGACGAGCGCTACACGGTGGCCGAGGCGGCTGAAGAGAGCGGCTTTGAGGTGGAGTTTGTCCATCGCATCTGGGAGCGCGTCAAGGCCAACCACTACAAGCGCACGATGCCCAACATCGCCAAGATCAGCCGCCGCACCATCGGCCACGACTTCCTCTACCTGCGCGACTACACGGGGCGGCATGGGGCGCTGTGATGACCCTGCTAGAGCTAACGCAAGAGCTGATCTTGCTGCGCAAGAAGCCCACCACAGAAGAGCGCTTCAAGTCCTACCCGCGCCTGCTTCAGCAGTTTAAAGAAGCGCTTGAGGCGTGCGATGATCCAACCGTTCTGCGCGAGGTCATCCGACTGGACAGCGGCTACTACCTGCTGGCCGGGTATCGACAGCGCGTGCTAGAGAAGTGGCTGGCACACGAACGCACCCCTGAGGTGCTGCGCCTTTACGCGCGGCAGCTTCTGATGTTCGGCGACGTGGACGACGTGGGCGAGGCCAACACCGACGTAGACGCGCTCGTGGACGCGCTGGAGGCCGAAGCCGACGAGCTGGAAAAGCAGCGAAAATAGGGCGCTCAGCTAGAGGGGCGCGGCGGTGGTGGCACAGGCGGCAGCGGCGCGTCGGACGGTTGATCGAGGTCGAAGAAGATCGGGATCGACGATTGAAAGCGCGCCGACGGTGAGCGCGGCGCTTCTGGCGGGGGCGCTTGTGTCGGGCGTGGGGCTTCTGGTGGCGGGGGCGGCGCGCTGGCGAGAGGGCTTTCCGGCGGCGGGGGTGCGAGGTAGACAAACTTCTTGCGCAGGAAGGGCGTCAGCGACTGCTGCTGCACGGGCAGCGCCAGCAGCCGCGTCAGGTAGTCCGTGCCGCGCTGTGTCAAATCGCGCTGGATGGCTGGCTCCACGTCTAGCCCCTCTAAATCCTCCAACATGAAGTAGACGATCCCTTGCAGTTCCGGCACGCTGATCGGTTGGCTGGGGCGGCGCATGGCGCAGTAGGGGACGACGTAGTTTGCGAACGCTTCTGTGACGGGCAGCGCCGCCGCCTCGAACACGATGACGGGGGGCTGTTCAGCGTCGGCGTAGTTGGCGTTGATCGCCCGCAGCGAGGGGAAGAGGGCATCGGTCAGCAGGCGGTAGAAGCTGCCGTAGATAGACACCAACTCGCTGACGAGGTCGTGCTGCTGGGCGCGATGCGTTGCGGGCACGTGCAGTGGGATCACCAGCACGCCGTTGATCGCCAGCTCCAACGCGAGCGCGGTCAGATCATCGCTGCGGTGAGCGAC
>DAOUBS010000233.1:0-10938 GCA_034432435.1 Anaerolineae bacterium
GGTGATCGTCGCGCTTTGCATCGCTGTCGCACGCATCGGGCATCAACATACCAAGACTTCAGGATTGCGATAGCGCACGCTGTCCTCTATACTTTGCCAGTCTATATTGACGTACCAGCTTTCCGCTTCATCCGATCGCCACGGTCAAGATGAGGCTTTAATCCGGGGAAAGGAGCCAAGAGAATACCCCATGAAACGACCATATGAACTAACTGTGGTCATTCGCATTTTGGCGAATGACGAGGAAACACAAAACGCCATCGAACAGGTGCGCGGGTGGATCGAGCAGCCTGATAACACTGGCACACCACAAGGAACCGTTACTCGCATTGATCGCACCACCCTCGGTCGTCGCAAGCTGGCCTACGAGATTGACAAGCAGCGCGATGGTCTCTACGTCATCTTCCACGCCGACATCGAACCGACTCACATCGGTGAACTGGAGCTGAACCTCAAGCTCGCTCAGACGATCCTGCGTCACTTGATCGTTCGTCTTGACGAAGACGGTCAAGCTGCTGAGGTATTCCCAACAGAAGTGGCTGTCACCGTCGAGCCTGTGGTTGAAGACGAACCATCCCCCGCGCAGCCAGAAGAAGCTAGCCCTGCCGAGTAAGCCCACTTTTAGGCAATTCGAATTTTCTTAGGACGATACTATGCCACGTGGGCTGAACAAGGTCATCATCATCGGTCATGTAGGTCGTGATCCTGAAATACGGTATACGCCTAGTGGTCGTCCCGTTACCAGTTTCAGCGTCGCGGTTGGCCGTACGTGGACATCGTCCGAAGGGGAGCGCCATGAAGAAACGGAGTGGTTTAACGTTGTCGCATGGGGCACGCTCGCCGAAATCTGCAAGTCGCATCTAGCAAAGGGACATCAGGTATACGTGGAAGGTCGCTTGCAAACGCGCAGTTGGGAAGACGACAACGGCAAGAAGCACTTCCGCACCGAGCTTGTCGCCAATGAGATGATCTTGCTGGGGGATCGGTCGCTTGACCAACACTACTCCAGCGATGACAACAACGATGGATATGCATTCTAGGCGCACACGCGCACAACAAATGAGGAGAAAACAAGATGGTTGACATGGATGAAGATCGCCGCCGCGGCCCGCGACGCAACAGTGACAGTGGCCCACGCAGCAGCGGCAGTGGACGTCGTGACCGCGGCGCGCGGGGTCGTGCTGAGTACTGCCCAGAAGGCAAGTGCTTCGACTATAAGGATGTTGAAACGCTCAAGCGCTTCATTGGTGAGACAGGCAAGATCAAGCCGCGCCGCCAAACCGGCTGCTGCGCTCGCTGCCAGCGTGAGCTGGCTCGTGAGGTAAAACGCGCACGGCACCTAGCGCTCTTGCCTTTCGTCGACAACAACGACTAAACCCACCCCATGGCGCACTGCTACAGCGCCAGACTGCAAGCACCCTTGAGGAGTTTACCGCTATGAGCAAACGTTCGACGACTGGCCTGCCGAATAAAAACAGAGCGACCCCCCAGCAGCCAGAGCGCCAACTTTCTCGCCTTGAAAAGGTCTGGGAGCAGCTTCTGGGCAACCCCAAAAACCGCGCGGAACGTGAAGAGGGCTTCGTCCGGTTGATTATTCGCATAGTAGGCGTGCTTGCTCTGGTGCTGGCAGTGCTGTTCGGCATCTCTCTACTCAACGAGCAAGTAATCGTCCCGAACCAAGCGATCGCCTCTGTCGCTGGGGAATCCATCACCGTACAGCAGTTTCGTGATCGCCTGCGCTTCGAGCAGATCACTATCGCTAACCGCCTGAACAACGACGCAGCCCAGCTTCAGGCGTTTGGCGTCGACCCCAATCAGTACTTCAGCCAAAACGAGCCTTATCGCACGCTGCTCAACGAGATCAACTTCCCCGATCAACTCGGGCGGCGCGTGCTGGATGACATGATCGGTGAACTGCTGGCCGAGCAGGAAGCGCGGCGGCTGGGCGTGACCGTCACACAGGACGACGTTCAAGAGCAGATCAACCAATTCTTCGGTTTCGACCCAACCCGTGTCGCCATGACCGGCATGGAACCGACTGCTACAACTGAGCCGACTGTGACGCCGACGCCGTTCGTCTCGCCGACTCCCTCGCCGACGTTTACGCCAACGCCGCTGCCGACCATGACGCCCACACCTGATCCAGAAGCCACAGCCGAAGCAACAGCAGAAGTCAGTCCCACGATCGACCTTCCCACCATCACGCCTATGCCGACGCTTTCCATCGAAGATCAGCAGCGGCAGTTTGAAGAGAACGTTCGCAACTACAACCTCAGCATTCGCCAAGCGACCGGCATCGGCCAAGAAGTGATCGATGAGTCCTTCCGTCGGCAGGCGCTGCGGGATGCCATAGCCGACTACCTGCTTGGTGAAGCGAAGCGCACAACCTACGTCCGTCTGCGGCATATCCTCGTGGCAACACGCGAACAGGCGCAAGATGTCATCGCAGCGCTCAACAACGGAGAATCTTTCTCCGCTCTGGCTGCCGCAGTCTCAACAGACACCGGCTCCGCTCAAAATGGTGGCGTCTACGACTGGGCACCCGCGCTAAACTACGTGGACGCATTCCGCGATGCTGCGCTCACACTGGAAATCGGCGCAATCAGCGAGCCAGTTCAGACCGAATTCGGCTTCCACGTTATCCAAGTGATGGGGCGTGAAGAACGTGTGGTCGCAGATGCCGATCTGGATCGTGTGAAACAGGCTTTGTTCGACCAGTGGCTCAAAGAGCTGCGCCTCAACAATCAGCCGAACATTTCCATTGCCAGCAATTGGGTTGACTTCGTTCCGCCGCTTCAGTAAGCGGCACCACTTAAGTAAGTCACGAGAAGCCCCCGCCACGCGCGGGGGTTATTCTTTTTGTATGCCGAGGTATGCTTCAATGCGAGGTGCAAAGTCCGCCAGTGTGCGCAGGCCATCGGCAAAGCTCGCCGCTTCGCGCCCCAGTATCAGGGTTGGCACGTCGTTCTCAGTATGCCGCCGATCGCCGATATGCTCCATGTTGCCGTGGTCGCTCGTCAAGATGACGAGGCCATCCTCCGGCTGCCACACTGAGCAAATGCCCGCAATGACCCCGTCTAAACGTGACAGCATCGCCGCGCCCTCTTCGACTGTCCCACGATGCCCGATGTAGTCGGTAATCCAGTGGCTGTGAAACGCAAACGCATACTCACGGGACATCGCCACGAGGCGCTGCCCCGCTTCAAACGGCGTGTAGACTGGGGTGTCGCTGTACTTCAGGTGCGAACGCCACTCCTCGCCTGTCCATTCTGCCGTCAACGCCCGCCCCGCGCGCAGATCATCCGCTGTGAAGAGGTCTTGACCACTCGCAATCGCCGCAAATTGAATGCTGCTGGGCAGCGTCTTGCCACGACGGATGTTCTGCAGCAGCCGCTCTGGGTAAGCGTCTAAGAGCGCCGTGCGCATCCCAGCCCGTCGAATGCGCATGAACAAGTTGTCCTCGGTCAAGAGGTTCCGAATCGGCTCATTCGGCTTGGGGCCGTAGTGTTCGCCGATCATTTGCGGAACATTCTTACCCGTCAAGATCGCCGCTTGGGAAGAACCACTCTGAGGCCGCCCCGGAACGTCCAACCGCGGATCCGTCGGCACAAACGCGCTCTCATCGGTGATTACAGTCTGCGTGGTGTCGAACCAGCTCGCCCCGCGAGTGAACCGCCGCAGCGTGGGAAGTGCCGCAACGCTGAAGGGGTTTACCGCTGAGTCATCTCGACCAAGTCCAACCCCATCGACGAACAGGAAGAGGATGCGCTTCATACTAGAAAGGGGTTTGAACGACGCTCAGCGCCGATCGTAGTCGGCTGGCCGTGGCCGCTCAACACACGGGTCTCGTCCGGCAGCGTGAGCAGCTCCGTCTCAATCGACCGCATCAGCCGCTCATAGCTGCCGCCGGGCAAGTCTGTTCGCCCGATGCTGCCTTGAAACAGCGTATCGCCGCTGAACACGACGCCATGATCTGCCATGTAAAACGCAAGATGTCCATCTGCGTGGCCGGGCGTGTAGAGTGTCTTCAGCCGAATCACGTCTAGTTCAATCGTCTCTGGTTGGTCGCCGATCAGCCGATCCACCGGCGGCGCTTCAGGAAACCGCCCCAACCCGAAAAGCATCCCCTGCTCTGGCAGCCGCTCCAGCCACGGCACGCAGTCATGATGCGCGATGAATGACGCGCTGGTCGCGTCTTTGATCGCTTTCGCGGCCAGCACATGGTCAAAGTGGGCATGCGTCGCCAGCATCAAGTGAATTTGCCACCCCTTCTTGCCGGCGACCTCTAAAATAGCGTTGGCGTCGTCTACTGGGTCGATTAAGATCGCGCGGCCCGTTGTGGTGTCCGCTACTAAATAGGCGTTCGTCTGAGCCATGCCCAGCGTCATCATCACAATTTCGACGCTCATGCCACCACTACCTTTGGTCGAACCAGCCTCTCACGGATCAACTGTACCAACAGCCGCAGTTCTGGCATGCCCAGCACCCAGCCGGCTGCAAAAAATACTGCGCCCCCAACCAGCACTTCAACGCCCAGCAGCAGCGCCGTGATGATCGTGCTGCGCCCGACCAAGCCCATCACAGCCCAACCGAACTGCATCAGCGCCAGCATCAGAGCCATCACCAAGCTAGCCGCCAGCGCGCGCGCCGTGGTCGCTGCCAGCGTCCCCTCTTCAATCCCATGCCACCGCAGCCGCAGCAGCGTCAGCAAAATCCCCACCTCAACCGCCGTTCCAAGCGAGTTAGCCAGCGCAAGGCCGCTCACATTCCCGATAATCGGTTCAACCACAGTGAACTCGATCTGTGTCTGCGCCAGACGATAGACCGCCTGCGCGTCAGCGATTGCTACCCCGCTCAGCGCGAACGACAGCACTAAGTTCACCGCTGCGCCCACCAGCGCCGCCCACAACGGCGTATACGTGTCACCGTCCGCGTAGAAGCTGCGCGCGACAACTTCCAGCATGCTGTGCACGATGAGGCCAAGCGTGAAAGCCCGTAGCGTGCTGTAAACAAGAGCTGATGCGGCTGCGTCAAACGCACCCCCCTCTAGCAAACTCACTAGCGGCTGCCCCACAACAATCAGCCCAATCGCAGAGGGGATGCTTGCCACCAAGATGAACCGCAGTGCGCTGCTCATCGCCAGTCGCTTGCCAACTTCATCGCCTGTAGCGCTCAACGCGGCCAACGTTGGAAAGATGACGATGCCCATCGCCGTGCCGATGAGCGTCTGCGGGATTTGCATCAAGCGCCAGCCCCAGTCGAACGCGCTCACCGCGCCTTCCCCCAAGCGTGACGCGATGTTCGTCATCACAAGAAAGTTCAATTGAAACACGCCCAGCCCCAAGATGCGTGGGATCATGCGCTTGACGACCGTGCGCAGCTGCGGATCAGCGAATTCAAAAACCGGTCGCCACTGCATCCGATGGCGCACCAAGCCAGGAACTTGGATCAACAGGTGCATCGCCGCGCCTAGCACCGTGCCGACGGCTACTCCTTCCAGCCCGAACGGCTGAAGCAGCACCACGACCCCAAACAAGATGCCGATGTCGTACATGATCGGAGCCATTGCGGGCAGCAAGAAATGGTTGTGGCTTTGCAAAATGCCGCTAAAGATACCGCTGATCGAAAAGATGATCGTCCCCAGAAGCAAGATCCGCATCAGCACGATGGTCTGCTCGGTCGTGGTGGGCGCAAAGCCCGGCGCGATGACGTTGGGCACGAGCCACGGCGTCAAGACAAACACCAGCCCGCTCAGGGTGAGCGCGGCTATTAAGACGGCGTTGATCACCATGCTCGCTAAGCGCCACGCCCCATCTCGATCCTGCCGCGCAAGATACCCGCTGAAGATCGGGATGAACGCATGGCCGAGCGCGCCGCCGCTGATCAACACCACGATCAGCTCCGGCACGCGGTTTGCCGTCACATAGGCGTCTAGATCGCGCCCGACGCCGAAATAGCGCGCGATGATAAACGTCTGCACGAGGCTGATGAGCTTAGTTGTCCCGAAGATCACCATCACCAATGCGGTTGAGAACGCAACTTGCCGCAGCCGTGACGGCATCCCCCCTGCTTGATCAGTCATACGTCTGTTATCCTAGCCGTTCGAGCGCTTGCCGAGCCGCTTCAAAGGTGCTGTTGTAGCTGAGCGCCCGCCGAAACTCCGCTTCAGCGCGGGCGCGATCCCCCTGCGCAGCGAACACTCGCCCACGCCAGTAGTAGCTCTCTTCTAGCTCTGGTGAGGTAGTCAAGTTCGACTGAACGAGGCTTAACACATCATCGTAGCGCCCTACTTCATAGTAAGCCTCAAAAATGCCAAACTGATACCACAACATGCGCCATGGCAGTTCAAGCTGACGCGCGCGGTCAAACGCGCTGGCCGCCTCTGCATAGCGCTCAAGCATCGTCAGCGAAGACCCCAAGTTAAACCACGCAAACGCATCTTGGCGATTTTGCCGTGCCTCTGCCTGTGCCTGCTCAAGAGCGATCTGTGCGCTCTGGCGCTCGTCGAAGCGCGGGCCGAGGATGTCGCGCAGAATGTTCTCGTCCGCGGGATTATATACGACAATGTAGGTGCGGTTGAACGCTCGCCAGTCCGCGTCTAGCGCCGCGTAGCTCTCTTGGACGCCCATCCCAGCCGCCCCAGTGCCTAAGAAGCTATCAAACGCATAGAATACCCGCTGTGCGTCGTCATATGCCACCAGCAGTTGATAGTGCCCCACCCAGTCATAGGCCTCAAACATGATGCCGCGTTCGACGATGACAGGGAAGCGGTTTGCGATCAGCAGTTTGAGCGTCGTCAAATCGCCGCCCACGCGCGCAATCGCCCGCAGTTGTGAGCGCGTGTTCACGAAGCGCACCAGCTCATCCGGCGAAACGTTCTTGTCCTCACGATTGGGGCGTAGATATGTACGGGCATACTGTTGATCGCGCGTCCAGCCGAAATAGCTCATTGCCATCGTCAGCGTGGCCGGGCCGCAGTTATTCCAGTCTTGTTGACTATGCGTAAAACCGACGATGCGTTCCGCCACCGGCACAACTGGGCTGATGGCCTGAACGTCCACCGTGGACATCACCGCAGGCGCGAGCACTGCCTCCGTCGGCACTGCCGCTGTTGGATCGCTTGCTGCTTCAACTGAATCCGCTGTGGGGGTCGGTGTGGGGGGGTCTGTGGGCACATCTGTCGGCGTTGGCGTCGGTGATGGCGCTTCCGTTGCAGCCACCTGTGGCCCATCTGGCAGCAGCAGCGGCATCGTCAGCAGCGAGTTGGCCGCATCTTCGTCTGTCAGGCTGGGATCCACCGTCGGCACGATGCCACCAATCGGCGTTGGTTTTAGAAAGGTGCGCATGAACGGCAACTGCTCCACCACGCGCTGCTGCTGGCTAGGGCGCAGCACATCACGGAACACGTACACCCCGCCAAACGCCCCCACGATCACCAGCACAAACACCAGTATCACACCCCAGAAAAGCACACGCGGCGGCCCATCCATCCCCTCATCTTCCAGCTTGATAGACACGCGGCGCATGCTCGGTTGGGTATCATGTTGATAATCAGACATCACACAACCTCTTGTAGCAGCAGTCTGAGCACGGGCTGGCCGTGCAAGCCATCATTATAGGGGGCAACCCCTACCACGCCAACACACAACGTCACCAGAACCCACCGTTTACCCTATGCCTCGCGCCTTCTACAATGCATCCAGACGAGGAAAAAGGCCACATGCAAAAATATCGAAATCAGCTCATCGCGGGCATTTTGATCGCGCTCACTATCTACATCTTGTACTTCTTCGTGGCGGAGTACCAATTTGGCGCAGCGCTGACGGACACGCTCGGCAGCTTCAATTGGGGGCTGCTGCCGCTGCTAATCAGCACGCAGATGCTCATGGTCGCGTTCCGTTTTATTGCATGGCAGTACTACCTCGGCGTGATTCGCGCTCGGCATCGCATCAGCGTTGGCGATAGCTTCGTCTTGTTCGTGTCATGCTTCACCCTCGTCATCAGCCCCGGGAAGGCCGCTGAAGTGTTGAAGAGCGTCCTGCTGCAGGCCAAAACCGGCGTGCCTTTCGCGCGCAGTGTCCCGATTGTCCTCGCCGAGCGCATCATCGACGGCTTAGCGGTCATCGTGCTGATGACCCTCGCGCTGCTGTTCGCAGGTGAGCTTTTGAACCTCGGTGAGTACGAGGGGATCAACTACGACACGCTGAGCCGAACGATCGTGTTCGGGTCGTTCATCGCCATCGGCAGCGGTTTGATCGTCGTTCAAATCAGACCGCTGGCTTATGCTGTTCTGAACATCGTCTATCGCTTGCCGCTCATCAGCCGTGCCTACCGCCCACTGCTCACTTTCTACGAGAGCAGCCGCACGATCTTTCAGCTCCGCCATGTTATCCCAATGACGTTCGTCGGAACGGGCGTTTACTTCGCCAGCGTCTTATGTTTTATCCTCGTCTTATACGGCTTCGGCCTTGAGATCACATGGCAGTTGGCGCTGCAAGCAACGTTCATCGTGGGCGTCACCTCTGCCATTGGCGCGCTGAGCTTCGTCCCGAATGGGGCCGGCATCACCGAAGTCACCAACATCGGCCTGCTGATGGCCATCGTCGCGCCGCTCGAACCGCTGATGACCCCCGCGGTAGCCGTCAGCGCGTCTTTGCTTCAAGGCTTCTTCCACAAGTGGCTGCGGGTGCTGTTGGGCCTCAGCGTTGCAATTATCTTCCGCGGGCGGCTTTTCACCCCTGCCACCCAAGAAGCCCTCAACGAGTTTGAGGCACACGAGGCAGAGCGCCATCAAGGGGTAGAGTTAGCCTCCACGTAGGCCGTCAGCACCGCCGCCCCCACAGCAGCAGCTTCTCGCACATCAGATTCATCCTCTAAGATGACCAACACCACTACTTGTTCGTCCCCGATAGTAGTGAACCCGGCAAACCAAACCTGCGTCTCTTCTCCCGATTGTGCGAGTGCTGCATAGCCGCCTACCCCTTCAGGCAGCCCCAACAGCACGCCAGTCGCCAGCAGCCAATCTCGGCCTTGCGCTGCCGCAGCCTGTGTCACCAAGCTGATCTCTTGTCGTGAGCGAGGCAGAGTCTGCCAGTCTGAAAACGGAGCGCGCACCGCATCCGCCAACCGCAGCGGCGGCGCAGTTCCCTCACTCACGACGGCTGCCAGAAATCGAGCAAACGCCAGCGGATTGACTGTAATCCGCCCCTGACCCAATAGATCATCCAGCGTAGGCGCTAACCTCTCACGAGAAGAACTGGTGTCCTGCACGATGACACGTCCCACGTCTACAGGGGGGATCGCCTCAAGCTCAAACGACGCCAGCGTTTGCCCGATGGCGTTCAAATCCAACCAACTTGCCAACCACACCACACTCGATGGGCAGCCGTGGCTGAGCGCGTCCATCAGCGGCAGTTCCATCTCAGACGGTGTAATAACACATTCGATGGTTAAACCGTCAATGACCTGCGGCCTGCCCACCTCAGCGATGAGGGCGTTCAAATCTAGGTTCCCAAGCAAAGCGATCAGCAGCAGCGGCAGGTGCAGCGCGCTGCCCGATTGGTAACGCCCCTGAAGTGCGCGGTTGAAGAACGGATTGTCTGGCGATTGAGATAGCACCGCCCACTCTTCATCCAGCACATTTGGATCATAAGCCGGTCGGCTCACCAAAGTGAGAAGGTCGCCTCGCTCTGCGTCGAGAGCAATCACCACGCCGCGACGTGCGCCGATCGCTTCAACAGCCACGTCTTGCAAGCTCGCCCTGAGCGTAAGGCGAACATCCGTGCCGATGCGTGACAGTCCCAATACCTGCTCTCGCCACCAACGTTCCCACGTGTCGGGTTCATCGCGGCCAGACAGCAGCCCATCGTAAAACGCCTCAACGCCGCCTGTGCCATAGCGAAAACTGTAATAGCCGATTGTCCCAAAGAAGGACTGCTCGACGTACAACCGCACAGGGAATCGCCCCCCCTCTATCACTGCAGACTGCACCAGCAGGGCGTTTGATGCGTCGTAGATCGCCCCACGACGAATTGCACGTTCAAATTCTACGCGGCGCGGGTTGTCCTCGCGCAGCAGCAGGCTCTCCGGGCCAACCACCGCCCAGTAAGCGGCACTCCCAGCCACGACTAGCAAGCCAATCAACAGCCCAGACAGAATCCGCGTGATTTCTCGTTCAAACGGCATCAGTCACGCTCACACGACAGGCGCAGCAGCAGCCCAATCATCACAAAACTCATCAGGAGCGAACTGCCGCCGTAGCTGACAAACGGCAGGGTCACGCCCGTGAGCGGCAGCAGCTTGAGCACCCCACCCAGAATCAGCAAGGTCTGCACCCCAAGTGACGTTGTCAAGCCTGCGGCTAGCAGCACGTTGAATGGGTTGCGCTGCTGGTCCATAGCAGCGCGCATACCTCGCATAAGGACGACGCTGAAGACACCCAGCAGCGCAACCACGCCCAACAAGCCCCACTCTTCCGCAAGCGCAGCAAACACAAAATCGCTGTGAACGACTGGAATGTAGGACGGCGCCCCACGCCCGATCCCCTGCCCAAAGATGCTGCCGCTGCCGAACGCCATTAAACTTTGCACAATTTGATAAGCGCGGCCATCGGCATCCGGCCACGGGTTCAACCAAATATCGACCCGCAGCCGCACCACCGCGAAGATGAAGTAGGCCGCTGCCCCCGCAGCGCCCGCCAACAGCGCACCGCTGACCAACAGCCACCATTGCCCGCTGGCAATGTAAATCAGCACGACGAAGATGAAGAAGAACAGCATCGCCGTCCCGAGATCGCGCTGCCAGATCAACACTACCACACAGACCGACCACATCAGCAGCATTGGGCCAAAAATACGCGGGGACGTCCACGCTCGCTGCCACCAATGACTGCCGTTCAAGCGCAGGGTCAAGTACTGATCGCTCAGATAGCTAGCGAGA
>DAOUBS010000234.1:0-14158 GCA_034432435.1 Anaerolineae bacterium
GGCCTCCGACCACTCGAAGTTGCCGAACACCATGAACGGGCGCAGCGGCAGCGTCGCGGTAGTGTTGGCCAGCATCGTAATCTCGAGGATGTCGCCGGACGGGATGTCGTCGCCGATGGAAGCCGTCAGGGGCACATCAGCCGTCGGGTTGATCGTGACCTCGATCTTGCCAGTGGCAGACGCGCCTGCTTCGTCTGTGACGACGTAGAAGATCTCAACTTTAGCGTCTGGGTCGGTGATGCCCTGATTGTAGAAGTGCTCCGGCGGGCAGTAGAGCAAGCGGCCAGCGCCAGAGGCGGTTACCAACGCGACGACGCCGCGCGTGCCCTCAAACTGATCACCGCAGCGCGTGCTGTAGTTGCGCACGTTGTCGTAAGTAATCGGGGTAATCGGGCCAGTGGGGCCGTCCTCATCGAATTCGCCCGTGTTGGGGACAGCAATGGTGACAGCGCCAGCCGCGCCTTGGATGAAGGACGTCATGCCTTCTGGGCCGGGTGGATCGCACTCGAGGTCAATCACGATGTAGGGCAAGCCGCCGGGGAATTGATCTTCGAGGATGCCCGTCAGCGCAAACACGCTGCGGCGCGTGTTGCTGTCACAATCGTTGTCGTCGATGACCAGCTCAGTGAACTCGAACGCGCCGATGTCGGTGTCCGTGGGTGCGGTGGCTGCGCCGAGCGAGCTGTTGCTGCGCCGCCGCCCGAAGGCGTCCACGTCGAACGGCGCAGCGTAGTTGTTGGCGTCGGCCATCGGGATGCCAAACTGGCCGATGTTGCCTCCGTTGTCGATGGCGTTGGTCAGCGTCTTGGTGTTCTGTGCAAGGCTCCAATAGCGCCAGTCGGTCGTTTGCAAGTTGGCGTTGAACCCACTGAAGTCGCTGAAGACAAGGGATGCGGTGCGGTTGTTGTTAGTGACGATGCTCACCTGCCCACCACAACTACCAGCGCTGACCGTTGTTTGCGAGAACCAGTTATAGGTGACCGCCGCCGATGAGGTGCTAGGGTTAGGATTGCACGCTCCATTGACGTTCGAATAGCGCAGGATGCCGCGCTGGAAAGTGTTGCTGTGGACGAGGTTGTTGTGGAAGTTAAGGGTTTGATAGGTGGCGCTGGTCGGGTTGCCCTCCAGCACATCGGTGTTGGGAACGCCGCGGGTCACAATCGCGCCGAGGTTGCTATTCGTGAACGTGTTGCCCACGATGGTGTTGTTCACGACGTAGAGCTGCGGCGTGAAGTAGACGCTGATGAGCCCACCTGCAACGTCGCTAAACGGCAAGCTTGGATTTGGGCTAGGCGCTTCAAAACCGACGTTGTTTAAGAACACGTTGCTGACGATTCGCGTTGCCAGCGCGGTGTCTTGTGCAGTCGTGCGGGCTTGGATGACCGTGTTGGCGCTGTTACCGCTGAACGCGTTGGCGACGATGTTCGCGCTGGATTGTTCGATCAGTAGAATCGGGCTGAAGTCGGGGAAATCGAAGGTTATGTTGCGGTTGTCGATGAACTCGTTGCGACGGATGAGGGTGTTGGTAGAGTTCACAA
Source organism: Anaerolineae bacterium (assembly GCA_034432435.1). Lineage (GTDB taxonomy): Bacteria > Chloroflexota > Anaerolineae > Aggregatilineales > Phototrophicaceae > JANWYT01. Next base: position 1,539 of record DAOUBS010000234.1, read on the forward strand.
CGGCAAGCGCAGCCGACACATAATCGAACCCGTTGCCATCCACCGTATTGCCGCGGAAGTGGTTCTGCTCAAGCGTGACGTTGTTGCTCAAGATGACCAGCATCGGGGTGGCTTCTGGGCCTTTCCAGCGGTTGCTGGCTGTATCGAAGCGCCCCCAACCTTGATAGTTAACCCCGTTGACGGTGGTCGTGCCGATGCGGTTGCGCCGAACCGTGGTGGTGGGGCTGCTGTCGATCACTATCGCCTGCGGGGCGTATTGATTGTCGCTGAGCGTGGTCAAATCAGCAGCGGGGATGAAGTCGAAGCCCTCGACAGTCAAGCCTGTGACGCTGCGAATATAGAACCCTGCGACACGCTCAAATCGCTTGCTCGTTCCAAAGCCTGAAACCTCGTAATCTGGCTCGGTTGGATGACCGTAAGTCTGGCCCGTGATGCGGATGATCGTCCCGAACGCGGGCACCTCAGACGCGCCGCTGTAGGAGATGAGGGTGATGTTGTTGTTCAGGCCGGTGGCCACGATCGGTGTCGTGTATTCCCCCGGGTTGACGACGACGCAGTCGTTGGCCGCTGCTTGGCGCAGCGCCAGCCCGATGCTGTAGAAGGGGTCGGTAATCGTGCCTGTGCCGCCGCTGTTGCGATTGGCTTGGCCGACATAGTGGATTGTGCCAGCGCAGGTAAACCCTTCGGGTGGGGTAGTAGGGTTGGTGGCGTGGTTCAGGTTAAACCGTGGGTTCCCCAGCGTGGCGATGCCTGCACCGTACAGCATGTCGAAGCCGTTGGCGGTGGCCGCCGGCAGGTCTGCCGAGCGCATCTGGAAGTAGAAGCGCACGTTGTTCGTGACCTCATCAGAGCTGATTTGCAAGCGGTCGAATCGGTTGTAGCTCGGCGCGCTCGTGTTGGAGAGCAGCAGGGCGGCCATGCCCGCTGCGTGCGCTGCTGCCGCCGAGGAGCCGCTGAAATTATTGGCAGTGTCCAACCCGGCGACAGTTCCATCACAGGCGCTCGGGTTGCTAGCGTTGAAGATCGAGGTGGTGACGACGGAGGGCGCGACGAAGTCCGGCTTGATGACGTTGCGGCTGTAGCCGATGGACGGCATGGTGGGCAGGGTGGAAGGCGTCCCACCCGGGCCATAAACCGGGCCGACGGAGGCATCTGGCAGGCGCACAAAGTTGATGCCGACGCCCTGCGCCGCGCAGACTGCGCCGACCGTGATCACGTCTGGGCTGTCGGCTGGACGTGCCAGCGAGCCAGCGTTGGGCACGAGTGTGCCGCCGCTGACGTTGGTGATGAACACGCCAGCTGTCTGAGAGGTTTCAGGGTTGGTGCGCACAGGTACGACCTGCACTTGCACCGTCGCGCCGCTAGTCGTCCCGCTGATTGTAATCGTGCGGGCGCAGGGGCTGGTCGAGCAGTTGGTGGAGTCTGAGAACACGCCCGAGCCGCCAATTTCGCCTGGGCCATCGCTGATGGAGACGGCTCCGCTGACGCTGAACGTCCCCGTGCTGGTGTTCACGCGGACGATATCGCCGTGGGTGATTTGCATGTTGACCGTGATATCGGCACCGGCGCTCGTGATGGCCGCGTAGCGTGGTGCTTGACCGCTAACGCCGATGTCGGCAGGGTTGCCGTTGTTGCCTGCGGCAGCGATCACGACGATGCCGTTTTGACGTGCCAGCTCCAGCTCTGCATAGGGGTCGCTGCCGCCGCGGCCGGTGCCGTCGCCGAGTGTCTCGTGCACACCCAAGTCCATCGTGATGACCAGCACATCGACATTGTCGAGGGTGCGCGCGCGGTTGATCGCGCTGGCCAGCGATGTGTAGCTGTTCGCTTCGTACATGAAGACGCTGGCTGAGGGGGCGATGTCGCACAGGATCTCAACCACGCTGCGCCCATGATTCGAGACGCTAGCCGGGTCGGGATGGGCTTTGAACACGCTGGGTGCGTTGATGCAGGCGTATTCGCCTGATTTGGGCGGGGCTAGCGCAGCAACACCCGTCCCGAAGCCGGTGTCAATCACGCCGATGCGCACGTTTTGCCCGCGCAGGTTGTTCTCGTGCCAATCTTGCACGCCCAAGTGGTTAAACGCCTCGGTCGAGAACGTGCCAGTGGGGGCGCTGGAGGGGGCTGGGCTGACGTCGGTCGACGACGCGCCGACCCACTGCCGCAGCATGAACACATCCGAGCGCAGCGCGACCGTGAGCAGCGACGTCGGCGCGAGATAGGCGTGGACGGCCAGATCGTCCGTGTAGACGACGACGCCATCGAGCGCCTCAACCGCAGCAGCGACGTCGGCTAGCGCGCTGTAGCTCACTGCGAACACCTCAACACGCACGCGGCCCGCTTCATCGGTCACGAAGAGGGCTTCTGTGATGAAGGCAGTGACGGCGTCCGCGTCTCCGGAGTTGATCGCTTCCTGAAGCTGGCTCAGCGAGCCGGTCAGCTTGTCGGAGGCAGTCGGCGCGGTTTCGACGGTCAGGGGGGCGAAGTCGGTCAGCGCGATGTCGTCCAGCATCACCGCGTTGCGGGTGGCAAGGCTGAACGCGGCATACTCAACGCTGGTGGACTCAGCGTCGATGGTGAAAAGCGCGCTGTCGACGTTTAATTGGACGCCAGCGGGACGCAGCGCCACGCGCACGGGATACCACGTGTTGGTAGACAGCGTCAGTTCATGCGCCTCGGTTGTCTCATCAATGGTGATCGTGAGCTGTGAGGGGCTGAGCGACACACTGCGGCTGCCCAGTGTGATGGTCAGCGCGGCGTCCTCTTGCAGCCAGCGCACCCGCGCGACGAGTTCAACGTCAAGGAACGTTGTGGCGACGGCTGGGGCCAGAGAGCCTTCACCGGCCATCAGCAGCACGCGGTTCACCTCGTTCTCGGCGACGACGCTGCCCGTTGTGACCCAACCCGTTAGGTCACTCTCGAAGTCGCTCATCAGGAACGGGGCTGCGCTCGGCGCAAACAAGGCTACCTCAGCCTCGTTATTCACAGCGAGCGCTTCCTCAGTGTCTGGCTCGCTGGTTGCTTCGGCGGTTGCTTCAGCGACTACTTCGGCAGTGGCTTCAACGACAACTTCGGCGGTTGCTTCAGCGACAACTTCGGCGGTTGCTTCAGCGACAACTTCGGCAGTGGCTTCAACGACGGGGTCGGCTGTGCTTTCAGGTGCAACCGCGGCTTCGGTGGTCTCAGCGGTTGGGGCAACTATCAGGGTAGGCTCAGCAGGGGGGAGGGTGATCTCTGGGATTGCTGGGAGAGTGTCGAGTTCTTGGAGGATCAACTGGGAGAGCGCGACGCTGCCACCCTCGGCGAGCGACGCTTCAAGGCGCAGCGGGGCAGGCAGCATGCTGTCAAGCGCAGCAGAGTAAGCGTTCATCCCGTCGACGCTGACGGTGACGATGCTGTTTTGTGCTGTGATTTGCAGCGCATATGGGTGCGCCTTACCATCAGGCGACGTGATGACCGGCGACGTGGCAAGCACTTCATCGCCTTGATAGAGGCGGCTGTTGCCGAACGCATCGAGCAGCAGGTCAACGCCGCTCACTTGCACGCGCAGGGTGCTGCCAAGACTGACCGTCACCTGCGCAGTCAGCGCAAAATTGCTATGGAGGAAGTTGTAGAAAGCAGCTGTGGCGGGGGACGTCTCGGCGACTAACGCCGTGTCACCCTCTAGGCTGCTGAGTCCCCAACCTGCTAGTTCCCATCCATCACCAATGAACGCATCAAAAGTTTCGACGATTAGCTGGCGGCTGTTAATCCCCTCGGGTGTGATGACGATGATGCCAGCGTCGGATGTAGGAGCAGGTGAAGGGAACGGTTCAGGCTCTGGCGTGGCTTCAGCCGGTGGCTCCTCGGTAGGGGGAGGCGTCTCAACAGGTGCGCTGGGGTCAGCCGTTGGGGTGGCGGGAATTTCTGGAACTTCCGTGCTAAACGGAGTTTCCGTGGCAATCATGGTAACCTCAGGCTCGAGCGGCTGTTCAGCCGTGGCCTCGCCTGTGTCCTGCGCGAAGATCGACAGCGACACGCTAAACGCCAACAGAATCAACCACAGATGGCGCATCTGAAACGCGGTTGTTGGGTTAGCTTTCAATAGATAGCGGGACTTTCCCATGATTTTCCTCCGTTGCCCAGCGCTCAATTTTCAATTGAAAATTGATTACAGCTTGGTGATGCTTTTTCTGCTTCATTATCGTTCAACACAAACGCTAATTGTTGTAAAGGCTTCTATACAACGGTAGATTTGTGCAATACTTAAACAACAGTTCGTCGACACGCACGCTAGGACACATAGTGACCGTTCCTGAGGAAGCAAAGCAAGGCCTACACAGGCACTACCGCGAAACACGCTGGCAAGTTTGGTTGCCATTTGTCGGGGCAGTTTTGCTTACGGTGTTGTTGAGCATGCTGTTGGTGGTGCTGCGCGATGAGAACACGCTGGTGCGAGCAAACGCAATGGCGAGCCTCGCGCTCATCGTGGCCTGCCTGCTGCCGGGGATTGTGTTAGCGCTCGTTGCATTTGTCGTTTTGGTGGTGCTGGTTGTTGGCATGAACGCTGTGCACCGCATGACGATCCCACCCTTGCAGCGTGTCGAGCAGGTGGCTTACCAAGCGCGGATAAAGGTAGACGGATGGGCACAGCGGGCGAATCAATCGGCGCTGCGCTGGGGCAGCTTTTTCGCTCCGCTGGATCATTTTTTTGAACGACTCGATCAATTCTTGAAGGAGCGTCAACATGACCGTGAACAAAGATGAACATTGGAAGTCTCGTACCTATGTGATGGGGCTTGCGCTGGGCGCTGTGGTCGGCCTGATGTCTGCCTATCTGTTTGTGCGCTCGGCAGAGGAAAACCCCGAGACAGGTCGCCCTGAGCCGATCCAAACCGGCACGATCATCACGTTGGTGCTGGGAGTTCTGGGGTTGATGCGGCAAATTGCGGAGAGCGGCAAGCCGCGGCGCAAGTAGCCATGTGTGGCCGCTACACGCTGAGCGCAGCGCCAGAGGCGATCCAGCAGGCGTTTGATCTTGAGGCTGTGCCGGATGGCCTCACGCCGCGCTACAACATCGCGCCCACGCAGGCGATACCGATCATCACGAACGAATCCCCACGGATGCTGACTTTCGTCACGTGGGGGTTGATCCCGTCGTGGGCGAAGGATACTTCAATGGCAGCCAAGCTCATGAACGCGCGAGCCGAGACGTTGGCGGAGAAGCCCGCGTTTCGCAGCGCTTATAAGTATCGGCGCTGTCTGATCCCAGCGGATGGGTTTTACGAGTGGCTGCAAGACGGCAAGGCGAAGCGCCCTCAGTACATCTATCGGCGTGACCGGGCGTTGTTCGCGTTCGCAGGGCTGTGGGAACGTTGGAACAGCCCCGACGGGAGCGAAGTGCTGTCCGCCACGATCATTACCACAGAGCCGAACGCGACGATTGCGCCGCTGCACCACCGCATGGCTGTGATGCTTGAACGGTCTGATTACGGGACGTGGCTCGACGCCAACGCTGAGCCAGCGGTTCTGCAAGCGCTGCTGCGCCCCGCGCCAGATGATCTGCTGGTCTACCACGAAGTGTCACCGGCGGTCAACAATGCGCGCTACGACAGCCCCGACATGATCGCACCCGTGAAGCCCATCGAGCAGAAGCCGCTGTTTTGAAAACGCCGATCAGCGGCTTTGGGCGTTAATCTTCGTCGCTGAAGTAATCGTCGTTAGACAGTTCGAGGTCATCCTCATCGTAGTACTCTTCAACAGGGCGACGCGCAGATTGGAGCGGTTTGTTGCCGTGCCGCATCCGTGACTCGATGATGCGCTTGAAGGGGTCTTCGCCGCGTGGGATGAGCACCTTGCGTGCTTTGCCACCGCCGACGACCTCACCCACAACGCCTAGTTCCTCCAGCATGTCCATGATGCGGGCGGCGCGCGGGTAGCCGAGGCCGAGCTTGCGCTGGATGATGCTGGCACTGGCTTCTTGTGTTTCGACGACGAACTCAATCGCATCTTCTAGCATCGGGTCGGTCTCGGCGAGGAACTCGCGGCGGGTGAGGCCGCGCTCCCACGGGCTGGGGCCGGCAGCCGGGGCGCGACCCGCGGCAATCTCTCCTTGATGCCAATCAACCCAGTGTTTGACGACCTGGCGCACCTCGTCGTCGGTGACGAAGCAGCCCTGAACGCGCTGTGGCCCAGCGGCGTCTTGGGCGAGGAACAGCATATCACCTCGCCCCAACAGCGCTTCCGCGCCGCCAGTGTCGAGGATCACACGCGAATCGACACTAGAGGCGACGCTGAAAGCGATCCGACCGGGGAAGTTGGCCTTGATGAGGCCGGTGATGACGTCCACGGAAGGGCGCTGCGTGGCGACGATCAAATGCATGCCGACCGCGCGTGCCATCTGTGCGAGACGTGTGACGGCGGTTTCAGTTTCCTCAGGGCGCGACAGCATTAAGTCACCGATCTCATCGACCATAATCAAGATGTAAGGCAGCATGTCTTTTTTGCTGCGGCGCAGGCCAAAGCGGGCGTTGTAGGCGTCGATGTTGCGCACGCCGGCTTCTTCCAGCAGCTTGTAGCGCCGGTCCATCTCGCGCGTGCACCACTTGAGCACGCCGATGATGCGCTCTGTGTCGGTTTCAACTGGGCCAAGCAGATGGGGCAGCCCGTTGAAGCGGCTGAGTTCAACCATCTTCGGGTCAAGCATCACCATCCGAACGGTGTCGGGGGTATTGCTCAGCAGAATGGCAGTCGCAATTGCTGCGATGCAAACTGACTTGCCCGAGCCGGTCGTGCCCGCGATGAGGCAGTGGGGCAGGCGGGCGAGGTCCACCGCGAGGGGGCGGCCTGCCACGTCCCGCCCCAGCGGCACGAGCAGGGGCGAACTGTTCTTCTGCTGCATGTCGTAAAACTGTTTGCTTTCGTAAACGGAGCGCAGTGTAACGATGCTCGGCGTTTTGTTGGGCACTTCGATGCCGAGGTAGTTGGTTCCCGGCACAGGCGTTTCAAGCCGCAACCGTTTGGCCGACAGCGCCAGCGCCAAGTCATTAGCATAGGATGCAATTTTGCTCAGGCGGGTGCGCTCGGTGGTTCCGTCGCGCTTCGTCTGGAAAGGCTGCACGGCGAATCGCGTCACCGTTGGGCCGATTTGAACGTCGACTACGTCAATATCGATGTCAAACTCGAGCAGGGTGTTTTCGATCAAAACGACGTTACGGTTAATTTCTTCCTCGTCGGGCATGACCATCTCAGCATCTTGGAGGATGTCAAGCGATGGTAGGGATTTATCCCGTTTGCCAACTTTGCGCGCTTCTTTGAACTGCTCCATAGAGAAGTAACGTTTCTCACGGCCATCAGGGCGAATCACGATGCGGTGACCGTCCTCAGTTTTGCGGTTCGTCAGCTCACCGATGATGTTCACGTTGACCTTCAGTTCGCGCCCGGCTACGTTGAACAAAGGATGCTTGGCTAACTCTTCGTTTTTCGGATTTTTCTTGAACTCGACAATGCCGCTGGGGTTAGGACGCAGAGAGGGCGGCAGATCTTCAGGACGGCGGCGTATGCGCATGATCTGGGTGCGCTTGGCGGATGTGTTGCCTTGCGGGGCGACGATCTCAACAGAGGAAGGTAGGGGGGCAGCACGATCAGCAAACTGGAGCAGCGTGTCCCCCGCGCGGCGCAGCCACATCATGACGTGGGCACGGCGCAGTCCCAACAGCACTGCCACGCACAACCCCAGCAGCAGCGCAAACAAAGCAATTGAGAGAGAACGCCCCAAGAGCCAATCGGGCAGGGCGCTCAACCCCCAGCCAACCACTCCGCCACCCTGCCCGTCGCGCGCAGTGGCGCGCAGTTCGGCATCGCTGGACAGCAAGTGAATCAACGCCAGCCCGCACAAAAGACCTAGCTCAATGGCGAGGATGCGCGTCGTCGACAAGCGCACATCTGGGATGGCGCGCTGCAGAAGCCCCCATAACCCGATCAAGAAAATCAGCACTGACACCACCCAACTGCCGTAGCCGAATAGGCTAAATAGGATGTTGCGCCACGTTGTCGCGGTAGTAGTGGCTGTGTCGTTGTTGAGCAAGGCCAAGAACGACAGCAACCCAAACACGATCACCACCAAAGACAAAAGCTCTGCCAGCCACGGGGGCAAGCTGTCTTTGAGGTCGTCGATAAAACTAGTGCGACGGGTATACAGCGCTTCCAGCGGCGCTTCTGAAGGTTCAGCGTTGGGATCGGACGTGCTCGCTGGTCGTACCCGTTGGATTGGGTTTGTTTCTGATTGTGTCACAGGTGACAAGACGCTTTTTCAGGTTCACACATGCATGTCAGTATACCATTGCGTGCATCACGTGCTAGGCAGATGCTAGCTGATGCGCAACGTTAGCCCTAGTCGCCGAGCGCTGCCGTCAATGTTGAGGATGCGCGCGCGGATGCGCTGCCCCTCGGTGACAACGTTGCGCGGATGAAGGAAGTGACCCTCTGCCAACTCAGAGAAGTGAATCAACCCTTCAAGGCCGTCCTCGACACAAGCAAATGCCCCAAAGTCAACCACGTTGGTGATGATCGCTTCGATGATCTCGCCGACAGTGTAACGCTGCTCAACGGTCGCCCACGGATCAGGCCGCAGCCGTTTCAGGCTGAGGGCGATTCGTGTGGCGGCGGGGTCCACATCCATCACATAGAGCTGAACGGTTTGGCCGCGTTTGAGGATGTCGGCTGGATGAGTGACGCGTCCCCAGCTCAATTCGCTGATGTGAATGAGACCTTCGACCCCTCCCAAATCAGCAAAAGCGCCGAACTCGACCAGATTCGTGATGCGCCCTTGCACGATGTCCCCGGGGCGGATTGTGTTCAGCAGGCGGTGGCGCGTTCCGCGCTCGACTTGTGCAGCGCGCTCAGAGAGGATCAATCGGTTTTTGTGCGGATCGATCTCAATGATGCGCAGGTTCAAGTGTTTGCCTACGCACGCCTCAAGCATCCCTCGACTGGTTTGATGAGAGCTTTGCGGCACGTAGTTCACGAGCTGGCTTGCGGGAACAAACCCACGCAAGCTGTGCCAGTTAACGAGCAAGCCACCGCGGTTGAACCCTGTTACTTCTAAGGTCAACACGCCATCTTCTGCCATGATGCGGGCGGCTTCTTGCCAGTCGTTGTAGGCTTGGTGATGATGAGCGGTCTCGTCAGTCTTTGGCTTGCGCGACTGTACGTCCGTGTGTGTGTTGGGCGCGCTGGTTTGATCTTCGGCAAGGATTGAACGCCAATACGCCTCATCAAATATCTCATTCTGATGCCATTCAGAATCGCCATCATAAGTAATCGACATCAAAAAACCCCCTTCTGATGTCTGCGTTAACGATACACATGTCTCCTAGAGACACAGTATAGGTTCTTTAAGGGGGATACGTCAATGATGCAAGTAGAGAGGTAAATATCAACATTACAAGGAAGTTGCTTCTGAGCGTGCTGCTGCTTCCATCTCATGGAGTGTTGTGCTCAAGGCTTCGATAGCGAGCCGCTGTTTCCGATAGAGGTCTGCCTCGCTCATGCTCATGCGCCGGGCGACATCGCGGACTTTTTTGCCTTCCAAAAAGCGCAGCGTCAAGATGTTGTAGATCGTCCACTCTGGCGCAGTTAGCGACCGTTCACCGCTTGGGCGTTGCCGTTCAATGGCTTGCTGCAGCACGGTACGCAGGGCAACGGTGGGGTTATCCCCCTGCGCAACCAGTCTCTGAACGATGTTCAGATCGTGTAAGCGGCTGCGGGTAATGCCGGGGCCGCCCCAGTAGTGGCGCAGCGCGGCGCGCACCTGCTCGTAGAACTCATCGCGGTCGGAGGTGCTTTCTGTTGTCGACTGTGTTCCAAATTCCATCTCGTCGGCACGTTGACGATTGCTGGTAATCTGGGGCAGCAACCCCTCAACCGCGGTAAAGATTTCAGCTTGCAGGCGGAAGTCCTCGATGGTCTGCTCAAGCCGTTGGATCATCGGCTGCAATGTTTCCTGCTCGGCTGAGTCGAGTTCGGTGCTCGAAACTCTCACCCCCAGCAGCCCGACGACTGCTCCTTCATCGGCTGCGCGGCGGCTGTGCAACGGCAGGATTTGGTACTCACGCCATGCGATGAAGTCAGTGGTGTCTTGTGCTGCAACAAGCAGCGCCCTCAGATCGGTTTCTTGTTCTTGTAAAAACCCGTTAAGGTGATCCATGCCGACGGATTGGATCGGCTCGATGTCACCATCACGAACCAAGAGCAAAAATGCTTCTTTCGTTCGGAGTTGATCGGCCACGGCGGCCAGTGTTGCCTCGGTATATTGCAGCAGGTCGTTACGGGTGACGATGCGCTCGTTCAGGTCGCGCAGGCGTGCCATCTGATCCTCGTCCTCACTGCGATAGATGAGCCAGTACTCCAGCGTTGGCATTAGCAGGTGTATCCCCCACTGCCACATAAGGACGACGGCCACTACGCCGAACGGCAGGAAGTCGTTGTTATCTAGCCCAAGCACGCGGGTGGCTCGGCCAATGGTGAGAATCGTCGCAAGAGCCAGCAGCCCCGTCCCCGGGCCGCGCAGCAAAAAGTGGAGCAGTTCTACTTTGACGATGCGATCAGGCTTGTTCGACCCGAAGAAGCTCAACGGATAGGACAGAAAAATCAACATGGCGATGACGAACAGGTTTGCCCCAATCACAAGCAGCGTGAAACCAATCGCCTGCTCGTCCGCAGGGGAGATAAAAATCGAAAATGGGAAGATGCCAATGGCGGGAAGCAGAATAGCGTACTGCAAGTAGCCCATGCGCCGTCGTGTGGTGCGCGTTAGGCTGCGCGCGCGAGCGCGCTGCATGTTGATAAAGGTGACGATCACCACGCTGATGAAGTAGATGATGAACAGCCAAGCCAATGGGCCAGCATCAAAGGACACGATGCGGCGGATGATTGTTGGCAATATGATGGCGTCGCTGAAGATCGCCATGAGGAGGAACAGCGCACTCATCAGGTATAAGATGCGGATGATGCGCTTGCGGCGACCGCGAGAGGGCAACCCTGTGGTGGCCAGCAGCGCATCCGACAAGTGAAACAGCGTGGCTGGGATGAAGGCGATGCCGATCCATTGCAGTCGTGCCACGATCAGCGATACTTCCAGATCTGGTTGCAGCGACAAGAACACATCGCACACGTAGGGGATGGTCACACATGCTAGCACCGCGCCGGAGGTGCGTGCCACGCGGTTATGCAAGTCGCGCGTTAGGTTGTACAGAAGCATCGAAAACGCGAGGATAACGATGCCAGAGGCGAGGATCTCGTTGGTGATTTGCAGCAAATCGAGCAGGCTGTCAGGCATGGTGCAGCGTGTAACCTAGATGAGTTGAGTGAAGAACAGCGCGATCTCGTGATCGGCGAAGTATTTATCGTTGATACCGCTGAATTCTAGCCCCTGCCGCAGGCAAAATTGAACGGCAGGGTGGTTCTTGTGCTGCACTTCACAGGCCAAGAAGCGTGCGTCATGGACAGCGGCCCATCGGCGCAGGATCGCAAAGAAGCGGCTGCCTAAGCCGCGCCGACGTGCAGCGAGATCCACTACGAGATCGCACACGGTGACAATTGCATTATACGGATCGTGGCGCATTACTGCATAGGCTAGAAGTTGTTGGGTGTCGCGCTCGGTCGCTAGCAGCAGTTGGTGGTTGGCAGCGGCAGCCCTCAAGCGCTCAAGGCTGACTGTGTGTGTGAGGGTGACGCCACGCGGCAGGCGCTCAGGCCGCAGCGTAAGTTGATAGCCCGGTGTAAGTGGCAAAAATGTCACTTGCCACACGTAGTCAGTGTGATAGTTGTGATCAAGCAGGCGGCAGGTCTCGATGTCTGCTTCCAGCGCATCACGCACGATGAAGTTCAACGCGGTCATGTTAGCTCAGATACACGTCACCGAAGGTCGCCTTAATCAGCACCGTGACAGGTGGGGCTTCTGGGTGTGCGTCGAGCGCTTGGTAGCTTCCATCTTCCATGTGGGCATAGCGGCTCGAAGCTACGTGTACTTTGGCAAAATGACCAGCGCGCACGATCACGCGTGTGTTGTAGCCGATTGGCGTGAACAAGTGAAGGTTGCCCAGCAGCGACCGAACGCTGAGCGGCTCACCGAGCAGTTCTGCGGGCGCAACGACACGCACGCTGCCGAAACCGCTGCTAAAACTGGCGGTGTTGATGACTAACCCGGAGAGGTCAGCGTCAATCTGCCCCAGTGATGCGCTGCATCGCACCACCCAAGGCATGTCTGGGGCAAGCGCAACTTCCCAATCGGCGAAGGTAAGCAGCGAAGTTTTGGCTCGATCCATCACCAACACAGCTTCAACCCCTTGAACCTCCAGCGATGGCCTCGCATTGTAGGCGTAGCGGCCTGCGATGAGGCGCTCTCCAGAGGGAAGCCGGTCGATGTAGACGTCAACGTCACCCGCGTTGATGGTGAGGTCACCTGCCTCGACGCTGCCGCGTGTGATGCCAAACGTGCGCGCTTCATTAGAAGGGGTGAGATCACCTTGCAGCAGAATTGTCATGCCCCCAACCGCCAGCAGCAAAAATGCTAGATTGACGGCGTTAAACTCGTCAATGAATAGAAAGCTGCCGATCAACAGCACCCCCCCCGTAACCAC
>DAOUBS010000235.1:0-1905 GCA_034432435.1 Anaerolineae bacterium
GTACTGGCGCGGCTCTGCGGTCAAAGAGGGCAGTGTGATCGAGTTTGGGTTAGCGTTGTTGATAGCCTGCGTAGCAAACACTGAGATCACAATGTCATCGGGGAAGGGAATCGTGTCGATCACGTTGCCCTGCCGATCACGGATCAGTTTGACGGCATTATCAGTGGAGGTCGGCGCGCGCCCAGCCAAGCGCAGCGGCTCAAACGAGTTGACCATCGTGCAGGCGATGAAGTTGTAGAAGCCCGTCCGTGTAGTCACCAAGTTACAGTCACGATATTGACGAGCCTCAGCAGGGATCTCCGCCTCGCTCAAGCCATATGCTTGCAAATGCACTACCGGATGCGCAGACGCCAGCTCATTCCAGTTGAGCGGGCTGAACTCACCGGTGAGCACCGTGCCTGCGCGCGCGCCGACGCGCGTTACCTCCAGCAGCGTCAAGTAGCGATTCGCAAACCAGCCGATTTCGACGATGCCCGCGATCATAATGGCCAGCAGCGGGATGATAAAAGCCATCTCTATCAAGCTCTGGCCAGCCTGCGCCCCGCGTGACTGCGGACGTGGTGCGCCATCAAGGACGCGCAGTACAGCATGAACAATTCGTCTCATAAAGATACCCCGCAAAATGACGTAATCGGGCACCTAAATCATACCACAAGGCGAAAACGCGACTGTTCAGCGTTTATTCAGTTTTTGTACAGATTTGTTTACGCCCTTAATTGGGCAGCTACTCGGATTTATCCTCAGGCTCGGGGGGTTTAGACAAGCGCGAGATACGCCGCTCAAGCTCATCATCCACGGCGATCTGGCTCACCTCAGCGTTCACTTCGTCCATCACGTCGCGCTCCATCGGCTGCATCGCTTCCTGCGTCAATTGGGCGAGTTTTTCGCGCGTCTGGTCAAGCTTCTGTGAGATCGACTTGGCCAGTTCAACTCCCTCTGCATATTCCTCATCGCCGATCTTAGCATACTTGCTGCGGCGCTTGCGGATGGCCTTCTCTCGTGGGTCAGTCATAGGCGCTGACTGCGAGGCAGAAACGGTCGTCAAGGCTACTTCACTGGCTGTTGCTGTATCCTCTCCTTCTATGGAGGCGTCGTCAATCTCAACGCGGACGCTGACTTTGCGCGGCTCTGAGGGCGCTTTGATCGGCTCGGCTTCACGCGGCGCAGCAGCCGCGGGTGGCTCAGGCGCAGGCGGCGCATCCCGACGCGGGGCCTGCCCCAACACGTGCACCGGAGCTACAGGCGTTGACCGCTCGGTTGTGGATGTGCGCGTTTCCGTTGTTGGCGTCGAGCGCACCTCTGGCGTGCTGTCGTCTGTTTCATCGTCTTGATGAACGATATAGTCCAGATAGTTCACCTTGTTGACGAGTTCATCGGTTACTTCTTGATGCTGGCGCAGCTCTAGTTCTGTGCGCTCAAGGTTTTGCTGCGCCTTCTGGAGTTGTTCCAGCGCAAAACGCGCGTCAAGCTGCCGCCCATCAGCCACAGCTTGATCTGCCGCAGCGTCCCAACGCATCACCTCTTGACGCAGCTTGTCCGCGCGCGCTTGCAGCGTTTGTTGATAGTCCTGCGCGTCAGCAATGCGCTTGCGCAGCATCTCTACGTCCCGCGCAAGGCTGCTTTTCACTTGGCTGCGCGCCACCCGTTTCCGACCTCGTTCGTCGTCCTCGCCCGTAATCGGACGAAGCACATCGTTGATCTGCGCTGAAATCAGCGTGTTGAGCTTACGAAAGAAATCAGCCATGAGATACCTCCATATAACACCCCAACTAGGAGCTGTTGACGTCACAATTTTCGTCCCACGCGATGCGGTAAACCGACATATTCTCCGTGTCGAACGCGAGCGTCGTCGGGCTGTTGGTGATGAACAGACGACACCGACGCGGGTCCTTCGCGTGTCCCCCG
>DAOUBS010000236.1:0-5504 GCA_034432435.1 Anaerolineae bacterium
GCCAGCGGCTGGCGCGCAGGTGGCAGCGCCGCTGCCTGTTCCAACAGATCGACCCACGCGCCGCACTCAAACGCCGCCAACGGGACAAACAGCCCGCGCCCGTGCTGGCGCAGCGCTGCGTCTAACAACGACGACTCGCGCCAATCGTCCGTCAGCGTGTAGATCATCGCCGCGCGGTGGGCAATCACCTCCGCCACGGTGGAGCCGCCCGCCTTGCCGACGATGACATCCGCCGCGGCGATCAAGTCGTGGTATGCCGGGAAGTCCACTGGCACGCAGCGTGCCGCCGCCAGATGGGCGACCTGCTCATACGCGCCGGGCATCGTGAGGAACGTCCAGCCGCGCACGCTGGCCAGCGCGCGGACGTCGGTCTGCCCCCAGCCGTGGCCGCCCATCGTCAGCAACGCCAAGCGGTGATCGTCGGGCACGTTGAACAGGCGGCGCACGGCCTCGCGCGGGCGCGTGGGCATGTTGGCGAACAGGCCGACCGGCTCTACACGTGGGAACTGTGGGAAGGGGTGCGCGAAGGGCATCTGCAAGGCGAGCGTCGCCTGCGCGTACTGCTGCGTGATGTGGACGATGATCGGGAGGAACGCCGCGCAGCGCCCCGCGTAGTGCTCGTAGACCCAATCCCACGTAAAGTGGGTGATGACGACCGACGAGACACCCAGCGCCGCTCCCACTGCGCAGGCCACCGGCGGCATGTCGCTCAAGATTAGGCGCACGTCGTGCTGGCGCGCGTAGCCTACCTCGTGGGCGATCAGGTCTGGCTCATGGGCGATGAAGTCAGCGTACCACGCGGCGGTGGCTTCCACGTCGTAGCGCAGCGGGTCGTGCTGGATCATGCCGATGTCGAAGCGCTGCGGGTGATGATGGTGCGCGGCGGCGAAGAACTTGGCCGGGGCAGCAGAACGAACGTGCACGCGCGCGCCGTCGGCCTCTAGCGCGGCGATCAACCCCTGCTGGCGGGCCGCGTGGCCGAAGCCGTGCGACGAGACGTAGAACAGCAGGTCAGCCATGCGCTCAGTCGATCACTTGGCAGCGGTTGACCAGCGTCCCGAGCGGCTCAATCGTCACTGACACTTCGTCGCCGTCTTGCAGGAAGCGCGGCGGGGTCATCCCCTTGCCCACGCCGGCGGGCGTCCCCGTCAAGATGACGTCGCCCGGCTCCAGCGTGAAGGCCTGCGAGAGATACGCCACCAAGAACGGCACGCGGAAGAACATGTCGGCGGTGCTGCCGTGCTGCATCCGTTCGCCGTTGACGCGCGTCTCGATCGTCAGCGCGTGCGGGTCGGGCACTTCGTCTTTGGTGACGATGTACGGCCCCAGCGGGCAGAACGTGTCCATGCCTTTGGCGCGCGTCCACTGCTTGTCGCTGTCTTGCAGGTCGCGGGCGCTCACGTCGTTGGCGATCACGTAGCCGAACACCGCATCCATCGCCTCCTCCTCGCTGATGTCTTTGACGCGCTGGCCGATCACGACGCCGAGTTCCCCTTCCCAGTCCACCTTTTGGGTGAGCGCGCCACGCCAGCGGATGACCTCGCCGCTGCCGATGACGCTGCTTGAGAACTTGCTGAAGATGAGCGGCTTGTCTGGCAGGTCGTTGCCTAGTTCGCGGGCGTGTTCGGCGTAGTTGCGCCCCACGCACAGGATCTTGCCGGGGATGAGCGGAGCGATCAACGTCACCCCCTGTTGGATGCGGTAGCGCTGCGAGAGGTCGATCTCGCCGCCCTTGCGGATGATGTCGATGACTTGGCTGCCCAACATGTACACGCTGCCATCGCTGTATTCGGCGGCGTGCAGGCTGCCGTCAGGCCGCCGAATGGTGCAGAGTTTCATGCCATCTCCCTTCATGTGGGGCGTAGGCGCAGCGCCCACCCCTTTTTAATAATCGCTGGCAGCGTTAGAGGTAGCGCTGCCGCTCTCCTCGCGGACGATGGCCACGCCGGCGCTCGCGCCGATGCGGTTGGCCCCGGCGGCGATCATCGCCTGCGCGTCGGCGAGGGTGCGCACGCCGCCGCTGGCCTTAACGCCCATCCCCTCGCCGACGATCTGGCGCATCAAGCGCACGTGTTCCACCGTCGCGCCGCCCCCGCCAAAGCCAGTGCTAGTCTTGACGAAATCCGCCCCTGCCCGCCGCGCAATCTGGCAGGCGATGACGATCTCTTCATCCGTCAACAGGGTCGTCTCAAGGATCACCTTGCAGAGCGCGTTGTGCTCATGGCAGACGGTGGCCACGTCGCTGATGTCCTCGTACACGGCTACGAGGTTGCGGAACTTCAGGGCGCCGACGTGCAGCACCATGTCGATTTCCTGCGCCCCCGCGCGGATGGCCTCCAGTGCCTCGTAGGCCTTCACCTGCGGCAGCGACGCCCCCAACGGGAACCCCGCCACCGTGCACACCTTGACGCTCGTCGCGCGCAGCAGCTCGGCGGCCAGCGGCACGAACACGCTGTTTACACACACCGATGCAAACCCGTACAATTTGCCCTCATAGCACAGCAGCTCAACGTCGCGCTCAGTCGCTTCGGGTTTGAGCAGGGTGTGGTCGATCACGCGGGCGATCCCGTCGCCCGCGGGCAGCGCGCCGAGACCGGGCAGCATGCGCCCAGTACGCGCCTGCACGCTGGCCTCGTCGAGGATCGCGTTCACTTTTTTCACAATGGTCTCGGTGTTCATCGCATTACTTTCACTAGGCTGCTGGCGCTATTGTACCTGTTCTGGCGCATTTGGGGAGTTTGAGGGTTGGCCAATCCGTCGTTGAAGATCCCGCTGTGGCACATTGCGCTGGCGGTGCTGATCGTGTTGGGGGCGTTCGCGCTGCGGTCAGCAGTGGTGTTCGAGCGGGCCGCGGGCGACCCCGTGTTCTACCCGCCGGACGGGAACGACATGCGCACCTATCTCACACAGACTGAGACGATCCTCGCGGGCGGCTGGACGTGGGGGCGGCAGCCCGGCCCGTCGCTGCTGTTCGCGCTGCTGATGGGCGGCATGGGCACGCGCGAGCCGGGGACGCTCATGTTAGCGCTCAGCCTGTTAGACGCGCTGGCGGCGGGGGCGCTCATCGGCTGCGGCTGGCTGCTCACGCGCCGCTTGTGGGCCGGGCACATTGCGGGCGCGCTCTACGCGTTCTACCCGCTGAGCGTCTTCTACGGCACAACCCTGTTGGCAGATCCGCTGGGGGCGCAGCTTTTGGCGTGGGGGCTGCTGCTGACGCTGTGGCAAACCGAGCGCGTCCGCTGGCTGCGGACGATCCTGCTGGGGGGGCTGCTGGGGGCGCTGCTGCTCACACGTAATAACCTGTTCCCTGTGGCGCTGGTGCTGCTCGTGGCGGCGCTGTGGGGCCTGCCGCGCCGCCAGATGATCCCTCATGTGGGGGTGACGCTGGCGCTGGCGCTGGCGCTCAACACGGCACTGGCTACCTCGTCGGCACTGGACATAGACATGCAGCTTTACAGCGGCAACAACCGCGACGCGAACGGCTTCGGTGGCGCGTCGATGGCCTTCCGCGCCAAAGACACGCCCACCTACTGGCAGGCGCTGGCGCAGGACGTGCTGATCGCCCCGCTGCGCTTCGCTGGGCTGCTGCTGCACAAGTGGGCCGCCTCGTGGAGCAGCCTCGAGTTCGGCAACAACATCGACTACTTGCAGACGCGCGCGGTCAGCCCGACGCTGCAAGCCCTGCCCGGCGACTTTGCGCTGCTAGCGGTGGGGGCGGCAGCTGGGCTAGCCGCGTTGTGGAATTTGCAGCGGCGGCTGGCGCTGGGCTGGCTGGCGGCGCTAGGGATATTCACGCTCGCGCTGATCGCCACCTTCGCGCTCAGCCGACTGCGCTATCCGATGGTCGTGCTGCTGCTGCCGCTGTGGTCGGCTGCGGCGGTCGCGCTGGTGGATGGGCTGCGGCAGCGCACGCGGCTGTGGCCGCTGGCGGGCGGCGCGGCAGCCGGAGTCGCGGCGAGCGTCCTCTTCCCGCTGGCGGTGAGTGCCGCGCTCATCCCGCCTAAGCCGATCTTCGACGCGCTGCCGAGCGGCGTCACCCCGCTGAACGTCGCCTTTGGCGAATCGGGCGTGCGGCTGGTCGGCTGGCGGACGCTGCGCTTTTGGGAGGGGCCAGCCCGCGGCTGGATGCGCCCCAACCAAGCCTACACCGTGCAGCTCTACTGGACGCTCGATCGCCCGACTGACCTCGACTACACCTTCCACATCGCCTACGTGGTGGACGACGTTCGCTACGCTGGCGCAGATAGCCGACTGGGGCACGTGTCGTTCCCCTTCCTGCCCACCAGCCGCTGGCAACCCGACCGCATCTACAGCGAGATCGTGGCGTTCAAAGCGACGCAGCCGCTGCCGCTGGCGACGTATGGTGAGATCCGCGTAGGGGTGTACTACGTAGACTCTGACACCGAAATCATGACCGACTACCCCGTGACGGAGCCAGCGCCAGACCGCTCATGGGTGCTGCAAACGCTGGCCTTCTACGACGGCTCATCGCCCGCCGTGCCAGACGACCTGCCGCGCGTCGATCTGCGCTTTGGGGCCGAGGGGGGCGACCAGATCGTCCTTGAGGCGCTCGACGTCCCGACACAGGCCGCCCCCAACGAGGCGATCACCCTGCGCATGGTGTGGCGCGCTGTAGGCGACATCGCGCGCGACTACCGCCTGTTCCTGCACTTGATGGACGCGAACGACCAGCTCGCCGTGCAGGGTGACCGCGCCCCGCACCCTGTCCCAACGTCGAACTGGCAGCCCGGCTATCCCTTCTACAGCGAGATCACGCTGACGATGCCAGAGCAGGTCGGCGAGTACGCCGTGTATCTGGGCTTGATTGAGGCCGTCACCCGCGACCGCCTGCCCATCGACGCGCCTGACTTCCGCCCGCGGGTGGCGACGATCACGGTGCGTGAATGAAAGAAGACCTAGATCGTTGGCGCTGGCTGCTGCCGCTGATGGTGGCGGCGCTGCTCTACACGGGCGGCGTCGCGCTGCCTTTCTTCAGCGACGACGTCGAAACGCAGCGCTTCGTCCAGCCGCGGACGCTGCTTGCGCTGTGGACGCAGGTCGAGGTCAACGGGGCTTACTACCGCCCGCTGACCAACCTGCTGCACCGCGCCCTGCCGCTGGACGCGGCGCTGTGGCACGGGCTGCTGCTGTGGCTGCACCTGCTGACGGTGGCGCTGGTAGGCGCGCTGGCGCGGGCGCTGATCGGGCGACGGGCGGCCTTCAGCGCGATGCTGCTGTACGCAGCCTTCCCGTTGCACGCGCAGGGCGTGCTCTGGCCCGCGTCGATCGTGCATCTGCTGGCAGCGCTGCTGACCGTGGCGGCGTGCGTCGGCGCGCTGACGGATCGTCCGTGGCTGGCGCTGCTCGGCGGGATTGCCGCCCCGTTCGCCCACGAGTCGGGGGTGACGGCGGCGGCGCTGGTCGGCTTGGCGCTGTGGGCACAGGGCGGCGCGCGCGGCGTCCGCCAGCGCTGGCGGACGCAGGCTACCCACGCAGGCGCGGCG
>DAOUBS010000237.1:0-21000 GCA_034432435.1 Anaerolineae bacterium
AGCCCGCGAGAACGACACAAACGACGCCCGCGTCCAGACCTTGCGCATGCTCAAAAGCAAGCTTGAACTCATTGGCGGGTCGATGCAATTGAACAGCAGTGATAACGAAGGCAGCAGCATTCGCCTTGAGATCCCATCCGGCGAGTAGCCTAGTCGCACAAAATAGACATTCACAGTATGATTGTGACAGGCGACATTCGCATGTGACAAATTCAGCAGTTGTCGTATACTGCTCATTGAGTGGGATAGGCGATTTTGGCGCATACCAACCGCTGAAGGGGAACAATCAACTTAACTATGAGTCTCACCTGCTGTGACAGGTCAACCGGAGGGGCATCATGAACAAAGGTATTATCTTACTGCTTCTTTTAGTCGTTGCAGGCGTTGTCGTCTTGGCCCTAGTCTTTCTAAGTACGGGTCAAGGTGGCACTCAGCAGACAGCCCAGCAACCACAACAACAGCAGCAACAGCAGCCGATCACGCAAGCCACGCCGCTACCCACCATCACGCCTGTCCCAATGGTTGAGATTGTCGTCGCCATTCAAGACATCCCGCGCGGCACAATTATCCGCCCCGACACAGTGCAGATTTACCCATGGCCGGCAGATGCGGTGCCGGTGAACGCCATCAGCAACCCTGAAGATGTGATCGACAAAGTCGCTCGCACCGACATCTTCCGCGAGCAGCCGATCCTCGGCAACCTCATTGTCGAAGATTTTCAGAACCTCGCCGGCATCGGCTCAGACGCAGCCTTGATCACCCCGCCCAACCGCGTTTTGATCTCTGTCCCAGTGAATCGCCTCACTAGCGTTGCCTTCGCCCTTCAACCCGGTGACCGCGTCGACATCGTCGCATCGTTCCTCTTCGTCGACGTCGATCAAACCTTCCAATCGGCTGAACCCAATCAATTCAGCTTCATCAGCGTAGCGCAAGAAGGTGGTAACACTGCAACAGGTCAAGGTGGATCTGTTTCGGTGAATTTTGGCGCATCCTCCCTGCGCGGCGCATTTGACACACGCCTCATCCCAACCGTCGGCTCGTGGCCGGTGTTCGTGCAGCCGTCCGAAAATCCGCGCCCGCGCCTCTCTGTCCAACGCACTATCACCGACGCGCAGGTCATCTGGCTCGGCGATTTCCCGGCAGATGGTCGCCTGTTCAGACCAGCCCCCACACCGACGCCGCTGAATCCGCCCCCCACCCCCGAAGGTCAAGAGGCCGTCCCCCCGACACCCATTCCGCCGCTTGACATTGTGACGGTGGCCGTCTCGCCACAAGACGCGGTTGTGCTGGCATGGTACATCGAGGCGCGCATCCCGTTCACGTTTGTGCTGCGCTCAGCAGTGGCGACTGCCCTGCCACAAACTGACCCCGTCACACTGGATTACATCATGAGCCGCTTCAACATCCTCGTGCCAGAGAAGTTCAACTACTCCATCGAACCGGCCATCCGCAGCATTCGCCGCCTTGAAGTCGGCAGTGAAATTTCCATCAACCAGTAACTTGATGAGGCTTTAGGAGCTATCTGAATGTCAGGGGCAGGGAAAACACCAGACTCATCAGCTAAACGCGAAATTCGCATCGTGCTGGTTGATGACATTGCCGAAACGCGTGAAGCTGTCAAGAAAATCCTCGGCTTCGAACCAGATTTCAAAGTCGTCGGCACGGCCTCTAATGGCCGCGAGGGGATCGAAATCGTCAAAGAGCTTGAGCCAGACATCGTCCTCATGGACATCAACATGCCCGACATGGATGGCCTCGAAGCCGCTAAACGTATCACGACGGCTATCTACAAGACCGGCGTGATCATGATGTCGGTGCAGAATGACCCTGACTACATTCAAAAAGCCATGTTGGCGGGCGCGCGCTTCTTCCTCGAAAAGCCCGTCAACATGGACAAGCTCTATTCCACGATTCGCAGCGTCTATGAGCAGTACGCTGGCTTCCGCATTCAGTGGGAGCAGGCCAAACAAGGCATTGGGCGCACCCCGATTGATGTCTCAGAGATTAACAAAACAGGCGGAGATCGCGCAGGCAATGTTGTCGTTGTGTTCAGCGGGCAAGGCGGCAGCGGCAAAACGACTATCGCCACCAGCCTCGCCTCAGGATTGATGAAAGAGGGGATCAAGTCGCTGTTGATCGATGCTTCGCTTGAGTTTGGCGACTGCGGCGCGTTCCTCAACTTGAAGTCTCAGAACACCCTCGTTGAAATCTCAAGCAAGGTCAACGACCTTGACGCGGAGTACTTCGACAACATCGTGATGACTCACAACAGCGGCTTGAAAGTCCTGTTGGCTCCATCTACCCCCAGCGTGGCGGCGGAAGTGCGCGAGCGCGTGCCTGACATCGTCGCGCAGATCATCCGCCAAGTACGCGACTACTACGATTTCGTCGTCGTCGACACCAGCAGCACGCTCGATCCGAACACGATCCCGCTGCTTGAATTAGCCACCAAGATAGTACTCGTGACAACACCAACTCTGCACGGGATCAAGAACGCCCGCCTCATGCTGAACGTCTTCGACAGCGCAGGTTATGAACAGTCCAAAACAGCCGTCGTGCTCAACAAAGCTGTCGAAAAAGCCACCAAGATACTGCCAGCGCCTGATAAGATCTCGGCCTATCTGAAGCGCCCCCTCAGTGGGGTCATCCCAGTTGTCGATGAGAGCATCATCTTGATGGCAATCAACAGCGGCGTGCCCGTCATCGCTAGCGATCGCAACACCTCGCGCGCGCCCATCGCCCAATTGATCAAGTTATCTGATCAACTTTTTAATGAATTAATGGGCATAAATGCAGTAAGCTCTATCACAGAAGGCACGCCCAAGAAGTCCGGTTTCTTTGGCCTTTTCAATTCATGACCTGTTTTGTTCTAGTGTGTCCGTAGAGGAGCGCACATGTCACTACTGAGAAATTTAGGCGGGAGCAGTGGGGGTAGCGGGGGACAAGGCAGCAACCCCAACCAACCGCAGCGCCCGGCGCAAGGCCAAGGTCAACCGCCGCGCCCAGCACAGCCACATCCGCCCCAACGGCAACCTATGCCTGCTGGCACTCAGCGGCCAGCTCAACCCGGTGACACCGCCGGGATGAAAGCCCGCATCCAGCACAAGCTCATGCAAGAAATTCCGCCTGATTTTGACATGCGCAACAAAGACGAGATTCGCCGTCAAATTCAGGAACTGTTCAACAGCTTGATCGCCGAGGAAAATATCTTGCTCGCCAAGATGGAGCGTGAAAAGCTCTTCGAGATGATCGTAGCGGATATTACGGGCTTCGGGCCGCTAGAGATGCTGCTAGCCAATGACAACATCTCAGAAATCATGGTCAACGGCCCAAAGAACATCTTCATCGAGCAGAAGGGGCAAGTCACCCTGTCCGGCATCACATTTGAGAACGATGAACACGTGCTGCGCATCATCGACCGCATCGTGTCGCCACTAGGCCGCCGGGTGGACGAAAGCTCGCCGCTGGTAGACGCGCGTCTGCCCGATGGTTCACGTGTGCACGTCGTCATTCGCCCAATTGCGCTGTGCGGCCCGACCATCACCATCCGCAAATTCAGCAAAACTCCCCTCACCATCGCTGACCTCATCCGCTTCGGCTCTATGTCTCAAGAAACCGCTGATTTTCTGCGGGCGTGCGTGATCGCGCGGCTCAACATGGTGGTGTCCGGCGGCACAGGCTCTGGCAAAACGACCCTGCTCAACGTGCTGTCTGGCTTCATCCCCAACGACGAGCGCATCATCACCGTCGAGAACGCCGCCGAGCTTCAGCTCCAGCAAGAGCACGTCGTGCCGCTTGAAAGCCGCCCACCGAACATTGAGGGCAAGGGCGAGGTCACCATCCAAGACCTAGTGATCGCCTGCCTGCGTATGCGCCCTGAACGGATTGTGGTAGGGGAGTGCCGCGGCGGTGAAGCCCTCGACATGCTCCAAGCGATGAACACCGGCCACGATGGCTCACTCACGACTCTGCATGCCAACTCTCCGCGCGATGCCATCTCGCGCTTGGAAACGATGTGCTTGATGGCAGGGATGGATCTGCCCGTGCGCGCCATCCGGGAGCAGATCGCCAGCGCGGTTGACTGCATCATCCAGCAAAGCCGTCTGCGCGATGGATCGCGCAAAGTCATGAATGTGACCGAGGTGCAGGGCATGGAAGGTGAGATGATCACCATGACCGACATTTTTGAGTTCGAGCAGACAGGCTACGAAAAAGGAAAGATCATCGGTCGAATTCGCGCCACTGGCATCCGTCCTAAGTTTATCGAGCGCATCGAAGACGCTGGTATCTCCCTGCCGCCATCTACCTTCGGGATCGGACAGCGTCGCTAATTAGCGATCCATACTCCGATCTTTCTGATGTCGTATGTAATGTAGGACTAGGATATGCTAGAAAACCCTTCTATTATCATTATCTTAATTGGCGGGCTGCTCGCCTTGATCATCATCGTCTCTGGCTTAGTGCTGACGCGCCGCGAAAGTTCAGATCTCGACAAACGCATCGAGGATCTCACTGAGAGCGGCAGCAGCACTGAGCTGTCTGAGTTCATCAACAGCAGTACAGAAACCAACCAACGGTCAAGGAACCTAGATTCAGCACGCACCAGCTTGCTGAAACCCCTCAACGACGCGCTGGGGCGCGGGCGCTTTGGCAAGTCGTGGCGTGTTAAGCTAGCACGCGCCAATCTGAAGCTGACAGTAGCGGAGTTCGCACTGGCGCACGTGGTAGGTGCGGTGGGCGGCTTCGGCATCTTCTATCTGCTCTCCCCGGACATCATGGGGGCGACTATCGCCGGCGCTATCGGTTTTTTTGCCCCACGCCTCTACGTCGGGCGGCTCATCAGCCAGCGTATGATTGCTTTTGAAACCCAACTGCCAGACACGCTGAGCCTATGGGTGAACGCTCTGCGCTCAGGTTACAGCGTGCTGCAAGCGATGGAAGCCATCGCCAAAGATGCCCCCGAACCAACTCAGACCGAGTTCGCCCGCGTCGTGAAGGAAGTCCAAATCGGCATTGACGTTCCAGATGCCCTTGACCACTTGCTGGAGCGAGTCGAAAGCCCGGACCTTGACCTCGTCATCACTGCGGTCAACATTCAGCGTGAAGTCGGTGGCAACCTTGCCGAGATTCTAGAGGTGATCGGCGCTACCATTCGTGAGCGCATCAAGCTTAAAGGTGAGATTCGCGTGCTGACCTCACAAGGGCGCATCACCGGCTACCTCATCAGCTTTTTGCCGATCGGGCTGGCGCTCTTTTTGAACCTTGCCAGCCCGGGCTACATGGGAGATATGTTCGCCAACCGCGCGTGCGGCTGGCCGATGTTAGGCGCAGGCCTTGCCTTGATCGGCATCGGAACTGCCGTCATTCAGAAGATCGTTGACATTGAAATCTGAATATTGTTAGGGAAGGCTTTATGGAGACTTCAACACTGCTTGTCCTCGGGGTTGTTGGCCTGATCGTCGTGGTCATCGTGCTGATGGTCTACAACGGCCTGCGCGAACGCCGCGAGGTTGACCCATTGGAAGAGCGCCTCGCGTTGTACGCCGAACGCAACGAAACCGTAGAATCGCTGCAAGACATCGAAGAGCAGCTCTCTTTCCGTGATCGTGTGATCATTCCACTCGTGGCAGCTCTTTCACGTTTGGTGAACAACCTCACACCGCAGGAACAGCTTGAACAAGCGCGCCGCAAGCTGGAACTGGCTGGCCAGACAACCGATCCAGCAGCGTTCATGCTTCAGCGAATCGTGTGGACAGTCATGCTAGGCGGTTTGGGCTTGCTGTTGGCCATCGTGCGCCAATCTGGCTTCACTGAGTTGATCGCGTTCACCGGCGGCGGCGTCTTGATGGGATACTACTTCCCGATGATCTCGCTCAACAGCAAGATCCGCAAGCGTCAAGAGTCCATCGTGAAAGCCCTGCCCGACGCGCTCGATCTGCTCGTCATCTGCGTTGAGGCTGGTCTAGGCTTCGACGCTGCGATGGGCAAAGTCTACGAAAAATGGGACAACGAGCTGGCGCTGGCGTTTGGCCGCGTGCTGCGCGAAATCCAGCTAGGGAAGCTGCGGCGTGACGCCCTCAAGGATATGGCGCTGCGTATGGACGTGCCCGATGTGAACAGCTTTACAGCAGCCATCATCCAAGCCGAGCAGCTCGGTGTGAGCATGTCGAAGATCCTGCGCGTGCAGTCCGATCAGATGCGCGTCAAGCGCCGCCAGCGCGCACAGGAAAAAGCCCAGCAAGCGCCCGTCAAGATGATGATCCCGATGGTGCTGCTCATCTTCCCGTCAATCTGGGTGGTGCTGTTGGGGCCTGCCGTCTTGCGCATCATGAACACCCCTAGCGGAGGCGCGTGGTAGTCCCTTGACACCCTCATCTGCCCGGCCTCACGCCGGGCTTTTTTATCTGCGCAGGTTGTTCGACCACGCGCTTGACCTGCTTTACCCACCCTGCTGTGAACACTGCGGGCAAGTTGACACGTTATGGTGTGAACGCTGTGCCGCAGAACTCGCCAGCCTGCCGCTCGACATTGTGCAGCGCAACGTTGTTCCTTTCAACAGCATCGCTTCCACAGCGCTCCACCGCGGCATCTTGCGCGATGCCGTGCACAGCCTCAAATATAGCGGCAACCCGGCCATCGCCGCGCAGCTTGGCGCGCGCCTCGCTGCCGTGGTGACAGCGCTTGGCTGGCAACCCACCGCTTGCCTCCCCGTGCCAATCCACCCTGAACGCCTGCGAAAAAGGCGTTATAATCAAAGTGAGCTGCTAGCACAGGAGGCATCGGCGAGGTTGACGATTCCCTCCCTCACACAAGCACTCCAACGCGAGCGCGACACGCAGCCGCAGGTGGGATTATCCAGCACAGAAAGGATGCGAAATGTTGCAGACGCCTTTCGATGCACCACCCGCTTCCACGGTGAAACCCTGCTGCTCATTGACGACGTATGCACCACCGGCGCCACTCTCGCGGCGTGTGCGGAAGCGCTTGTGCAAGCCGGGAGCGGCCAGCTCTACGCGGTAACAGTTACAGCGGCAGTGATTAGTTCATCTACGTAAGGAGTAAGATCATGGATGTGAAGATAAACGCCACAAACATCAAAGTATCCGGCGCGATGGAAAAGTATATCCATGAAAAGTTATCTAAACTAAACCGTTATTTGCCTAACATTAGCAACGTCACCGTTGACTTGAAGCAGCAGAAAGCCCACCGCGGGCCAGATCAGATCAGCGCTGAAATCACCGTGCGCCACGCCCGCGGCGCGATTCTGCGCGCTGAGAAGAACATCAATGCAGGCGATAACCTCTTGAATGATGTTCAAGCGGCGGTGAACGAAGCCTTAGACAACATGTACCGCCGCATCAGCCGTTTCAAGGGCAAACGCAAAGACCGCCGCGAGCGCGCCGGCCGCTTCATGGCCACCCTTGAGGAACTCACCCTTGCAGAAGACGCGCCCGAGGAGTTGGAGTCAGAAATCGCAAATGCCCCAGACGCCGACCAGCTCGAGCCGCGCATCTATCGGCGTAAAGTCGTGCCCGTCTCACCCATGACCGAGGACGAGGCCATCGAACAAATGGAGCTGCTGGGGCACTCTTTCTTCGTGTTCCACCACGCCGAACGCAACCGCATCAACGTTCTTTACAAGCGCAGCAACGGCGGCTATGGGGTGATCGATCCACAGATTGACTAGGTGATTAATGCTCTGGGGCGCTGGCAGCAGCGCCCCTGCTGCGCCACATCTGCTCCAAGAGCACATACTTCCGCCACTCATACCACGCCATGAGCAGTGACAGGCGCAGCCCATGCAGCCCGTCTTGGTAGCCTTTCAACGTCCAGAAGCGCCAGCGAAATTGACGCAGCGGCTGTAGCAGGTAATTGTGCGGCTTAGGTCGGACGCCCGCCTCATACAACATCAGCGCCTCATAGCGCGTGTACCGGCGCTGCTTGCGGTGAAAGTGGGCCACGTCGGCGTAGTTGTAGTGGATAAGCGGGGCCGAGAGCGTACCAAGCGCACCGTTGAGCACGACAACCTCGTGCACCTTGCGCTCAGGGTCATAGTGCGCTGCGTCCACTCGCAGCAGCCGCGTCTGATAGTCCGGATACCACCCCGCCCCGCGCGTCAACCGCCCGAACAGATAGTTGTGCCGCGGAATGCGATACCCTGCGTAGGATGTCTCTTGCACCGCTTGCGCGATTTCTTCTGCAAGGTCGGGCGGGATGCGCTCATCCGCGTCGAGGAACAGCACCCACTCATACTGACCGCGCACCGCGTCCAGCGCTGCGTTGCGCTGACCAGCAAAGTGGTCAAATTCTCGCTGGATCACCTCTGCGCCAGCCGCGCGCGCCCGCGTGACCGTCTCATCCGCGCTGAAGGCGTCCACCACCAACTGCCCATCACAGAACGAAAGGCTCTTCAAGCAGTCGGCGATATGCGCCGCTTCGTTCTGAGCGATGACAATGCCACACAGCCGCTTCATCCCGAACGCGCTGCCTCCATCACGTGGTCATACGCCGCGAGTACATCGCTCGCCCCGCCTTGACGCTTCCAGCGCGCCCGAAGACGCGCAATGCCGATCCACACGAGCAGCCGCGCCGCCTGCCACTTCCAGAACGGGTAGTGTTTGCGATACAACAGCAGTCGACTGTCCCATAGGTTGCGCACGCTGCGCGCCTTGACCTGAGACGTGCTCTGCCCCCCCAAATGCACGATGTGCGCGGCTGGGGCGCAGACGATTTCATACCCCGCGCGGCGGATGCGCCACTGCCAGTCGACTTCTTCACAGTACATGAAGAAAGCTTCGTCGAACAAGCCCACTCCTGCGATCACCTCTGAGCGCAGCAGCATACATGCCCCCAGCACAAAATCGACGCGGAACGGCGCTGTGCCCGCGTACTGCGCCCGCGCGTAGCGACCGTTGAAGCGTCCCTCTCGCCAACGACCGGGAAGCCAGAAAAATTCAGCGTAAAGCTGCCGCAAGCCGGGGAAGCCAAACGCCCCATGCTGAAACGAACCATTCCCGAACTGCAAATTCGCCCCCACCACGCCCACGCGCCCGCTGACCTCCATCGCTGCAAGAAGCTGACGAATCGCCCCGGGCAGCACAACCGTGTCAGGGTTGAGCAGCAGCACAAACGGGGCCAGCGGCTCGGTGCGGTCAAGGCCGAGGTGGCGCATGCCGATGTTGTTCGCACGCGCAAAACCGACATTGACTGTCAACGCTAGCACCTCCACGCTGGGGAAGCGCTCGCGCACGAAGGCCACCGTGTCGTCGCTTGAGGCGCTGTCCACTACCAGCACGTGATGATCAATGCGTTCGCGCTCCAGATCATCCAGCAAGCTGCGCAGCGCCCCTTCAATCTCGTGCGCCGAGTTCCACGTGACGACAATGACTGCTAGCGTCGGCATCAGCGCCCCAGCCGTGCAAAGTCTAGCTGCGTCTGGGTGAAGAACCGATCTACTGCTGCGAGATCAGTTTCGTCCACTATAACTAATTGAAAATCGCCGAAGAACGCTTCAGCAAGCGCACGGATTGAACCAACCGTCACATCAGGCGTGGCCTCTGGCGCAGCTTCGGGCGTGGCTTCAGCGTCAGGATCAGGGGTTGCCTCGGCTGTGGAGCCACCCCCTACAGCCGCTTGTGTCTCATCCTCCAGCATCGCAATGAGTCTCGCTTGCAGTTCCAGCGGCACGCTTGGGGGAATCATCACCACCCCGTAAGGCAGCCGCGGTGTGCGTTCCAGCACGCGCATCCCCTCCACTAAAGGATCATTCGCGGCCCGCAGCGAGTTGTAGATTCGCGCGGGCACAGCAGCCCCCCAGCAGCCGCCCCCGCCAATCGTGCGCAGCGACTCGGTGTAACTGCGGCGATCCAGCGGCTGCCCTAGCACGCTTTCATCTTGACGCAGCGTGCGCAGCAGCAGCGTCGGCAGCACCCAGCTTTCAACATCAGCGCTGTTCAAGCGGCAGAACGGCAGGTTCAGAGAACGTGCCGCCTCTAACGACTCAGCTTGGCGCGTCACGATCAAAATTTCATCGCCAACGCTTGAGCCGTTCACAAATCGCATGGCTGCGTTCGCGCAGCCGCGCGCACGAACAATCGCGTAGCCCAGCGCGTCTACCGTGCCCATCGTCACCTGCTCAAGCGAGGGCGTACACACCTGTTCAATCACGTCACCCATCGTGGCGACTAGCTCCACCTCAACGACAGCATCCAGTCCGTCGCTCAGCAGCGCGCTAAAGGCAGCGCGCAGCGGCTCCGCGGCTTGCGGGTCAGAGGGAACCATCACCCAGCGCAGTGGGTTACTGCGGCTGCCGACAGGCTGCGGCGTTGCAGGATACACCAGCGGGGTAGATATTGGCGTCACCGTGGCGGTCGGGCGCGGCGTCGGCCCCGCTGACTGGCTAGCTAGCGCGCCGCAGCCCGTCAAGATCATCAGCAGCAGTGAGAACAGCGGCCAGCGATTCATGTGCGCCTCCCCCGATAGACCGTCATACCCACCTAAGTTTAGCGCTCTGTGGGGTTATTTGCATCCGGATCAACCAGTTCGATCTCGCGCGCGCCCACATAGCTGTTGCGCAGGCTCACCTCCACGTCCTCTTGGATGAGGCCGGCCCAACAGCGCTGTGGGTTTTGGCGGCGTTCGACATCCGTGAAGCGAATGCCGCCCCACACCACTACGCGCGAGTTCGGCGGGACGTAGTAGTGCACCGTGCCATCACGCGGGTCTGGGATCGGCATGAGCGTTTCAGGGCTGCCCAACGCCCAGCGATACGGGAAGGACATCCGCGACGTCTCACACTGAATGCCTACCCGCCACGCGCCAGACGACTCAAACGCGCCCAGTGAAGCCGCTGACTGGGACTGCTGATAGACCGTTCCGGGTGGCGGATACGTCGTGCGGATCGGCACGTTGTTGTAATTTTCCACCGTCAACATGAACACCAGCATGTCGCCCAACGGCATCGTGATGCTGCTGAATGCGAGGCTCTGCGGGTCGTCAGGCGGCGGCACGAGGTCGCCTAGCACGTCAAAATCGCTGGCGAAGCGCTCTTCATAGGGCATCGACACGAAGACGACATCTACGCCCTGCACCTGCGGCACGATCTCTGCGCGCGGCTTGCCCCCCAGCTCAATCGTCAAGCTGGCGCTGGCCGTGACGCGCTGCCCCACAGCGTCCTGCGCCTCAGCGATCACCGTATACGTGCCGTCGGGCGGTGGGTCAGCGCCGAGGTCAACGCCACCCTCATAGTCGAAGATGTGACGCCCCGCCTCGCCGGGCAGACGCCCCCCGCGACGGGCCGCAATCGGTATCTCGACGCCGTTCGCGTCTAGCAGGTACACGCGCAGTGTCGCCTCTTTCTCCAAATACACCTCAATGTTGACGCGGTCGGCGATGCCGTCTTGGTTCGGGCTGAAAGTAGACGGCCCGATGCTGAACGACGAGATAAGCGGCAGCGCGGTGTCCGCCTCAGCAATCTCCAGCGTGCCGCTGCGCTCACTGAGCGTCCCTGCTTCGTCCACAGCTTGCAGCGTCCACGCGTAAACCCCGTTGGGCATCAGACGGCGCTCGACAGTGTTGATGAACCGCTCACCAGGCAAGACGAAGCCCCCCACTACCCCGCTGAACGGCACGCGGTACTCACCGGCGATGCGCGGCTGGTGTTCGCGGAACGTGAAAACTTGCCCCTCGGCGCTGGTAAACGTCAAGGTCACCTCAGCGTTGCGCCGCAGTTCATAGCGGAACGTCGTGATGTCGTCCTCACCGTCGGCGTTGGGGGTGATGCGCGCATGGGCGAACTCGGCCATGACAATGGTCTCGCCAGTGGGCACGAGCAGAAAACGCCCCGCAGCAGCCACCAACCCAAAGCCGATCAAAGCGGCCAGCAGCGTTAGCCCAATCGATAATTTCATAGACAACTCCATCGCTTGCAGCACTGGTGTGCATCAGCCAGTGTATCGGATCGCCTCAGAGCTTCCCAGAGGCAACCTTCGGTTGTAAATCGGACTGTACATCACTGACGGATGCTCTACACTAACAGCGCAGATCAAACCCATTAAACAACGATTGAGGAGCTTCCTTGACGAAGCCAAGCAATAAGCCCCGTCAGCGGCTGGAACGCCCCAGCAGACTGAAGGTGGATCAACTACCCATCCTCACAGTGACTGACCGTGTTCTGCTGCCGCATCAGATCGTCACGCTGCGTTTAGACAGCACGCACCAAACGGCTTTGATCGCGCAGCTTCGCCCGCGTGATCGGCTCATTGCTGCCCACGGTGATGCTCTTGCGGGACAAAGCATCGCAGTTGAAGCCCGCGTGATGAACATCCAGCGCAGTAGTTCAGAGACCTACCTGCTGCTGCAAGTGCTGCGTCGCGTGCAGCTCACGCAAATCCAAGAGGAGGCTGCTATTCCCAGCGCCTATGTGTGCGAGGTGACTGAGCTGCCCATCGTCAAAGGCAAACTGCGCGAGTTAGTCGCCCTGTATCGTCAGATGGTGCTGCTGGATGAAAACATCCCAGCCAGCGCCGCTGAGGTCATCATCGAGACAGACGACGCTGCTGCCCTCACTGACATGATCGCCGCGACGCTCAACCTGCCAATCGATCAGCAGCTCACACTGCTGAACACGCTGGAGGTTGATCAGCGTATCGCGCTGCTGCTGCGCGAGTTAGTCAATCGGCTAGCGACCCTCGAAGCGCACAACGAACTCAACATCCGCGTGCAGAGCGATATGTCCAACAATCAGCGCGAAGCGTACCTGCGCGAGCAGCTTCGCATCATTCAAGGCGAACTCGGCGAGGCGGATCCCTTCGCCGCCGAGATCGTTCAACTGCGCGCCAGCATCCAAGCAGCCGGGATGCCCGCCGCGATTGAAGCGCGCGCCATGAACGAGCTGAGCCGCCTTCAGCAGATGCCCTACATGTCCCCTGAAGCAGGCGTCATCCGCACCTACATCCAGTGGTTAATTGACGTGCCATGGAACAAGGCCAGCCGCGACAACTTGAACCTGCGCCACGCTGAAAAAGTGCTAGAGCAGGCGCATTACGGCCTGCCGAAGGTCAAAGAGCGCGTGCTGGAACACATCGCCGTGCGCAAGCTGGCCGGGAAGAAGATGCGCACGCCCATCTTGTGCTTCGTGGGGCCGCCCGGCGTCGGCAAGACCTCGCTCGGCAAGACCATCGCCAAAGCGCTCGGGCGCGAGTTCGTCCGCGTGAGCTTGGGCGGCGTCCGCGATGAGGCCGAAATTCGCGGCCATCGCCGCACCTATGTTGGCGCGCTCCCGGGACGTATCATTGAGACGATGAAACAAGCGGGCACGGTGAACCCGGTGCTGCTGCTCGATGAGATCGACAAGATGAGCGAGGACTACCGTGGAGACCCCGCCGCCGCACTGTTGGAAGTGCTCGACCCTGAACAAAATACTGCCTTCTCGGATCATTATCTCGAAGTGCCCTACGACCTGTCGCAGGTGCTGTTCATCGCCACCGCCAACGACCTCGATCCGCTGCCTGCCGCGCTGGAGGATCGCATGGAGGTGATCGAGTTCCGCCCCTACACCGAGGAAGAAAAGGTAGAGATTGCCCGCCGCTTCCTCATCCCGAAGGCGCTCAGCGCGCACGGGCTGGCGCGGCGCAAGATTACCTTCCAAACCGACGCCATCCAACTACTCATCCGCCAGTACACGCTGGAGGCGGGCGTGCGCGGCCTTGAGCGCGAGATTGCCAACATCTGCCGCAAGCTGGCGCGGTTGGTGGCCGCCAAGCGCCCCTACCCCCATCGGATCACACCCAAGCTGGTTGAGAAATACCTCGGCGCTCCCTACATCATTGAATCGCGCGTGAACCGCGAGGACAGCGTGGGGTTGGTAACGGGGCTGGTGTGGTCACCCAGCGGGGGCGACACCCAGATCATCGAAGTGACGCTGCTGCCCGGCAAAGGCACGCTCACGCTCACGGGGCAGCTTGGCGACGTTTTGCAAGAGTCCGCTCAGACTGCGCTCTCGTTCATGCGCTCCAAAGCAATTGATCTTGACGTGCCCGTAGATGACTTTGAAAACTACGACGTCCACGTGCACCTGCCGGAAGGCGGTGTGCCCAAAGACGGCCCCTCCGCAGGAATTGCGCTGGCCACCGGCATCATCAGCGCGTTCACCGAACAAAAAGTCCGTGCTGACTATGCGATGACCGGCGAGATCACCTTGCGCGGGTATGTTCTGCCCGTTGGCGGCATTAAAGAGAAGGTGCTGGCTGCCCGTCGCCGCCAAATTGCCAATATCATCCTCCCGGCGGATAATAGCAAAGACCTAGTCGATATACCGAGGTCTGCCCTGCGCGATGTCAACATCACGTTTGTGAGGCACATGGACGAAGTCATGGAGATCATGCTGCACTCCGCGCCTGAACAGCGCCAGCGTGACCTTCAAGCGGCTGAGCGTGAGGCAGACGACGAAAGTTAAGCGCAATGACCACCTCCATCCCCACCCCTGCGCGAGTGCCCTACACACTGACAGCGCAGGCGTCCAACACTGACTTCGAAGAAGCGCTCGCGGGGCTTGCCAACTACCAAGGTGGAATGCTCCACGTGCACTTGGACGGCTCTGCCGATGGAGAAACGATCATCGATCGCGTGCTAGCGGCGGCCTTGACGCTCGATCCGCCGCTCATCCTGCCCTTGCCCCGCATCGTCGACCACAAGGTGATCGTCCACGTGCCAGCCGGTATGCCGCACGTCTACGCCACCAGCGCCGGGCGCTATGTCGTCTACCACACCTCGCAGATCACCAACCTGCCAAGCCGTGAGCTGCGGCGCTTGATGATGCTGCGCGGGGCCTTGTCGTTCGAGAGCACCCCCGTCGAGGGCGCAAACCGCAGTGATCTTAACTGGCACAAGGTCAACGAGTACGCGGCTAGCCTCACAGGGTACAGCGCCGCTACGGCTGAATCGCTCTTGCTGCAACGCGGCTGCTTGGTGGACGTCGGCGGCACGCTCCGCCCCACTTACGCCGGCATCCTACTGTTCGGCAAAGACCCGCAGCGCTTCGTGCGCAGCGCGACAATCTCCGCGGTGCGCTTTAACGGCACAGTCATGACCGACACCCACACTCGCCAAGACATCACCGGCACGCTGATCGATCAAATTCGTCACATTGAACCCTTCTTGCGCGCGCACCTGAGACGCGACGTTCGCTTGGGGGACGCAATGGCGCGCGAAGAACAGTACGAATACCCGATGGAAGCCGCCCGCGAGCTGATCATCAACGCCCTGGCTCATCGGGACTACAGCATCGCGGGGGACTACATCCGTGTGCTGGTGTTCACCAACCGCTTTGAGGTGCACAGCCCCGGCGGCCTGCCCGGATATATGACGCTCGAAAACCTCAAAGACGAGCGCTTCAGCCGCAACCCGATCATCGTGCAGATCCTATCGGACATGCTCTACATCGAGCGGCTGGGATATGGGGTGGATCGCGTGATCGAGCTGATGCAGTCTCATGGGCTGCGCGCGCCGGAGTTCATCGAACGCGCCGGGGGATTCCAAGTGGTGCTGTACAACTCGCGTGAGGAAGCAGCCGTCGCCCCTCCCCCCCCTGACATCTCACTGACTGACCTAGCCGCCAATCATGACCTGAACCCGCGCCAAGAGCGCGCGCTGACTATGCTGCTAGAGAGCGCCTCCGGGCGGCTGACTAACAGCGATTTGCAAGCCCAGTTCCAAGAAATCCACAGCGAAACGATTCGCCGTGATCTGGTAGACCTTGTCAAGAAGGGCATCCTATTGAAAATGGGTCAGAAGCGCGGGTCGTACTATGTGCTCAAACAGGCCGCCCCTAAGCGAGCCTGACCGCAGCGCTGAACAACTGTAATCGAATCGAGACAGGGATTATGACAAAACGTCGCCTCCACTGGGCGTTCATCGCGGTTATCATGGCAGTTGCCTCAGCGTGCAGTCCAGCCGCCGAGCCAACAGCTACTCCTACGACCACGGCCACTGTTACGCCGACGGCCACTATCACACCGTCGCCAACCGTCACACCCACAGCTACGCTCACGCCGACGCCTACCCTCACCCCAACAGCTACGCTCACGCCGACCGCAACGTGGACGCCCAGCGTCACCCCCACCCCCTCGATTACGCCCCAGCCAACCGTTGGCTTCATCTTCGACAACTGGCAGCGCGTGGAGGTTCCCGCCAGCCTGCGCGGGGACCTCACGACGCCGTTGATCGTGTTCGCCAACAGCAACGACCGCACCACCATCACCAACATCTCCACCCCCAGCCCTGAGAACAATCAGCTCATCGTCTACTACGTCACCCCCGGTCAGCCTAACAGCCGCACCCCGATCATCACTTTGGACTCTAGCACTGGCAGCCAGATCTTCCCCGCGCCCAACGGTTCTGGGCTGGCTTATATGCGCTTGGATGGCCTCTACATGCTCAACTTGCGCGTTGGGCTGGGCGGTCGGATCGCTGCCATGCCCTCGCTCGCTCAACGCGGCATCAACAGTCTGCCCGTGTGGTCGCCAGACGCCTCACAGATCGCCGTTACGCTCGACACTGGCTACGCGCTCGACATCTTCCTCTACGACAGTCAAGGTAGCGGGCGAGTCAATCTGTCAAACAGCGGCGCCTACGACTTCTACCCCGTCTGGTCGCCCAACGGTCGTTACATCGCGTTCGTCTCCGACCGCTTGACCTGCCCCACGTGGACACCCGGCGAGGCGGACGCCTGCGACGCCCTGACTGACCCGCAGCCGGAGGGCGGCACAGTGTTCGTCTACGACTTCCAGCGCAACACGCTGAACCAAGTGGGCGATGTCTACACGACCGAGCCAGTGCGCTGGATCAACAACCGTCAGTTTGTGGTCGCCGGCGGTGACCAGCTCGACCTGCTCAACCCCCAGCGTCAGCTCTACCTCGCCGACGTTGACCGCTTCATCCCAAGACGCGTAGTAGCCACAGGCGATGAGGATAGCCTCTACCTCGCCGATGCGTGGACGCGCGATGGCAGCCTGGTCTTCTTCCAGCGCGCCACCACCACCGCCACAGATCTCGTCCTGATGACCGTCAACGGCACGATCATCCGCGAACGACGCGATGACCTCGTGTTCCCACGGTTTGGCATGAGCGCGGCATGGTCCCCCGACGGAACGCGGCTGGCGATCGGTGGTGTAGGGGGCGTCTGCCCCTACGGCGTGCGCGTTGTGGATCCCAATTTCGACTTCATCGCGCGCGGCAACCCGCCCCCCAGCATGTGCAACCCACAATATGCCCCTGACGGGCGCTTTGTCGCGTTTACAGGGGTCAACCCGCGCATCGATGGGCGGGTTGACCTCTACAGCGCGTCGCCCAGCGGTTTTGACGCGGTCAACCTCACCTCTGACCTACGGGGGCAGATCATCTTCCTCGGCTGGGTCGGCGGCAGCAGCCCGTAGCCTCAGTATGACGCATGGGTTATTACATCAGGACAAGGACTACACAAGGACGAGACAAAATGGGCAAATTTGACGGGAAAGTGGCCATTGTGACCGGCGGAAGCCGCGGCATTGGCCGCGCCATCGCGCTTGAGTTGGGCAGCCACGGCGCGAAAGTCGCAGTGAACTACCACGCAAGCGCCGCCGCCGCTGAAGAAGTCGTTGCCGCCATTCGAGCAGCTGGCAGTGACGCGCTGGCCGTTCAAGCGGACGTGAGCGACCCCGAACAGGTGAACGCCCTCTTTAAAGCCGTCACTGACGCCTTCGGCAAAGTCGATATTCTCGTCAACAACGCGGGCATCACGCGCGACAACGTGATCATGATGCTGAAGCCAGACGACTTCGACGCGGTGATCGACACCAACCTGCGCAGCGCGTGGCTGTGCAGCAAGGCCGCCAGCCGCGGCATGATGAAGCAGCGCAGCGGGCGCATCATCAACATCACGAGCGTCGTCGGCATCGCCGGCAACGGCGGGCAGACGAACTACGCCGCGAGCAAGGCCGGCATGATCGGCCTCACGAAGGCGCTCGCCAAAGAGATCGCCTCGCGCGGCGTCACAGTAAACGCCGTTGCGCCTGGCTTCATCGCCAGTGATATGACGGCCGCCCTCAGCGAAGACATCTTGAAGAAGGCCATTGAGGCCATCCCTCTAGGGCGGCAAGGCGCACCTGAGGACGTTGCGAAAGCAGTCGCCTTTCTCGCCAGCGACGACGCCGCTTACATCACCGGCCAAGTTCTGGTCGTTGATGGTGGGATGGTGATGTAACCCCCTTCGCAACAGTCAAGTTGAGCGATCTCAAGGGGCAGATTCACCTCACGTCAGCAGGCACGCAGGACGCTATTCGACTGTATCGACATGTTTGACAAACTCGAGCGATTGCATTCGGGCATCGAGTATGTCCGTCTAAGCCACTGTTACTCCCAAAAACTCGGCGTTAGACCACCATGTCCATTTAACTTAAATTTAAATAGGGATACAGGCACACAGT
Source organism: Anaerolineae bacterium (assembly GCA_034432435.1). Lineage (GTDB taxonomy): Bacteria > Chloroflexota > Anaerolineae > Aggregatilineales > Phototrophicaceae > JANWYT01. Next base: position 18,462 of record DAOUBS010000237.1, read on the forward strand.
CGCATGATTCCATATCCTAATTGAATAGAATATAAGTATGCCGAGCTAGATACCTACATTCGCGTGCGTTCTGTTGGAGATGGAGTAATGACACTGCCGTCCACCAGCTAAGGCGCCCATGACTTAGCTGATCAATCGGCGTGGATCACAGCGATTGGCATCTCAAGTCCTCTTGCCTGTAACAAAAAGATACAACTTCCAGCGGTGCAGTTGCATACAGAGTTTACATAGATTTAGGATATGTTTGAGAAACTGTTTATGCACAGACGCGCCACCTCCGCTATTGTGGCAGCATAGGTTATCTATGTTGCACAAGGAGAAGCCCCATGAGTGCTGCACACAGCGCCGACGAACGCCGCCGCAAGCTTCTAATTCGCTCTCTACTGGTGGGGGGAACCACTATCGCAACGATCATTAGCGCGCAGAGCCTCACATGGATCGACGCCGCGCGCTTCGCTCCCATCCCTGAAGAAACGGGTACACCTGCCCCGCTCGAAGAAGCGATCATACCCGCCACAACCATCACCGCCACAACCATCAATCTCTTAGAAGCTACGCCAACACGGACTATTAAGCACCAAGCGCCTAATCTCGTTGTGCTACGCCGACCCAGCACCCCGCAGCCGCTCCCCCAAACGCAGAGCGCTTCACCTGCGGTCAGCGTGCCTGGGGTCAGCAGCGGCCCAGCCGTCAGTGTCATACAACCGCCTATGCCGGTGATCGCGCAGCCGCAGCCGATTGTCGTCAGCCAACCACCGTCAAACATCGTCAGCGCCCCTGCCCCTGTAGTGGTGCGCAGTGGTTCTAGCCGTTAGGGTCACACCGATGAGTGTTCTTGTTCGCGCTTGGCGCGCGATGGGATCAACCATTCAAGTTCAAGTGGCCGATGAGGGTCCAGCGGCTCGGACGTTTCTCGAGACATTGCCATCACAGGTAGAGGCGCTAGAAACATGCCTATCGCGCTTTCGGCCTGCTAGCGAACTGATGCGCTTCAACGCTCAAGCAGGCACTTGGGTGAACGTAAGCGATGTCTTATGGGAAGCACTGCGGACAGCGCGCCATATGTCGCTACTAACGGACGGGCTGTTCAACCCGTTCGTCCTGAACGCTCTGACCGCAATCGGATATGATCGCAGCTTCGATACAGGGCTAGACAGTGCGCATGCGGCGGCGGCTCATGCCGTTCCAGATTGGCGCTGCTTGAAACTCGACACCGCGGCGCAGCGCGCGCGAATTCCTGCTCACAGTGCGCTTGACTTGGGCGGCATTGGCAAAGGATGGGCAGCCCAACATCTGCTGCAACAATCAGCGATTTCCCTGCCCGCTCTGATGGATTTTGGCGGCGATATCGTAGCACAAGGCGCGCCAACTGGCCAAGCTGGATGGATTGTAGCCATCGCTGATCCTTTCGCAGAAGCACCTTTGCTGCATGTGAGGTTGCGTGATCAGTCGATCGCCACCAGCGGCACAGACTATCGCCGTTGGCGGGATAGCAACGGCCAAGTTCAACATCATTTGATCGACCCACGCACCGGGCGACCTGCCCAAACCGACATCCTTACCCTCAGCGTCATTCATCCGTCTATCGTTTACGCTGAGGCTTACGCAAAAGCTGGTCTGCTCATGGGAAGCCAAGACGGCTTAAATTGGCTCGATGAGCAGTGGCATACCCATGCGCTGGCGGTCCTAGCGGATGGCAGCGTGTTGGCCACATCTCAGTTCAGTTCATTTATCGTACAAGGAGTGATCTCATGAACAAACCGTGGCTTTGGCTGACCTATGTCGTTCTTCTCATCAGCGTTGTCCGCGTTACACACGCGCAGGACAACACCCCAATTCGACTTGATGACATTTCACCGGCCATCGACGTTATGATTAACCTACCTGCAGACACCAGCGGTGTTATCTCGTTACAACTAAGCGGTGTGGGAGTACGCTTAACCGACCAAACTCAAACGATCGTCTTCAGCGAATACGATCCGCGTGTGCGCGCGCTCGAGCTGCGCATCGCGCCCAACAGTGGTCCCCACACCCTAACAGTAGAACGCCTAGAAGGGATTCGTGAAGGGCAAGTGGTCATTCGTGCCCTGCCAGAACTGAATGGGTTGGATACACTCGTTGAGTTCGTCGAGGGTAATTCACTGGCACTTAACCAAGAGCGCGCATTGCAGCTTGGCCCAGCTACACCCGGTGCCAACTTAACGTTCGGGAGCCAGACAGATGAGCCATTCACTGTGACCGCTAACTTTGCTGGCGTCAACACTTTTGGTCAACTAACGGACAGCAAAAACGCTATCATCGCCGACTGGAGCCGAGGGATTGATGGGCTCTCTTTCGTCTTGGATGGTGGGAATTACCAGATGGCGCTTGTGGGCAATCAACTAACACAGGATGTGATCGCGGGAGTACGTTTGACGCCACATGATGCCGTCGCGCATCCCCTGTTAGAAGCGCCGATCAGCGTTTTGCAACCTGTTGAGCAGCCTTCGCCTGTTACTCTGGGCGAAAATCCTCCACCCGCTCCTAGCGTCGCTTGCAC
>DAOUBS010000238.1:0-10936 GCA_034432435.1 Anaerolineae bacterium
GGCGGCGGGCTTCTCCGGCTCGGGGATGTCGGTGATGAGCGCTTCCGTCGTCAGGATCATCGCGGCGATGGAGGCGGCGTTCTCAACTGCGCCGCGCGTCACCTTGGCCGGGTCGGGCACTTTGGCCTCGATCATGTCGACGTATTCGTTCGTCATCACGTTGTAGCCGATGCGCGGGTTGTTCTTTTCCTTCTGCAGGCGGCGCACCGTCTCGATGATGACCGCGCCATCTTCGCCCGCGTTGCTGGCGATCTTGCGCATCGGCATCTCCAGCGCGCGGCGCATGATGTTCACGCCGGTGTTTTCATCCTCGTTGGCGAGCTTGACGTCGGTCAGCGCTGCGACTGCGTTCACCAGCGCCACGCCACCGCCCGGCACGATGCCCTCTTCCACGGCGGCGCGGGTCGCGCTCAGGGCGTCCTCAACGCGGTGCTTCTTCTCCTTCAGCTCGGTCTCAGTGGCTGCGCCCACACGGATCACCGCCACGCCGCCGCTCAGCTTGGCGAGGCGCTCCTGCAGCTTTTCCTTGTCGTAGTCGCTGGTGCTCAGCTCGATCTCGCTGCGGATTTCAGCAATGCGGCCCTTGATGCGCGCTTCGTCGCCGGCGCCGTCGACAATCGTCGTGTTCTCCTTGTTGGCGACGACCTTCGCCGCGCGGCCCAAGTCTTGGATCGTCACGCTCTCCAGCTTGCGGCCCGTCTCTTCCGTGATGACCGTGCCGCCCGTCAGGATGGCGATGTCTTGCAGCATGGCCTTACGACGATCCCCGAAGCCCGGAGCCTTGACCGCCAGCACGTTGAGCATACCACGCAGCTTGTTCAGCACCAGTGTCGCCAGCGCTTCGCCGTCCACGTCTTCCGCGATGACCACCAGCTCGCGCTTGCCGATCTGGATTAACTTTTCGAGGATCGGAATAATGTCCTGCGCGGCGCTGATCTTCTTGTCGTAGATCTAGATGTCGGGGTCGCTGATGATGGCCTCCATCGACTCGGGCGAGGTGACGAAGTAGGGGCTGATGTAGCCGCGGTCAAACTGCATCCCCTCCACATATTCGGTCTCAAACTCCAGACCGCGCGACTCCTCAACGGTCACGACGCCGTCTTTGCCGACCTTGTCCATCACTTCGGCGATCAAGTTGCCGATCTCGTCGTCCTGCGCGCTGACGCTGGCGACGCTGGCAATCTCCTCCTTGGTGTCGATGGAGGTGGCCTGCGCCAAGATGTTCTTAGCGACCAGATCAGCGGCGTGCAGGATACCCTTCTTCAACAGCATCGGGTTCGCACCGGCGGCCACGTTCTTCAGGCCCTCGGTCACGATGGCTTGCGCCAGCACGGTCGCGGTGGTCGTGCCGTCACCGGCGATGTCGTTCGTCTTGGTGGCGGCTTCCTTCAGAAGCTGCGCGCCCATGTTCTCGTAGGGGTCTTCCAGTTCGATCTCTTTGGCCACGGTCACGCCGTCATGGGTGACAGTGGGCGCGCCGAACTTCTTGTCCAGCGCTACGTTGCGCCCCTTGGGCCCCAGCGTGGTGCTAACGGCATTAGCGACCTTGTCCACACCCGCTTGAAGCTTACGACGAGCTTCGTCTTTAAAAATGAGCTGCTTAGCCATTGTTCAATCTCTCCTTATGGTACGTGCTTGGGGTATTTGCGAACGGGGTTGCTTACTCGACAATGCCGAGGATGTCGGCTTCCTTCATGATGAGCAGCTTCTTGTCGCCCATCTTGATCTCTGTGCCAGCATACTTGGCATACAGCACTGTGTCACCGACTTTGACTTCCATCTCGATGCGTTCACCATCGTCATCCAGACGACCCTTGCCCGCGGCGATCACCTTGCCCTGCTGCGGCTTCTCCTTGGCGGTATCCGGCAGCACAAGGCCGCTTGCGGTAGTCGCCTCTTGCTCGATCGGTTCAACAACGACACGATCACCCAATGGACGAATGTTCATAACTGACCTCCATAGTTATCCGGTGTGATGCGTCTGTGTTTAGCACTCAATAACACAGACTGCTAATTCCCGTTGTCAATATAGCACCATTCATGCGCAGATGTCAACGATTCTTGCGAAATTCTTATAGTAGCGATAACACTGGCTTAGCAAACAAAAACCCCCACTGCTAAAGTGGGGGTTGACAAATGCGTTTGAGGCTGGTTATTCGTCGCGGCGCGCCCGTGAGAGCAGGAAGAGCAGCGCCACGAGCAGCAGCGCCGCGCCGCCGCACACCACGTAAGGCAGCACGTCGATCTGCGGCGGCGGGGGTTGATCGCCGCCCTGCTGCAAGCCCGGAACAGGCGTGAGGGTGGCGATTGCGGCGGCGGTGGGGCTGGCATCCTCCGTCACCTCGACGGTGGTTTCTGGCGTAAGCTCCAGCGTGGGCGGGATGGCAGTATCTGTCGGCGCGGCCTCAGCGGTCTGCGTCGCGCTGAGCTGAGCCTCGTTGGTGGCGTCCGCGATGGCGGTGTTCGTCGCCTCGGCGCTGCTGGTAGCCTGTGCATTGGCGGTAGCTTGAACTTCGGCGGTGCGGGTGGCCTGCGCGTCGCGCGTGGCCTGCGCTTGGACGGTGGCGGTGGCGATGGCCTCGGCGGTGGCGGTGACGACGCGGGCGGCGGTCGTCGCTTGGAAGGCCTGTGCCGTCTGTGTGATGAAGGCGTTGGCCGTCGCTTGCAGCAGGGCATTTTGGACAGCGGTCGCGGTTGCTTGTTCGTTGGCCTCAGCGGTGGCGCTAGCGCGGGCCAGGAACTCAACGCGCGTCGCTGTCGCCCCGGCGATGCTCGTCTGGGTGGCAATCACAATCGCTGTGCTGGTCGTCTGGAACTCAGCAGTCGCCGTTGAGGCAACCGCGACAGCCGTGCCGGTGGCGTTCAGGTCGGGCGTGGCCGTGTTGGTCGGCGGCACGGGCGTGTTGGTGGCCGTCGCTGTGTGCGTGGGCGTGTCCGTGGGCGGCACAGGCGTATCCGTCGGCACAACGACGATCACAACAGCCTCAGTTGGCACAGCCGTGTCGGTGGGCGGCACAGCCGTGTCCGTGGGCGGCACAGCCGTGTCCGTGGGCGTGTTGGACGGGGTCGGCGTCGCCGTCGGGGTGAAGGTGTTCGTGGGCGTAGGCGTGGGGGTTGGGATGCCGCTCACGGTGAACGGAACCTGTACCACGGTGGTGTTGCCGCTGGCGTCAGTGATCATCACCAGCGCGAGGAAATCCCCGTTGACGCCGATCGCCTGCGGGTCGATCACCAGCGGGACGACGTTGCCCTGCGGCTCGATCGTGAACATCTGCCCGTTGATCGTCACGGTCACGCTCACAATTTCGGTCTGGGTGTCTACTGTGATCGGGATCTGCGTCGGCTCCGTGACTTCGCCGGTGAAGGCAGGGTCAGCGGCGGCTTCAATGCCCAAGTTGGGGATCTCAACGGTGATCGTCTGGGTGGTGGTTTGGTCGCTGCTGTCGGTGCTGGTGATCGTCAGCGAGAGCGGGCCGGGCGGGAAGTCGGCGGGGTCGAGCGTGAACGGCAGCGGGAAGGTCTGATCGCCGATAGAGATGGTGGCCTCGCGCGGCTCTGCGCCCTGCTGGGTGATCGTCGTGGCGTTGATCGTCAGCGGCTGGGTGACGGCTTGCCCATCGGCCACGCCCTCCACACGGACGCTGGGCGGCAGCGGCGCGATGAGCAGGCGCTGCTCAGCTTCAGAGGTGACACCGCCAGCGTTGAGGGCGGTCGCGCGCAAGGTGATCTCGCCCGCGGGCAGGGTGAACGGGTCGATCAAGAACGGGAAGCTGTTCTCGGCGTCTTCGCTTTCAAAGGTCTGATCGCCGATCGTGTAGGTGACGCGCACGAGTTCGGTTTGTCCCTCGCCGGTGACCGTCGCCACAGTGGGCGCGTCGAGCACGACCGTGGCCGGCGTGAGCGCGATAGTGATAGGCGTGGGCAGCGCGGCGATGATTATGGGCGTGCTAGCCGTGCCGGCGTCGCCGTCGCGGTCAGTGACGGTGAAAGTCAGCGTGTAGCGGCCCGGCGCAAACTGGACGGGGTCGATCTGCACGCCGCGCTCAACCACAGTGAGCGCGGCCTCGTCCAGCGCCGCCGTGACGCTGGCGACGCCGTCATCCGCGCGGATTTCGGGCGTGATAGTCGTCGTCTCGGCGATGGGCACGCTCAGGTCAGGGAAGAAGATGATCGGCACCGGAACGGGCGCGCGCAAGACGGATTCAGCAACGTTCGTCGCGCCCTGCGGGGTGTTGGCGCGCAGGCCGAAAGCATATTCCGTGCCGTCAAGGGGCACATCCGCCTCAATGGTCAGGATATATTGCTTGCGGAACAACTCGGCTAGGCTGGTGTAGATGGCACTCAACTCGGCTGGGGTCGGCGACTCGCTGTAGGTGGCGTTCGTCTCGCGCGCCAGCCGCTCCAAGTATGGGCGATCCGTGCCCCAGCCCAAGCCGATTGTGTAGATCGACACGCCTTTGACGCGGGCGCGCTCAATCGGCGTGTCGGGGGTGATGTCGGTGTTGACGCCAAACTGGAAGCCATCGCTGAGGACGACCACCGCCCGACGCTCAACGGGCGCGGTCGCGGCCAGCTCCACGCCAGCGGCTACGCCCTCATACAAGGCGGTCTGCCCGCCAAAGCTCAGCCGATCGATGGCTTGCTTGACGGCGTCCTTGTCAGTCGTGAAGTCCAGCGCTTGGCGGACGGTGCTGCTAAAGGTGATGATCGCCACCGGGTCGTTCGGCCCCAGCCCATCGACAAACTGGCTGGCAGCCGCTTGGGTGCGCTCGAAGGGCAGGCCGGCCATGCTGCTGCTGACGTCGATCACCAGCACAACCGCGAACGACACGTCTTCGTCTTCCGTCGTCTCGACCTGTACGACGCGCCCGAACTCGCTGAACGCGCCCGACAGCTCAAAGTCGGCGGCGGTCAAGCCGGGCACGCTGCGGCCTGTCGAGTCGATCACAGTGGTTGTGATGATCACTGTTGGCAGCCCAGAGGCGTTCACGCCGGTGATGGTCAAGGTTGGCGGCTCTTGGGCGCTCAGCAGCAGAAGTGGAATCCCCGCGAGGACAGCAGCGATAAACAAGACGAGACGTTTTCTCATGAAACTAGTCCAGTGGCGAAGGTTGAGTACATAGTCGAGGTAGCCCCTCAGTAGCAAAGTGTAACGCCTTTGCCAGAAATTGCGAGAATTTGGGATAAAATCACCACAATTTGTCAGGTTAGACAAAAAATTAGCCAATATGATGAAGCACCTGCACGACACGCAGCAGGAAAGGCTGGCAGCAGGCATCCACGTGGTAGCTGACGTCCATCTGTTCCGCCGCGCGGTCATAGCTAACGACAACGCGCACGGCTGGCTCAGCCCCGTGTTCAGCGCAGCGCAGCCCCGCCAGCTTGCGCTCGATGGCGTGGCACAGGTCGGCGCGAGTGGCGTTGAACAGCATCTCTAAGTCGCTTGGGTCTAGGTAAGGGTCGGCGTGTTCTTCACCGCTCACGCGCAGGTCAAAGTCAATTTGCATCGTCGCGCCTCAGCCGTCTTTGCGGGCAATTTCCCACGCGAGGTGGTTGATCTCGGGCAGGATGAGGCGCTCTGTCGCCAGTTGGACAGCGTGTGGGCTGCCGGGCATGCTCACGATCAACGTCTGCTGATAGACGCCCGCCACGGCACGGCTCATCATGGCCGCCGCGCCGATCTCTTGATAGCTCAGCATGCGGAAGATCTCGCCGAAGCCCGGCAGCGTCTTGTGCAGCTTGCGGCTGATCACGTCAAAGGTTGTATCGCGCGGGGCGATGCCCGTGCCGCCGTTGAAGAGCACAATCTGCACGGTGGGCTGCGCGGCCAGCTCGTCCAGAACGGCCTCTACCTGCGCCGCCTCGTCCTTGATGAGCCGATACGCCACCACCAGATGCCCCATCTCAGCGAGGCGCTGTTCTAGATATTGACGGTTCACGTCTGTTTCGGGGGTGCGGCTGTCGCTGACGGTGACAATCGCGGCGCGCACTGGCCCGCGCCCAGCTTGTTCTCGATGATCTGCTGCGCCCATGATCGCTTCCTTCGATACTGGTCAGTCTAAATTTAGCGCATCCAACAGCTCGCGCCCAACGCTCACTCATGTTACACTCATCTGCAGTCAAGTGCGATGAATAATCGTTAAAAGCAGACATCTGTCATTTGACAGATATTTAAGCCCCGCTTAAACTAACGGTATAGTTGTTGGGATAAGGCGATATGGTGTTATTGTTGTACACAGATCGACCACAGGAAATAAGTAAAAACACGCGGACTTGAGCGCCATCTTGCCGCGTGTTTTGTTTTTTGAACATATGTCAGCGAATGGTACGGAGGCACAACTTACATGGATAGCAGTTTCTACAACAAGATTCAGAAGTCTAAAGAATACGCACTAGAGCCAGAACGGGCAACCTTCCACACCCTTGAAGTTGAATTCCGCGGGGATAACAACACCTACAAAGTGGTGCTGTCGAACGCGGGCTGGTCGTGCACCTGCCCGGGCTTTCAAGCCCATCACATCTGCCCGCACATCATGACGCTGGAGAAAGTGTTCAAGCCCTTCCTAAAGCGCGAACCGCTGCGCTATGCCGAAGGGCAGAACATCGTGAGCGACGTGAAGAAGAGCAAGCAGTACAGCGAAGAACCCGACCGCATCACGATCTTGTCGTTCACGGCGGCCTTCCGCGGCGACAACCGCGAACACCTCATCACCTACAACAACGGCGTCTGGGACAACCCCACCAGCAACTATTGGGCGTCACACGGCATCAGCACCCACGTGATGACGATGGAGCGCCTGCTTGAGGGCTTTGTTAAACCAGCGCGCCTCCCCAGCCCAGAACAAGCGGTGGAGTAACCCCCGCGCGTTCAGCCGTCCCCCGCGCACACCGCACGAAGCGGTCAGCACCTATCGTCACAAAAAACGCAAGAGAGGGCGCAGCCGATGTGCCCTCTCTCGTCGTTTCAACGCGCTTTAATCGGCCTACAGCACGAGGTTCACCTTTGGCTCTTGGCCGCCGCGCGCGGGGATGTGCACGACACGCTTCGGCTGGCCGCCGTTGAGGTGGCGCTGCACGGCTTTGCTGGCCAGCGCCAGCGCCTCGGCCTGCGCTTCGTCGATCCCAACCGGCACGAGCAGCTTCTCGCGCGGCTTGCCGTTGACCATCACAACCAGTTCCACCATGTCGGACTTGGCCTTGTCAGGGTCGTACTCTGGGAAGGGCTGGGTGTGGACGCTGTAAGGCCAGCCCATGTACTCCCACAGTTCTTCAGCGATGTGCGGCGTGATGGGGGCCATGCAGCGCAGATAGACGCTGACAGCTTCTTCGAACGTGGCCCGCCCGATCTGCCCTTCACGCAGGGCGGCCTTCAGCGCGTTGCGGAAGGTCATCAGCCCCGCAACCGCCGTGTTGAAGCTGAAGCGCTCTAGGCTGCTGCCCACGCGGTCGATCATCTGGTGCGCCGCGCGGATCAAGTCGCGCTCGGCGGCGGGGTCGCCTGTGGCGGGGACGGTGGCGCGCACCAGCGCCCACGTGTCTTCTAGCCAGCGTGTCACGCCGACCACGTTGGCCTCATCCCACGGGCCGCCTATCTGCCAATCGAAGGCGAACATCAGGTAGGCGCGCACTGTATCTGCGCCGTACTTGCGCACCAGCTCATCGGGGTTGACGACGTTGCCCTTGCTTTTGGACATGCGCTGCACCTCCAGATGGTGCTTGAGCTGGTTGACGTTGTTCTTGCCTTCGATCTCGGGGATGTTCACCGTGCCGTCCGGCACCAGTTCCACCAGCTGCATCCCCTCGCCGACGAACAGGGTGTTCTCAACGCGTTTCATTAGCTCGCCGTGGACGACGTTCGGGTCATCCGTGGTGGGCGCATCGATCGGGGCGATCACCTCAATGCTGTTCGCGTAGAGCTTGTTCCCTTCCCTGCGCCCACGGCACACGACGTAATCGCCGATGCGCTTGCCGCCCAAGACCTGCCCCTGATTGCGCAGTTGTATGTACGGCTCGTCGAACAGGCCGTCCACGCTGCGGCCATGCGCAGCGGCGATCTGCGCGGCTTCGTCGAACACGCCTAAATCGCGGATGGCCTTGTTGAACCAACGCGCATAGAGCAGGTGCATTGTGGCGTGTTCCGCGCCGCCGGTGTAGGTGTCAACAGGCAGCCAGTAGGCCGCTTCTTCGGGGTCGAACGGCCCTTGATCGTAGTGCGGCGAGAGGTAGCGCAGGTGATACCACGACGAGCACATGAAGGTGTCCATCGTGTCCGTCTCGCGCCGCCAGCCGTCCTTGTACTTGAAGAACGGCTCGTGATACGTCAGCGGGCTGCGACCGGTGGGCACGAAGTCCACATCCTCGGGCAGTTCAACGGGCAGTTCCTCGTCTGGCACGGCGTGGGGCTGGCCTTGCGGGTCGTAGACGATCGGGATCGGGCTGCCCCAATAGCGCTGCCGGCTGATGAGCCAGTCGCGCAGGCGGTAGTTGATCGTCTCACTGCCGATGCCCTGCGCCTCCAACCAGTCGATCACAGCAGCGATGGCCGGGTTTTTGCGGCCTTTTTCGCCGTTGCTCAGCGTGCCGTTCAGCCAGTCGCTATTGACAATCACGCCGGCGCCTTCCCACGCTTCAGCCATCGTCGCGCCGTCGAGCGGCGGCTGATTAGCCGGCTGGACGACGGGCACGACCTCCAAGCCGAATTTGCGCGCGAACTCGAAGTCCCGCTGATCGCCCGCTGGCACGGCCATGATCGCACCCGTGCCGTAGCTGATCATGACGTAGTCGGCGATCCAAACGGGGATGCGCCGGTGGTTGACGGGGTTGATGGCGTAGCCGCCAGTGAACACGCCGGTTTTCTCGCGCTCGGTGCTCAGGCGTTCGATCTCGGTGGCGCGGGCGGTGGCGGCCTTGTAGGCTTCTACGGCGTTGCGCTGTTCAGGCGTGGTCAGCGCGTCCACCAGCGGGTGCTCAGGGGCCAGCACCATGAAGGTTGCGCCCCACAGCGTGTCCGGGCGGGTGGTGAAGACGATCAGCGGCTGCTCGCCCTGCGGGGTGAGCGCCTTGAAGGTGACCTTTGCGCCCTCGCTGCGGCCGATCCAGTTGGTTTGGCTGTTGCGGATCGGCTCTGGCCAGTCGAGCTTGTCGAAGTTCAGCATCTCGTCGGCATAGCGCGTGTAACGGAAGAACCACTGCGTCATGAGCTTTTGGACGACGGGCTGCCCTAAGCGTTCGTCCTTGCCGTCGATGACCTGCTCATTGGCGAGCACGGTTTGCAACGCGTCCGACCAGTTGACGAGCGCCTCGCCGCGATAGGCCAGGTCGTTCTCGAAGAAGATCTTGAAGAACCACTCCGTCCACTTGTAGTACTCCGGCACGCTGGAGACGATCTCACGCTCCCAGTCGAACATGTTGCCCATGCTCTTGAGTTGGGCGCGCATCCGCTCGATGTTGGCGTAGGTCCACTTCCACGGGTGGATGTTGCGGCTGATGGCGGCCTGCTCGGCGGGCAGGCCGAAGGCGTCGAAGCCCATCGGGAAGAGCACGTTGTAGCCCTTCATGCGCATGTAGCGGGCGCGGGCGTCGCTGGGGGTCATGGCGAACCAGTGGCCGATGTGCAGGTCACCGCTGGGGTAAGGCAGCATCGTCAGCGCGTAGTGCTTGGGCTTGCTCCAATCAACCGTGCTGCGGTAGAGCTGCGTGGCTTCCCAACGGGCTTGCCATTTGGCTTCGATGTCGGCGGGTTGATACGGGTGTTCAGTCATTGCATCTCCTCAGGGTGATATTGTTGAGCCAACCAAAACAGCCGCGCAGCATTAGCCGACGCAGCCGAAGAAACCAATCCGTTTGTTGGGGGAACAGCGCAAAGAAACTTAAGCGGCGCGACGATGCCGCTTGGTAAGGAAAGAGCGGGCCACCAACCAGCCCAATGTGATGCGGCGAGGCATCTCAGCGCTCCGTCAGCGAGAGGTCAAACACCCATTCATTATACGCGCAGTCGCGGTTGAAGTAAAGCTGCAGCCGTATGTACAGGCCTCCCCCTACAACACGCCCATCATGCCCGACGTCACAGCGAGCCTCCCCCACCCTCAGAACGAGATAAACGCATATAGGTACACAGGCAAGCCTTAAGCATCATCTGACGGGGGGCGGGTGAACAGGTCGCGCAGGGTCGAGCGCAGCTCGGCGCTGGTCAGCAGCAGCACGCGATCGCCGGCCTCGAACACTGTGTCCCCGCGCGGGACGATGAGTTCATCCGCTCGCCCGATCAGGACGATCAGCGCTTCTTTGGGCAGGTGAAGGTCGATGATCGAACGGCCCACAGCCTCGGCCTTTGCCGGCACGGTGATCTCCAGCAGGTCGCTTGAGATGTTGCCGTCGTCCATCACGAAAGCCATCGGCGAGCGCGGCCGAGGCGCAGTGTCGTAGACGCGCAGCCAGCGCGCCATCGGAACGGTCAGAGTGCCTTGCAACAGCACAGACGTGAGGACGATGAAGAACACTAGGTGAAAGACCTTGTCCGCGCGGTCGATCTGCGCCAGCAGCGGGAACACCGCTAGCACAATCGGCGCGGCCCCGCGCAGCCCGACCCACGCGATGTAAAGCTTCTCACGGCTGGTGAAGCGCGTGAACGCCAGCACCGTGAACACAGCAATGGGGCGCGCCACCAGCAGCAAGAACAGCGCCACCGCCAACCCCTGCGGCGCAGCCTCGATCAACCGCGATGGGTACACTTGCAAACCCAACGTGACGAACATCACAATCTGCACCAGCCACGCCAGCCCATCGTGGAAGACCATGATGCTGCGCTTGCGCGGGAACTGCTCCTTGCCCATCAACACCCCAACGAGGTACACCGCCAAGAAGCCGTTGCCGTTAAGCAAATCGCTGATGCCAAACGTCAGGAGCACCAGCCCCACCGTGAACACTGGGTAAAGAC
>DAOUBS010000239.1:0-34913 GCA_034432435.1 Anaerolineae bacterium
GCCCGCTGCGCCAGTTGAACTCTAGAATGTTGCTGACGAACACGTGCTCCACGTCTTGCAGCGGCTGCACGTTCTTGCCCGCGAGCGTGAACAGCGCTGTGACCGTGCTCGTGATGCGCTCGCGGATGATTTCCTCGTTGCCCAGCCACTCCATGCGCGGGGCGCGCAGCGACGCCAAGATGCTGATTGGCAGGCCAGCGTCGCTGCCCGGCGTGTAGATGCTGAGCTTGACGGCGTGCTTGAGCCACGTCAAGCGATCTGGCACGATGTCCCACTCATCCAGCCCCTTGCGCCACTTCTCGGCTTCTTCAGCTGCGTAGTCCTGCACCGTCTGGCCGGGGCGCAGCGAATCAGGGTTCACCCACGGGGCAAAGTCCTCGGGGCGCAGCTCTGGGAACACCAGCGCAAGGTTGCAGATGTCGCCTTTGGGGTCGATGATAATCGCGGGGATGTTGTCGAGTGCGGCCTCCTCGAGCAGGCTGATGCACAGGCCGGTCTTGCCGCTGCCCGTCATGCCAACGACGATGGCGTGCGTCGTCAGATCGCGTGAGTCGTAGTAAACGATGCGGTCGGTCAAGCGCCGCGCCTGCGGGTCATATTCGCGCCCGAGGTAGAAGTTAGTGGGGGCTTCGATAAACGACATGGGCGGTTTGTCCTCCTTCAGCCGGTTTCAGCGGCTATTCGTGCGCGATCGCTTCAACTTCGACCAGCCCACCCAACGGCAGCTTGGCCACCTCAACGGTGGAGCGGGCCGGTGGATGGCTGGGGAAAAACGTGGCGTAGACTTCGTTCATGGCGGCAAAGTCGCCCATGTTTTGCAGGAACACAGTCGTCTTGACCACGTGATCGAGCGTCAGCCCCTGACTTTCGAGGATGGCCTTCAAGTTGGTGAGCGCTTGCCGCGTCTGCGCCTGCACGCCCTCCGCGAGCTGCATCGTCTGCGGGTCAAGCCCGAGCTGACCGCTGGTGAATACCCAATCGCCCACGCGCACCGCCTGCGAGTACGGCCCGACTGCGCTCGGGGCGTTCGTCGTGCTGATGATCTCTTTCATCGCTTTCTCCTTGTGAATGAGTGTGACAGAAAATGATGAGCGGCGCTTGAGCGAGCAACCGGACTAGTTCAGCTGCACCGTAGCGATCAACGCGCCAGACGGAAACTGCACGCCGAACTGCGGGAGCGCCGGCAGCGTTCGATCTGCCACGCGCAGCAGCGCCGACCCGTTCAGGCTGGCCTCGAACCCGTTGAACAGATCAAGCGTGAGCAGGTTCAGCCCCTGCAGCGGCAGGCTGAGCGCGGCTTCGGCCAGCCGCTCGCCCACGCCTTGCACAGGCAGGCCGCCGTCGAACCGATAGAGCGCGGCGCGCGTCGCCCGTAGCGCTTCCGTGTCAATCTGAAGATACCAATTTTCGCCGTTGTTGCCCAACAGCAGCACCCGATACACCACCGGCGAGGCCAGCGCAGGCTCAAAGGCGATTTCTGCCCGTCCTCTGGCAGGCGTGCGCGCCAGCAGCCATGCGTTGGCCCCCTGCTGTGCCACGACCCCACGCTGGGACTGTGCCCAATCCGCGCTGCCGCTCGTTAGCCAACGGTGCGACGGAATGCCCCCTGAGAAGGCAGTGTAGACGGGCCGCCCGGCGGGAAGGGGGGTCGGGCTGCTGTCGAACGGCAGGGCGGGCTGTGTGGGCAGGGCGGCGAGGCTCAGGCTCTGAGCAGGCAGCGCGGCCTCGGGCGTGCCGAAAGCGGCCATCGTCGCGGCAAAGTTGAGCGCGGCCTGTGTGGCGATTTGGTCGATCTGGCTCTGGGTGGCGACGAAGTCGAGCGCGACTTGAGTCATCTGGCGGTTGGTCTGGGCGGCGTTGGCGGTGGCTGTAGCCAGCGCGAAGTTGGTCAGTTGGGTGGCTGTCTGGCGCAGCAGCGCCGCGTCACTGCCGAGCGCGACAGCCGTCGCGTCGAGGTTGATCGCCTGCTGCGTTGCCGCACTTTCCAGACGGTTGAACTCGTGTGCGATGGCGGCTTGCGTGGCGGCGATAGACGCTTCACGTTGGTCAACCCACGCCTCTAACGTGTCGAAATAGTCCTGTGTGGCGCGGTGGTTGAAGAGCGTCGGCGCGCTGGCCAACATGGCGGACCCGCCGATCATCACGCCCAAGACGACCATGAAGAACAGCAGACCAAACGTCGACAGCGGAACGCCGCCGCGCGGTTTGGGTTTGTCTGGGTAAGGCAGGCGAGACATGATCCCTCTTATAGATAGTTTGTTCTAAAGCAGCATACGACAAAACGCGCAGATACACAAGTAGGAACGCGGCGCGTGCTGTGTCGTAGCCGTTGGCCTGCTGCGTCCTTGTGGACGATACTTGGAAGAGCGCTTCAGCCGTTGGCCTGCTGTCCACGGCCTGTACAACGCGGCTTCAGCCTGCTATGTTTGCCGCGCGTGAGATCATTGAGTGCGAGTGTAGACCTTATGGAGTTGAGCATTACCCCCCGTGGCATCGTGTTGATCGTGGTTGCCTCTGGCATCATGGCTATCTCTAGTTTGATGTTGAAGTACAGCATCGACCGCATCGGCGGCTTCGGCGGCGAGCTGGCGCAGGTGCCCGCCGACATCATCAAGCTGCTGCTGGAACCCGCCTTCGTGTTGGGCGTGCTGCTGTATGGCGGCGGCACGCTGCTTTGGATGCGCTCTATCTCTACTGAGCCGATCAGCATCGGCTACCCGATCCTGATCGCCAGCTCGTTTGTCATCATCGCGTTGGGGTCGGCTTACTTCTTCAACGAGGCGCTTACCCCCGTGAAGATCGTCGGCATGGTCATCATCACCGTCGGGGTGATCGTGGCATCCTTCGGCTAGGGCGGTACAATCAGAGCCTATCGTCTGTGCTTAGGATAACGCCAATGAAAACGAACCAAAACCTCGCTCAGATCACCGAATCGTTCACCATTCAGCTCGCGGATCGCGTGCGGCGGCTGACAGCGGAGGGCGTGCCGGTGATCGGCCTCCAGACCGGCGACCCTGACTTCAACACCCCGCAGCCGATCATCGACGCTGCCCACCAAGCGATGCTGCAAGGCAAGACGCACTACGCCAACAGCCGCGGCCTCCCTGAGCTGCGCAGCGCCCTCTCAGCTTACGTCGAGCAGCGCACGGGCCGCCGCTTCGACCCGAACAGCGAGATGCTCATCACCCACGGCGGCACACACGCTTACCACTGCGCGCTGGCGGCCATCCTCAACCCCGGCGATGAGGTGCTGGTTCCAGCCGCCTCATGGCAGACCCACGCCAACATGGTGCGCGTGCTGCGCGGCCGGCCGATCCAGGTCAAGGCGCTGCCGGAAAATGACTTCTTCCCGACGCTGGAAGAATGGGAGCACCAGATCACCGAGCGCACTGCCGCCATCGTCGTCAACACCCCCAGCAACCCCACCGGCGCGGTTGCCTCGCGGGCGTATATGCAGGCCATGTTGGACTTGGCCAAGACGCACAACCTCTACCTCATCAGCGATGAGGTCTACGATCACCTACTGTACGACGGCGCAGTGTTCACCAGCGCGGCTTCTCTGGCCGGCGGCGAAGATCACGTCATCCTCGTGAACAGCTTCAGCAAGACCTACGCCATGACCGGCTGGCGCATGGGCTACTTGTGCGCCCCTGCGGCGGTCATCAGCAGCGCCCTCAAAGAGAGCCAGCATACCATCACCAATGTTGCAGAGTTCGTCCAGATCGGCGGGCTGACGGCCGTCACCAGCCCGGAGGTGGCCGCCAGCGTCGAGGCGATGCGCGCGGCCTACGCTGAGCGGCGGGCGCAGGTCATGGCGACGTTCGCCCAGCGCCAGCCGCGGCGCGTGGGCTACATCACGCCTTACGGCGCGTTCTACTTCTTCTTGGATTTGCGCCCACTGGAGCTGCCGTCGCTGGCCGCAGCGGAGAAGCTGCTGAACGACGCGCGCGTAGCCGTTGTGCCCGGCCTCGCCTATGGGGCGAGCGGGGAGGGTTTCATCCGCGTCACCATCGCCGCTGACGTTGAGCAGGTGCTCACCGGCGTGAACCGCATTATCGACTGGGCCGAGGCGCAGTGACGCTCAGGGAGCGGCACAAGCTCCTGCGTCGGCGGCATCAACTGGGTTGAGTTGATCGAGCAACGCGTCCACGTCGCCCAGCGTGGGCAGCGCGGCGCTGTCGTCCGTCACCGCGTCGTATTGGCGCAGGAAGGCCGGCGCGCAGCTTCCGATGACGGCCGTTGTGTCGTCCGCAGCGGAGTTAGCTGCTCGCAGCACAAGCGCCAGCGTGAAGAAGAACAGCAGCGCGATGAGGGCAATCAACGACCAGAACCAAAGACGGCGGGTAAACTCAGGCGTAGAAGTAATGTCCATGGCAGACGTGATACCGATGATGTGTATGTATCTTGATTATAAGGATTGGGAATGGCAAATCTCAACTGGATAAAATCCACAGGGATCCGATCGTTTCTGCGCTACATCGGGATACCCCTGCTGGTGGTCGGCTTGGGGTTGATGGTGGTCGAAGCGCTGATGCGCGCGGCCGGCTTCACGCCAATCTACACGCCAGAGCTGTTGAGCCAAACCCCGACATATGTCGCGCCTGACCCCTATCAGCTCTACTTGTGCGACGAGACGAACGCTTGCCGCTTGAACCCACAAGCGCGCGGCGAACGCTACTGCCACCTGCCAGAGGACCCTCACCACCGTCTCTGCCGAATTAACGCGCAAGGCTACTCTGCCACATTTGACTATGTAGCCGAGAACGTCCCTGAGGGAGCCTATCGCGTCCTGTTATTAGGAGATTCGTTCACGTGGGGGTTGAGCGCCCGCCCCGGTCACAGTTGGGCGGAGGTGCTGGAGCAGATGCTCAACGCGAAGCAGCCAACCGTTGTGTGGAACGCAGCGATCATCGCCACTGGCACGTTTCAGGCCATTGCCAGCGCTCGTGAGTTGCTTCCGGTGCTGCGCCCGCACGTTGTGATCTTGGGGTTCTATGGTGGCAACGACTTTTCAGATAATTTGCTCCCCCCAAATAATACCGTTAGCGTACAGGTGGGGGAAACCACAGTGTTAGTGCAGCCTTATTACTTGGACGGCCAGTTCCGCGCACAGCGCCTGAGCGACCAGAACATCTATCTGGTGGCGCATGGGTATCCACCGGCCTTCAACGCTGCTCAACGTCTCTTGCGGCAAAGTGCCCTTTACAGTTGGTTTGAACGACAGCTCACTGAGCGCATGAACGCGGCGCGCCCTGAGATGCACCCGTGGGCGCCCGGCCAGCAGCAGCGCACCGAGTCTACACAAGCTATCGCCAACACGAGCGAGTACCTCAGCCAGTTGAAGGAGCTAGTTGAGAGCTACGGCGCGCGCCTGATCGTCCTAAACATCCCTTCGCCCTTTAGCTATGAAAACACCTATCACGGCCAAAGCCACTTAAGACAGCTTCGGGAGATCGCGCAGACGTTAAACCTTGATATCATTGAGGTGTTTGATAAGATGACGTTGGCGGATTTTGTCTACGCAATCAACCCAGAGGATCTGCACTGGAACGACAGCGGACACGCGATTGCTGGGCGCATCGTGAGCGAGTACGTACAAGCTCTCATCGACAGCGGTGCACTGGGCGAGCCTTGAGCATGGCACTGGGTTTATGACGCCCCAGCACAGTGACGATTGCTGGCACGTCACTCAGCAGGGTTCGGGCACGGTCACCCCACATGGCAACGCGCTGCGCCTGAGCGTTGCGCCCGCCGACGGCTACCACAACGCCCAGATCACCGACTATGACCCACGAGCGCGGCGCTTCACGCTGCGGCCACCGCTGCGCGTCGTCGTAGAAGCCCAGTTCAACACGCCCCCGCATGACGTCCGCGGCACGGCAGGCTTCGGCCTGTGGAACCACTCCTTTGACCCCACTCAACGCGGCTTCCGACTGCCGCAGACGGCGTGGTTCTTCTTCGCTAGCCCAGATAGCAACCTCGCATTGGCACAGGATGTGCCCGGCCACGGCTGGAAAGCCGCCACGCTGGACGCCGGCCGCTGGCAGGCGCGCGCGCTGCTGCCTCTGGCCCCGCTGGCCATCCCGTTCATGCGCGTGCCGCCGCTCTACCGCCGCTTATACCCCCTCGCGCAGGCGGTGTTGGGCGTTCATGAGCGAGCGCTGGAGCCTGCCCTGCTGACAGAGCGCCACCGCTATGAAATCCTGTGGGAAGCAGACGCGCTCACCTTTTTGATGGATGGTGCAATTCTGCTGCGCACGCTCAGCGCGCCCCGTGGGCCGCTAGGCTTCATCGCGTGGATCGACAATCAGTACGCTGTCGTCACGCCCCAGGGGCAGTTGGGGGGTGGGGTGTGCCCGCTGAGCGCGCCGCAGACGCTGTGGCTGCATCACACAGAAGTTAGCGAACCTTAACACGCATTTTTCTATAAGATTGCCCCCAAGTTGGTTATAATAATCAATCATATCTTCATGGCGAAATAACTTCGAGGTGCTCTATGTCAGCATTACCGCGCTTTATCGTCGTTGACCCCACTGGCCTCGTGCAAGAGCAAGTGCGCGCTGCGGTGACTTTGATTGATCGAGTGGTCATCCAGATCGATGTGCCAACGGCTGAAAGCGCGCTGGATGAGCTGCGCATGGGGCAGGCGACAGCGCTGATTACCTCATGGAACGTGGGCGAGGGGATGCGCGGCTGGGAGTTGGCCGCGCGTGTCGCCAAAACTGCCCCAAACATGCCCGTGCTGATCGTCGCTGATTACGAGGACATGGAGATTGACGATCAGATGCTGCGCGACTCACCGTTCTTGTACTTCAAGCGCCCCTACGACGTGGCGCAGTTCTTGCGCGTGCTGCTCGCTGTGATCGACGGTAAAGACCCGCGTGAGGCCATGCTGCCGCCCATCAGCACGACTGCCAGCGTTGGCACAATCACCCCAAAGGTGATTACGATCCCGAAGATCGACGTTGAGAAAGCGCGCCCCATCATCCACAAATTCATGAGCGACCTCAGCGCGATGGCCGTGCTGCTGCTCAGCCGTGACGGCAAGGTGCTGATCGAACAGGGCACGCTTGGCTACATCAACCGCGATGAGCTGGGCAACGCGCTGAGCGGCAGCAGCATGTCGCTGCTAGGGCTGCACGAGATGGCCATGGGCACGACGGCGCTGTTCCAGTTTTACGACGGCGAGAACTACGATTTCTATGTGCTCTCGGTGGGCTATCATCACATGGTGGTAGTGGTGTTCGACGGGCGTCGTGGCAACCGCGAACTGGGCGCAGTGCGCAGCTTTGGGCGGCGCGTCGTTGAAGACCTGATCGCCATCATCGGCGCTGAGGCGATGATCTTGAGCTTGTCGATTGAAGAACCAATGGTCGAAGCGCCGGTCGCCCCGCGTTCGCGCATCCGTCAGACGCGCACCGATGACATGCCACGCATCGTCCGCGCAGAACTTGTGACAGAGCCAGAACCGACCAAAGCCGCCGAGCCTGCCCCCATCCTCGAAGGCATTCAGGGCGAGCTTGACCTCGATAAGCTGCTCAGCGTAACTACAGAAGGCGACTTCGACAGCCTCTTCAACCTTGACCAAGTGGCACAGGAAGTGGCAAAGCTCGAAGACCGCACCAGCACAGGCACGCTGGACTGGGACAAAGCACAGGAACTCGGCTTGTTAGGCGGTGAATGAGCGTGTCGCTCGATTTGATCGGCAAACAATTGGGCGACTACATCATCGAACGCCAGATCGCCATCGGAGGGATGGCGACGATCTATCTGGGGCGAGATGTCAAGCTCGGTCGCTACGCCGCCATCAAGGTGCTGCTGCCAGACATTGCCGGGCAAGATGACACCCTAAAGCTGCGCTTTGAGCGCGAAGCGCGTGCCATCGCTCAACTCGAACACGACAACATCATCCCCATCTACCAATTCGGCCAGCAGGATAACCTTTACTTCCTCGCCATGCGCTACGTCGAAGGTGACGACCTCAGCAACGTGTTGGCCAACTATCAACAGCAAAACCTGCTGATGCCGTTTGAGCGCGCCCTCAAAATCTTGGAACAGGTGGCGGCGGCGCTGGACTACGCCCACACCAAAGGCATCGTCCACCGCGACGTGAAACCCTCTAACGTGCTGCTGGCCGCCAACGACCGCGTATACTTGTCAGATTTTGGGCTGGTGCTCTACTCCACAGGCGATCAAACGTTGGGCACAGCCTTTGGCACGCCGCGTTACATCTCGCCCGAGCAAGCGACCGACAGCACGCTGGCTACCCCCAAGAGCGACATCTACTCACTAGCGGTGATCGTCTATGAGATTGCGACGGGTCAGCGGCTGTTTCGAGGCAACACGCCAATGGAAGTGGCCATCAGCCACATCCGCGACGTGCCGCAGCCGCCGCGCGTCCACAACCCGAAGATCACCCCACAGATGCAGCAGGTCATCTTGCGCGGGCTGGAGAAAGACCCCAACGCGCGCCCGGCCACTGCCAGCCTGTTCATCAGCGAGCTGCGCGCCGCCTACCAGAGTGACCAGACCAGCAGCTCAAATAGCAGCGATCCCACAGCAAATGACTCGCTCAACCTTGAAGACACCCGCAAACTGAATGTGCCCAACACGCCAGTTCCAAGTGGGCCGCGCCCTGTTCCCGCGCCCATCTCACAAACTGTCACACCCGCCATCGTGGAAGCGCCGCCCGCCCTCACACGCAGCATCACCCGAAAGATGCTCCCTCTGCCGCGCAAGCCGAACCGCCGCCCGCTGCTGCTGACCGTGCTCGTGGGCGTGTTGATCTTGGGTAGCTTTGGCCTGCTCGGGCTGAGATTGCTCAGCGCACTGGACGTGTCTCTTACCCTCTCGCCTGATCCCACGCTCATCGCCCTCGTCAGCGAGCCTTCGCCTGAAGCGACTGAGGACACTGCTCCGCTGCTAGAGCCGATCAACACATCCGAACCAACCGAAACAACCGCGCCATCTGCCACGCCTGAGCCATCGCCCACGCCTGAGCCAAGCGCCACCCCTGAAAGCACAGCCGAGAGCACAGATGATGGGTTGCTGCCGCCAGCTCAATTCAGCGTAACGCCTTCTGCCACGGCTACCAACACGGTGCGCCCTACCCGCACGCCCATCGCCACCGCCACCAACACGGCCACAGCTACCAACACGGCCACAGCTACCAACACGGCGCGCCCCACCCGCACGCCCATCGCCACCGCCACCAAAACGGCCACAGCTACCAACACGGCCACAGCCACCAACACGGCCACTACTGCGCTATCGCCGATTGTGACGCTGATAGAGCCACTCCAACTGCGCTACACGCTCGATGTGCTGGCCCTGATCAACCTCGGCGAGCGGGCGCAGGACATCCGCGGGCTAACCTTTACCGGCCTGAGCGAGGTAGATCGTTTCGTCAACAGCAGCACCACGCTAGGTGATGTTCTGCCCGGGCGTGCCTGTGTGTTGATCTTCCTTAGCGGGCGCAGTGCCACCATCCCCGCCGAGTGGCCGTGCAGCGCTGCCAGCCGAAGCATCGTGCTCAACCCCGAACAGGTCTTCTGGCGCGCTGACAGCCCCGACGACCAGACCTTCACCATCAGCTTTGACGCACCCATCACCACCTGTCAGACGGTGGGGCGCGCTGTCGGGCGCTTAGACGAACAGACCTGCCGCGTCGAATAACACACTAGCCGCGCTACGCAAGCTGCATACAATAGCCAAGTAAGCGAGAAAGGGGTGCTGCCATGCGGCGCGTGCATGTCTGGCGCTATGCCATCTGGTTTGTGGGGTACTTGCTACTAGCGCTGCTGATCACGTGGCCTGCGGTGCTCTCGCCGGTCTCAACCGTGATGGGCAGCACCGTGGGCGACAACTTCGAGATGATGCGCAACACGTGGTGGTTTCGTTTTGCGCTGCTCAACGGCCAGCCGTTTTACTACCAAACCTACCTCGGCTATCCGCAGGGGTTTAGTAGCATCGCGCTGGCGGCCAACCAGCTTCAATACTTTCCGGCGTGGGCGCTGGCGTTGTTCCTGCCCCTGCCGTTGACCTATAACCTGATGGTGTGGCTGACGATGGCGCTCAATGGGCTGGCGATGGCCATGCTGATGCGCGACCTGCTGCGCGAGGACGCTCCGGCCTTGTTCGCGGGGGCGGTGTTCCTCGCCGCCCCTACGCTGCAAGCCCACCTCGTGGAGGGACATGCGGGCTTGCTCGTAATGTGGCCTGTACCGTTGTTCGTGGGGGCGCTGCTGCGCGCGCTGCGCACCGAGACGCGCCTGCTGCTGTGGGGTACGGCGGCGGTCGTCCTCTTCAACCTCAGCCCCAGCGGCCACATGCTGCAAGTGATCTACGTGCTGATGCCGCTGCTGCTGGCGATGGTCTTGTGGCTGGTGTGGCGGCAGGAATGGCGCAGCGTGCAGCGCTTGGTGCTGATTGTGGCGGTGGCGGGCGGTTTCATGCTGCTCTTTTTGCAGCCGATGATCCAAGACACGCTGACGACCAGCGCCTACGTCGAGGCGGGCGGGGTCGTGCGTTACAGCGCCGATCTGCTGTCGGTGGTGTCGCCCTCATTTTATCACCCGCTGTGGGGCGGGCTGCCGTGGACGCGCCCAGTGCTGGGGGTCAACATGGCTGAGGGCAGCAGCTACGTCGGCGTGGTGGTGGGCCTGTTGGCGCTGGTGGCGCTGTGGCAGCGGCCTGAAGCGCGCTGGTGGGGCTGGTTGGCGCTGCTGGCGTATGTGCTCTCGCTGGGGTCGCTGTTGAAGGTGTTCGATCAGCCGCTGGTGCTCGACCTCGGCGACTATCGGACGTTCGTCCCGCTGCCGTGGGCGCTGGTGCAGGACGTAACTGGCTTCAACCTCGCGCGGACGCCGGGCCGCTTCAACTTCACGCTGGCGCTGGCGCTGGCCGTGCTGGCTGGCTACGGGGCAGATGTGGTGTGGCGCTGGGCACGTCGTTTCCATCTGCCGCAGGCGGCGCGCGTAGGCGGGCTGACCGCGCTGGCCGCGCTGAGCTTGTTCGACACGCAGATGTTCTTCCCCGTCCCGCTGCGCGATGCAGCCATCCCGCAGGCCGTCTACGACCTGCGCGCGCGCGATGACGTGCGGGCGATTTTCAACGTGCCGTGGGGGCACCTGCTGGCCGCCAAAGACGCGCTCTACTTGCAGACCGCCCACGAAAAGCCGCTCATCGCCGGGCAGGTGACGCGCCAAACGCCAGTTGATCCCGCCCGCCTCAACGTGATGGAGCAGTCGCTCTCACCGTCGCTGCTGCGCGAGTACGGGGCAGACGTTGTCATCTTGCACGTGCGCCGTGCCGCCGAGGTCGGCCAAGCGAGCGCCCTGCAAGCTGCGCTCGACGCATGGGGTACGCTCACCTACGCCGACGCTGACATCCGCATCTACGATGTGCCGCCCCCTACAGCCCCCCTCGATGACCTGCTGCTCGAGAGCAGCGGCGGAACGTTCCGCGATCGCTTCGTCCACGATTTCTACGCCAATGAGGCGGGCTGGGTCGACTTCAACGCCGTGCTGACCGCCAGCCAGCGCGATGTCACGATCGTGTTCAACGGTGTGCCCTATCAGACCATCCGCGTGAACGAGCGCATCCCGCTGCGCGTGTCGCTGCCGGTGGATCGCGCGGGCTTCCATCGCTTGGAGCTGCGGCTGAGCACGCCCTGCCCCGCCCACGATCTGCCGGAGCTGGCCTGCCGCACGCTGACCGTCGAGAACGCCCGCCTGACGCGCGGCAGCCGTGAGTACGTCCGTCCGCAGATCGTCTACGAGAACAACATCACGCTGATTGCCTCCAGCTTCACGGTGACGAACAACGTGCTGACGGTGCGGCTGCTGTGGGACTTTGACGCACCCCTGAGCGAGTCGTTCGTGCGCTTTGTGCATGTGCTGCGGCCTGAGGGGGGTGCGCCCCTCGCGCAGGAAGACCGCAGCCTCGGCGCGCTGTCGGCGGATTCGTTATGGCTGGAGTCGTTCACCATCCCGCTGCGCGACTTGCCCACCGGGGATTACAGCGTGCGCGTCGGCTGGTATCGTTTCCCGTCGCTAGAGCGCTTTGACGTGCTGGATGACACGATCCGCGGGGCGCTGGACGGCGCGCCGGAGGTCGCTACAATTCGGGTGCGGTAGCCACCAGCGCGGGGCACGGTCAACAAAAGCCCTCGCACCCCTACGCCCTACGGTCCTAGCGGCGCGAAGCAGGCGCTAGTCAGCTGGATACCGCCGGTCTCGCTCGGCTCGCAGGGGATGCTGTTGTTGTTCGGGTCAAGCGCGAAGTTGCCCGCCGCAAGGCAGGCCTGCGCCTCGGCACAGCTAAACAACTGCGCACACGTGAAGCTCGTCGACGGACAGACGACGACCGTGCCGGGCGTTGGGGTGGGCGTCGCTTGCGCAGGAGGTGGTGTCAGCTGGGAGACGATGCCAGGGATGGGCGGGTTATAGAACGGATCAAAAGCGTTCGGCGTTAGAGCAAACGCGCCGGTGTCCGTATTGAACTGGAGGAAGGACGGCGGCGTCAGCTGAGTGATGGTGCTGACGAGGAAGGCGAATTGGCCGTCTGGAGGCGCGGGGCGCTCCCCTAGATCGGCGACGATGACCACGTAGCGCGTCGTCCGCGGCAGCGCCACCGGGCCGATCACGAGCCGCTGGTTAGCGCCGATGCGCTGGATGGCGACGAAGTTCGTCGGCGCGTCAAGCGGGCTAACCGCCACGAACAGCTCAACGTTGGAGCGCGGCAGCGGCAGCGTCTGGATCAAGATTTGCTCGTCTTGCGCCCCGTCGAAGCAGAAGCCGGTGGCATAATTGCGCGGGCTGAGCGCGTCGAGGTAGATCTGCCCCTTGTTGATGATTGGCAGCAGCTCGCGGCGGCGGTTGAAGTCCAACTGGCAGCGCGTGCCGTCGTTCTCAGGCGGCAGCAGCGCGCTGATGCGGCTGCGCAGGCTGTCGAACTGCGCTTGCACGGTGTTGACAACGTTGAGCGCGCCCTCCACCGTGGCTTGCCCAACGGGGTTGCCCGTGCCGGGCTGGTTGCACACCTCAATAAACAGGCGGATTGCCAGCCGCAGGTTGGCCATGCTGTCGTTGAAGTCCACGCGCAGCGGCTCCAGAACGGCGAAGTTGGCCGCCAGCGTTGGCGTGGAGATCTGCACGTCGCTGGGCTGGGCGGGGTAGGGGCGACAGGCCGCGCGCCCAGTCAGCGCCGCGTCCGCCCAATAGGCGCGGATCGTGTCGAGCGAGGGCTGCGCGAGGTTGATGCGATCCAGCAGCAGCCGCAGCACCTGCGCGAATTCATCGATGCCTGTGCCGATGATCGCCGGGCCGCTGGCGACGATGCCATCGATCGGCAAGGTGTTGATGTCGCCGTCGAGGATTTCGACGAAGCGGCTGCTCACCCAGCCGAGCGTGCCCTCATAGTTGACCTGTAACCATGCGTTGCTCTCGGTGCGTCCGGTGAGCGTCATGCCTTGATTGGTGAAGATGTTGGCGATCGTGGGGTAAGCGCGGCTGGGGCCGTTGCGGATGCGCAAGTTGTTCAGCGCGCGGGCGGCGATTGGCCCCTGCTGGCTGCTGACGCCGGCGCGCGGCGCTTCAAAACCGCCATAGGGGATCGAACGCGGATCGGCTATGGGCAGCGCGCCTATGTCACCGTCGAGAATTCGAATCGGGGTGATGTTCACCCACCCTTCTTGCCCGAAGTAGACCACCCGCAGCCACTCACCGTCTGCCGATCGCCCGTTGATGTTGTCGAACACGAAGCCCGCCGGCACAGATCCCAACACCTCCGCGCCAAGCGCAGGAATCAGGCGGATGTTGGCAAACTCGCTGACGACCACCGCCCGCACGCCTTGCGCCGCTGTGGGCAGCATCAGCACCCACAAGACCAGAAGCAGCATCCATCCCCGAAACCGAGCCATCATAGCCATATCCTTATGGTGTGGGGTCATCCCCAGACTGGGTACGCCGTTCGTAATCATCAAAGACGGTTTCATCCAGCGTGGCGGTTGACTGGTGATTCTGCGAGTTGTCTTTGCTGCGGTTTTTGAGATCCGACACGCGGATGATTGGCACATCCTTCGGCAGCGTTTCTAGCGGAGCGCTCAACTCGGTAGGCACAGCCGACGACTGCGGCGCAGCCGCGGTTTGGGTGGGCAGCGGCTTGTCGAGTAGGCGGCTGCGCGGCTGACTGGCAGGGGGCGGCGTTGTGTTGGCCTGCTGGCTGCGCTGGAGGCCGGTGGCAAAGCGCGCGACTACCTTGCGCGCCTCTGGCGTTCCGATGTACTTGAGCGCCGCCAGCGCCGTTTTGCGCACCGTCGGATGAGGATCGCCCAGCGCCTTGCCCAGCGGCTCGATCGCCCATTCCGCTTTCAGCTTGCCGAGGATGGCCGCGCCGTTGCGCCGAATTTCCCAATCTTGATGGCGCAAATTGGCCAGCAGCGCTACTTCGACCGGGGCGCTCTCCAGCTTGAGCAGCGCTTCAGCTACCGCCAACCGTAGGTTAATCGGCGCGGACATGTCGTTGAACGTCAGGATCAACGGGACGACAGCGGTCTTGTCGCCCAGCTCAGCCAACTTCTGCGCCGCGGCAATCGCCGTTGGCAGGTCGTCGCTGGCCAGCTCCACCGCCAGCAGGTCAACGGGCGTCAGCACGCGCGACTCGTTGATGTCCTCACCGCTTTCCTCAGTCAGCGATTCTGTGACAGTGATCAACAGGCTGCGCGTCTCTTCGTCCATCTCTCGGCTGATGGCCATGCGCAGGGCTGGCAGGGCTGACACAGCCCCAATGGCCCGCAGCGCAGCGGCGGCGCGGCGGCGCGTCGTGGCGTCTGCTGCTTCCAACGCTTGAATAAGGCCTTCTACGTCTGCATTGGCTTGTAAGCGCCAGATATTGTCAGGAGTTGGAATGCTCATGCTTTAACGTTTCATGCATCCGCCCTATGGTGTCGATTGTAACACAGGATGCGCAAAAGCACTTCTGCCCTGGCCTTTGGGGTGACCATCTTCCACCGCTGGTGGCAAAGAAGAGACGGGCGCGGCCTGTTGCGTCCGTGTTTGTTGGGGGAAGGGATGGCACGCCCACCCCTACAAAGATCGTGCCAAATCCCCCTATAATGGCAGCACTTAACCGACCAACGACGGATAAACCCCTTT
This sequence comes from Anaerolineae bacterium, assembly GCA_034432435.1. GTDB lineage: Bacteria > Chloroflexota > Anaerolineae > Aggregatilineales > Phototrophicaceae > JANWYT01. Next base: position 15,156 of record DAOUBS010000239.1, read on the forward strand.
GACAAGTGTATCTCTGCCGGTTGGCGAGCAGGCCACCACCGCTGCCCGCGCGGCTCACTGGCGCGAACGCGCGCTCTATACCCTCAGCCTGTCGCTCACGGCGCTGTTTTGGCTGCCGCAGGCTATCCGCTGGATGGACGACAGCGACTTTGGGCCACACAGTGAGGACGTCGTCCGCACGTTAGACAGCCTGTGGTGGGTCATCGCCAACATCCCCCATTTCCTGTTTCAAGCGCTCTCAGCGGGTGTCGTGCGCCTGCTCAATGTGGACGTGACGATGGCGATGGCGATCGTCATCACGCTGGCGACGCTGACGTTAGGGGCGGTGCTGTTCGTAGTGTTCCGTCGTGCGCTGGCCGGTGAGGGCACGCTCACATGGGGGCAGGGGGCGGTGGTGATCGGCGCGGTGTTGGCGCTGCTCGTGGTCGCGCCGCTGGCATTCTTCGACCCGCAAAACCTCTACTTCGGTTTCTTCGCCCCCAATGTCTACCACAACCCCACTGTTAACTTGATGAAGCCCTCGGCGGTGGTGCTCTTCTTCGCGGGGCTGGCGTGCTTCAACCCTGCGTGGCGTCCGCGCCTGCTGGGGCTGTGGCTGCTGGGCTACGCGCTGCTGACAGCGGTCTGCTTGTTTAGCAAGCCCAACTTCATCATCGCGTGGCTGCCGCCGATGGCGCTGGCAACGCTCTACTTTATGGTGCGCCGTCGTCCCATCCATTGGGTGCTGCTCATTGGCGGCATCGTGCTGCCGGCCGGGCTGCTGCTGTTCATTCAAACGCAGACGTGGACAGGCGGCGCGGGGATCGAACTCTCGCCGTTTGAAATCTATGATCTGTGGACGCTGCACTACGAACCGACCGCCAACCAAGACCTGCTGCTTAAGCACGCGGCGTCGGTGGTGTTCCCGCTGCTGGTCTACCTGCTCTATCTGCCGCAGGCGGCGCGCTGGCTGACCTTCAACGTCGCATGGCTGACGTTTTTCGTCGGCGCGGCTTACGTTGACCTGCTCATCGACCGCTCGAACCCGACCGCGGGCGACTTCATGTGGGGGGCGCAGTTTGGGGTGTTCCTGCTGTTCATGGCGGCGCTGCTGCTGCTGCTGCGCTACCACCGCGCTCACGGTTGGCGCGATCCGCGCCTGCTGCTGGCAGGCGCGACGCTCGGGCTGCACCTGCTAGCGGGGGTGAACTGGTACTACCTCCACCTGACCCGCCCCTACCTGCAGCTGATCTACGTGTGGTGGTGAGGCTGCTCAGCCGTGCGCGATGACCGCCCGCCACAGCGCGTCAAGCGTCGTCAGCAGCAGCAGGTTGCGCACGTTGTAGCCGTAGCGCAGCGTGTTGGCGTTGAACACCGCGGAATCGACGTAGCCGCGCCCAGCTACGTTCGGGTGCAGGCCGTCAGCTGCTAATCCGAAGTTGGGCAGCCGCGACATGGCGCTGTAGTAGTCCATCAACGGCACGTTGTAGATGTAAGCGGTGTCTACGATGGCGACGTTGAAATCCCCCACCCGGCGGTTGACCTCCGGTCGATCAAGGCGCGGCGGGATGGTCGAAAGCACCGGAATCACCCCGTTGAGGATGGACGTTTCGACGATGCGCGTCAGGTTGCGACGGAAAACGTCCACGTCCATGAAGCCAACATCGTTCGTCCCCAGCATGATGAGCGCCACCGCCGGCCGCACCCAACGATATTCGCACACCAGCGGCGACTCGCCAACCTCGCACCAGCCGGGGTCCGCATACGACGGGTCGAGCACTGTTTCCGTGTTCCAGCCCACGCGCGCTGCCAGCGAACGGTTTGCGAACGAGTTGCCGAGGCGGGCCGGCGTGCGGCTGTAGTAATCGATGACGGGCTGCAAGTACCAATAGTCGCCGAGGTCGTAGAGGCCTTCCCCGATAGCGGCCAATGTGTTCGAGCTAACGGTGATGCTGTCGCCGATCTTGCTGAACACGTCGGGCCGATTGCCGAGGGCCTGCCCGCGGCGGAAGATCGCCACGGTGTGCTCGTTGATGTTGGTAACCATCGAGGCAACCTCAAACGGCACTTGCACGGCCGCGTCAAAGGCAAAGGGCGCTTCCAGGGTGGCGATGTTGATGTACTCCGCGGCCACCCAGCCCGTCCGACCATCCAACAAGCCGATCTGATACCACGTGTCGCCGGGGCTGCGCGCGATCACGAGAACTTGGGTGCGCGGCTCTAAGACGGCCACAATCGGCGCGCTGCGGTTGGGCGCGCTGCGTAGGTTGACGCGGAAGCCGCTGTCCAGCACCTCACCGATCTGCGCACGGATCACCCCCGCACACAGGCTCAACACGAGCCATATCCACAGCCAACGTCGCATCGCGCCCCCTTGAGCTACCAATCCCAATTGCTCAGCTCGGCCAAGTAGCGGTGCGCGGTTAGGTCAAGGTGAATTGGCGTGATGCTGGCATAGCCGCGGTGCACCGCCCACAAATCCGTGCCGAACTCGTCGAAGTAGCCCGCGGGCGGGTCGCCCACGATGCGTACCGCCCCCTCAAGGTGTTCGAGCGCGTCGCGGTAGATGCGGATGCCCTGCCGCGTGACACGGATGCCTTTGGCCTCGCCGGGCGGGATGTTGACGTTGAGGATCGTCAGCGGCGGCAGCACTTGATCGAGCACTTTAGCCACAACGATCTTGGCGATGCGAACGGCTTCGGCGTAGTCGGCCACGTTGTGCGCGTCGCGCCGCGCAAGCGAGAAAGCTACCGCCGGCACGCCGTGGATCACGCCCTCTAGCGCGGCCGTCACCGTCCCACTGTAGGTGATGTCTTGTGAGAGGTTCTCCCCGTTGTTGATCCCACTCACGATTAGATCGGGCGGGAAGGGACGCAGCCCCATCGCGCACAGGGCGATGCAGTCGGCGGGCGAGCCGTGTACGGCCAGCGCGGGCATCCCGTTGGCGAGCTGCGTCTCTTCAATCGGGATTGTGCTGAAGAGCGTCTTTTTGTGGCCGGTGGCGCTCTGGTTGAAGGCGGGGGCAGCGATATCCACATCGCCGAACTCAGTCATCGCCTCGGCCAGCGCTTGGATGCCGGGCGCATCAATGCCGTCGTCGTTTGTCACTAGGATGCGTGTCATAACCTGCCTTCAGTCACTCATAACAAACCTGCCACGAATCTTAGCACAATTGCACGTATCAGACGCCCCGTTTTCTGCTATGATGACGGTTGCGCTGTCCTCACAGGTTGTGAAGAAAGTGAGCATGATATGCCCGAAGATGCATCATTCCAGACGAGCTACTTGGAAGGCATCAGCAAGTTCCAGGGCGCGCGCGCGAAAGCCTTTTGGCAGGAACTCGCTAACCTCGTGCGCGGCAAGTCAACTGAATTGTTGAGCTTTGAAGAGATCAGAACGCGCCTGCGCCTCAAAGCGGAGAGCTACCGCGGCTTGCAGGACATCCCACTGAATAAAATCGTCGGCAGCGTGGGGCGCTACAACGACTTCACGCGCGACTTCCTCCCACGCACCAACGAGATGCGCGAACGCTGGTCGCGCGTTTATGCGTCGATCAACAGCATGCAGGGCGTCCCACCGATTGAGGTCTACAAAGTGGGGGATGTGTACTTCGTGCGCGATGGCAACCACCGCGTCAGCATCGCCAAGCAGAACGGTGATGAGACCATCCAAGCCCACGTGACCGAGCTGCCCACCAGCGTTCACCTTAGCCCCAACATGACTGAGGACGAACTGAACGCTGCCACAAGCTACGCGGTCTTCCTCGACGAGACCAACCTCGACCAGACGCGCCCCTACCATGTCCCGATCAACCTCTCCGAGCCGTCGCGTTACCCGGAGCTGATGGGGCACATCTACCTCCATGCGCAGGTGCTGGAGCGCACCCTCGGCCAGCCGGTCACGATGTCGCAGGCCGCCGCCGACTGGTACGACAACGTCTACCGCCCCGCCGTGACGCTCATCCGCAAGTACAACATCCTCGGCTTGACCGGTGACAAGCGCCGCACCGAGGCTGACGTCTACCTGTGGATGATCGATCACCTACGCGAGGCGCGCAACCAATACGGGGATGAAGCCAGCACACGCAAGTTCAGCGATGCGCTGGTGGACTATCTGACAGAGCGCAAGATCGCCATCCCGCGCGAGCTGCTGCAAGAGGACGACGAGAGCGTTATCCTGAGCAAGTCGCAGCTTCAGCGCAAATTAGAAGAAGAACGGCAGCGCCTTGCCGCGTTGGCGGCCGCGCCGCCGTCCTCTGGCGCGCAGATCGAGTAAGCTAGCTGCGCGTGGCCGCTTCCATCAACAGCGTGAGACGGTCGGCCATGCTGGCTGGGTCAGGGTGGATGCCTTCTTGTAGCAGCGTCGTCTCAAACACCTGCTCAATCACCGCGTCGATCAGCGGGTCGTCGGGCTGCGCCGCGATACGCTGCGCGAGGTTGTGCATCAGCGGGTGGCGCGGATTCAGCTCCAGCGTCTTGATCGGCAGCTTGTAGTCGCGCTCCATAAGACGGTTGATGCGGAACATGTGGCGGCTGCCGTCGGAATCGGTGCTGACGAGGCGCGCCGGGCTGCCGACCAGCGTCTTGCTCTCCTGCACGCCCTTCACTCGCTCGCCAAGGACGCGCTTCACCCGTTCGATCAGCGTTTCAATGCTCTGCTCGGCCAGTGGCTCGGGTTGGGCTTCTTTGTTTTGGGGCGTCCCGATGTTGGAGAGGTCAATGCTGGCGTCGTCCACGCTGACGAGCTTAGCGTCCTTGTAGTGCGTCAGACCCATCGGCAGTAGGGCGTCTACGGGGTCGCAGAAGTAGAGCACTTCTACGCCGCGCTGACGGAAGGCGTCAAGGTGCGGGCTGCGGCGCGCGCTCTGGAAGTCGTCCGCCACGACGAAGTAGATGTCCTTCTGATTCTCGGCCATGCGCCCGACGTACTCCGACAGGGTGACGTAGGCCGTCTCGCTGTCCTCGCGGCTGCTGTGGAACAAGAGCAGTTCCATTACCTCGTCGCGGTCTTGCGGCGCGATCACCACACCCTGCTTGATGAAGCGCCCGAACTCTTTGAAGAGCTTGATGTACGTGTCGCGCTCGTTGCTCAGCAGGCGTTTGAACTCGCTTAGGACGCGCTTGGTGAGGGCGCTGCGCAGGTTGGCCATGATGCGGTCGCTCTTCACGCTCTCACGGCTGACATTGAGCGGCAGGTCTTCGCTGTCTACCACGCCCTGAATGAACTGGAGGTACTCTGGCAGCAGATCTTTGCAGTAGTCTTGAATCAAGACCTTGCGCGCGTAGAGCTTGAGGCCCGGCTCGCGGCGTAGGTTGAAGACCGTCTGCTGGCTGCTGCTAGGGACGAACAGCACGCTGTAGTACTGCATCGGCACGTCTGCGCGGATGTGTAGGCGGTGCAGCGGGTCGTCAAAGTCCATCGTCAGGCTCTGGTAGAACTGTTTGTAGTCCTCGTCGCTCACCTCTTTGATGGCCTTGCGCCAGATCGCCTGCCGCTCGTTGGCTGGTTCTTCCTCGTTGTTGACGTGGATCGGGAACTCGATGAAGTCGCTGTAGCGCTTGATGATGTTCTTCAGCTTCCACGTGTGTAGGTAGTCTTTGGCGTCTTCTTTGAGTGTGATGATGATGTCTGTACCGCGCTCGGCCTTTTCAGCGGGTTCGACCGTGTACGTCGTGCCGCCGGTCGCTTCCCACGCCACGGCCTGCGCGTCCGGCTTGTAAGAGCGCGACACGACGCGCACCTTGTCCGCCACCATGAACACGCTATAGAAGCCCACGCCGAACTGCCCGATGATCTTCTGCGCCGCCTCGGCGTTGGGGGCATCCTTCACCGCTTGGATGAAGTGCTTCGCGCCGCTGCGGGCAATCGTGCCGAGGTTCTCGCGGATTTCCGCTTCGGTCATGCCGATGCCGCTGTCGCTGACCGTCAGCGTGCCCGCTTCTTCGTCGGCGATCACGTCAATCGACAGCTCGGCGTCAGGGTCGAGCACGTCGGTGTTGGTGAGCAGTTCAAACTGCATGCGGTTGAGCGCGTCGCTAGCGTTGCTGATGAGTTCTCTTAAGAAGATGTCGCGCTCGGTGTAGAGCGAGTGAATCAGGATGTCTAAAAGCTGCTGCGTCTCTGCTTGAAAGGTATACGCTTGGGACATATCACCCTCGTGATTGAGTCAGAACAATACACCATCGTCTGTTTTAACACAGCCGCGTAAGAAGAAAATAAGCAAGGATGCCCGGTAGGGACGGGGCAGGTCGTGCCTGTGGTCTCCACTCCCAAGTTCCCACAGGGGGCGCGCCGTGCCCGTGCAACGTCCATGCTCATTGAGCGCTCAGCCAATCGACCATTTGCCGCCGATTTACCCATAGAAATGGGGGATACGCGGCACGGATCCCCATGTTATGATGACGCTATGAAGTCAGCACAATGATTCAGTATGGAGGCAGTGTCATGATGAGCGACCATGAACGTGAACAGCGGCTGGCCGACCATCCCCTGAGCGCAGCGCCGCAGGAAGAAAAAGCTAAAAACGCCGAGCAGTTCTCGGTTGAGGATGAAAAGTCTAAGCCCTTGCCCCCCGTTACTACACGCGATTTGCAAGACATCTTGGGCTTCACTGAAGCTGAACTGAACGCCAACCGCATGGGACGCTTCTCGAACGAGCAGCGGGTGATGCTGGCCGACAACCTCAAAGAAGAGACTGATGGCATGTGGCTGATGTTGACGATCATGCTTGGGACGGCAGTGCTCATCGCGTTGATCGTGTTCCCGGCCGGCGAGATGACCCTGCCGATGATCTTGGCCATCGGCGGCGTGATCGGTGCGTTTATGGCGTTTTCGTATCGGCGGCAGACCAAAGCCCGTGAGATGCAAGACAGCCAGCGCGTTAAGCAGATCGCCGGCGTGCCGCAGCTCAACATCGCGCGCTGGCGCACCGGCGAAGGCAGCCTCATCATCGGTGATCGGCGCTTCACCATCACCTCAGACCAGTTGATCCGCCTCTCGCGCTTCCACCTGCCCTACATGAAGGTCTACTACACCCAGAACGGCGAGCGCGTCATCAGCGCCGAGGTGGTCACGCGCTACAACGACGACCTGAACGCAGAAGAAGCCGCCGAGGACGTGCTCATCAGTCCCGACGACTTCAGCGCGCAGGCCAAAGCCAAACACGAGTGACGCGGCATCAATCCCCGACTGTCGGGCGCGCGGCCTCCGGCTGTGCGCCGTATTTCTTAGCCACAGCGCGGGCAGCTACCATGCGGTGCACCTCGCTCGCCCCGTCGTAAATGCGGAAGGCGCGCGCTGCCTCATACCACGTCGAAAGCGGCAGATCGCGGCTCACGCCCGTGCCGCCGCAGATTTGCAGCGCGCGGTCGATCACCCGATTCACCGTCTCGCTCACGTAGACTTTGGTCATGCTAGCCTCGGCGCGGGCTTGGTCACCGTTAGTGAGCAGCCATGCGCTGTGCTGCATCATCAAGCGGGCAGCGTAAAGCTCCATCTCGCTGTCGGCGAGCATGAAGCCGACGGACTGATGCTCGATTAGCTTCTTGCCGAAAGCCTCGCGCTCAACGGCATACTGGGTGGCGATCTCAAGGGCGCGCTGCGCGATGCCCGTCCAGCGCATGCAGTGCGTCAAGCGCGCTGGGCCGAGTCGCGCCTGCGCGATGGCGAAGCCCTGTCCCTCCTTGCCGAGGATGGCGCTGTGCGGCACGCGCACGTTCTCATAGCGGATTTCGACGTGCCCGCCGAAGTCGCCGCGCCCGATCGTGGGCACATCGCGCACGATGGTGATCCCTGCGGTGTCGATCGGCGCGAGGAAGATCGTGCTGCCCTTGTGCGCTCCCTTTTCGGGGTCGGTGACGGCCATGATGAGCAGAAAATCGGCCACGAGGCCGTTGCTCGTGTACCACTTGTGGCCGTTGATGACCCATTCATCGCCCTCGCGGACGGCGCAGGTTTGCAGCATGGTGGGGTCGCTGCCCGCGCCGGGGGGCGGCTCAGTCATGCTGAAGCCGCTGAAAACACGCCCTTCAGCCAGCGGGCGCAGGTAACGCTCGCGCTGTTCCTCGTTGGCGAAGTGCAGCAGGGTGTGCATGTTGCCCTCGTCGGGCGCGGCGCAGTGGATCGCCAGCGGCCCGATGAGACTGCGACCGGCCGCCTCCAACACTGGAACCCACTCTTGAATTGTCAGGCCCAAGCCGCCCAACTCGCGCGGCATGGTGGGGGCGAAGAGGCCTTCCGCTTTGGCCAGCGCGCGCAGGCGCATCACCTCCTCGACGCTCAGTTCTTCGCCGCTGCGCATCAGGCGCTGCTCAACGGGGATGACCTCGCGGTCAACGAAGGCGCGCACGTGCTGCGCTAGCTCGGTCACATGGGGGGGGATGGTAAAGTCCATTATCGGTTCCTCAAAAATTAAACAACCTTTTGATTACAAGTGTAGCGAAGCTTGTCCAACTCGGCGAGAGGGTACGATGAGTGGGCGCATGGGACTCTCCCCCCACATCACAAAACGCAAACGTGCCGCCAGCGCAAACTCGATTACAATCAATCATATGAAGGCAGAGGAGGCGCATGAAACAGCTCACAGCGGCAGTGTTTGGTGTTTTGACGCAGTTCAACGGCTTGAACGGCTATCTGATCCGCAGCGAGGACGGCTTCACGCTGGTTGACGCGGGGATGAAAGGCTTTGAGCGCTCGGTGCGGCAGGCGCTTCATCAGCTCGGCAGCACCCTGAGCGACCTCAAGCGCATCGTCATCACCCACGCGCACCCTGACCACGTCGGCGCGCTGCCGCGCCTTCAGCAGGTGGCTAACGCCACTACTTACGCTCACCGCCTTGATGCCCCCGTCATCCGCGGCGATTGGCCGATAGCCTACCCCAAGCCGGATGAACTTGGGGCGGTGGGGCGGTTCATGCTAGCGCGGATGCAGTCGATGAGCCTCGTGCCCGCGCGTGTGGACGTTGCGCTGACCGACGGGCAGATCATCGATGAGATCGCCGCAGGCGCGCAGGTGATCCATCTGCCCGGCCACAGCCACGGGCACATCGGCTTGTACCTGCCCACTGAAAAGACACTCATCGGCGGTGATGTGGTGATGCACCTGCCGTGGGGCTTGACGCCGCCGCTGCGGGCCGCCTCGCCGGATTGGGCGGCGGTCAAGGCGTCGATCCTCAAGGCGTCAGAACTGCCGATAGAGAACCTGCTGCTAGGGCACGGGGCGCCCATCATCGGCGGGGCGCAGGCGCGGCTGCAGGCGTTCGCGCGCCAACGCTGACCATTTGGACGCTTGCTTATGCGCAAGCAGATGTAATATGCGCAAGCAGATGTAAAATGAAGCGAAGACCGAGGAACAGCGAGGTAACAACTATGGCACTCCCGCCCCCATCTCAACCAGCTGCCACCCCCAACGGCAAAACAACGACGGAGCCGCGCGCCGCTACCGTTCTCACCCCCGACGACACGCCGCAGCGCGTGGCGGCAAAGTCCATCCCGTCAGAGTATGATGCGTTCAAAGACCCGGCGCTGCTCAGCGCGTGGCGGCGTTTCTTGGACTACGACCGCGTGTCTACCAACCAAAAGCGCTCGTACTTGCGCATCCGCGAGTGGGTGATCTTGCTCTACTTCTTGGCGGCCTCAGGCGCCGTGCTGACGACCCTCTTACAAGCCAGCGGCGAGATGAACGAGCTGGTGATGAACGGACTGCGCTTGCTGCTGGTGATCATTCCACTGATCAGCGTGGGCTTGAACAGCTACGCCAACCAGTTTGCCAGCAGCATCGCGTGGATTGAATATCGCGTCGGCGCAGAGACGATCCGCGAGAAGATCTACCTTTACCGCCTGCGCGCGGGCGAGTTCGCGCCGCTGCTCAGCTTGCAAGACCGCCAGCGCAAGCTGCTTGAGATGGTTAACGAAGCAGACCGCCGTATCGACCGCGCCAACGCCACCCTGCCCTACATGCAGTCGCTGGAGTCAGAAAAGCTGCCCGGCCAATCGGTGCCTGAGCGTGTGCGCCGCAAGACAGATACACCCTTCACGATCCCCGGAGAGCGTTTCGACGACGGCTTCAGCCCACTGACCGTGGCCGATTACCTCTACCTGCGCATTCGCAACCAAATTGACTGGTACACGCGCCGCATCGAGGGCGACTACAAAGCGGTCAAGCTGGCGCGCCTGTTCGCCCTCATCATCGCGGGCACGGGGTCGGTGATCGCAGCGTTAGGCAACGGGCTAGAGGGGCTGGTGGCCATCACGACGGCGGCGGGCGTCGCCCTCACGATGAAATCCGATTCGCGCATGTACGGCGCGACCTACGCCACCTATCACCTGACGGCCAGCCGCCTGCGCAACGAATTAAGCCTTTGGGAAATCCTAACGCCCGAGCAGCAGCAGGACGAAGAGATCGGCGCGGAGCTGGTGGCGCGAATGGAGAAGATCCTGTCCGAAGAGCGCGAGACGTGGCGCAGCAGCGCGATTGAGCTGCAAAACAACGCCGACCGCACCGTGACCGCCCACATCCGCACCGACGGCAACCCGATTGCGGCTGTCTCGCAGCGGGCCAACTCACTCGATGAATACCCGATGCTGGCAGGCCGCGTGACAGAGCCGACCCCCAGCAGCGCCGCGCCAGCCAGCCCGGCGCTGCTCCGCGCCGACGAGCCGACTGAGGAAGCGGCACGCACGTCTTAGCGGATGGGCACGCTGCGCCAGTTGCCGATGACGCGCCCGCCGATCAGCACGAGGGTGTCTTGGCGGCCAGCAAAGGCAGCCATCAAACCGTTTTGAAAGGCGACCGTGCGCGCCGTTGCGCCTGTTTCGACCGCCGTCCCCCAGCCCAGCCCGGCGCGCACGCTGGGCTGATTCGCCCACACCTTCGCAAACCCCCGCACTGGGGTCACCAGCCCCGGCGGGGGTACATCTGGCAGCGTCTCAGGGTCAACCCCTTCCGCGAAGGTGTCGGCGTAGAACTCGTAGTTCCCGTTGCTGTAGAGCACGTAAATATCCCCGTTCAGCCAGATCATCAGGCCGTTCTGGAAGGGCTGCCACGCGCCGCTGATCGCTGTCACATCTGGCGGGTTAACGGCAGGGCAGCCCAAGCGCAGCGCGAGGTCGTTCAGGCTGGCGAACACCTGCCCGAACGCGCCGGGCGGGAAGAACGGGCAGTTGAGCGGCATGGCCACGGCCGGCGCAGGCAGCGCCCCTCCTGCGGGCGCGATGACCGTGCCGACTGGAACGAACGGCAGCGGCGCGGGCGTCGTCGGCAGCGCCACGTTGAACCCCTCATACGCAGGGACAACAAAATCAGTCGGCAGCAAGGTGGTGCGCGCGGCGAGTTCTAACAGGCTGGTGAGCGGGCGCGCTTCAGGCGGCAGGGTCGGCTCAAACGTTGCCGTGGGCGAAGGCGTGTCAGTGATGGTGGCGCTGGGGGTGACGGACGGCGTGCTGCTGGCCTCAGGCGTCGGCGTGAAGGTCACAAACGGCTCAGCCGTGTGGGTCAAAGTGGGGGTGAAAGCTTCTGGCAGGGTGGGGCGCGGCGGCAGAGTCGCCACCAGTGCGGCGGTGGGTGCTTGGGTGGGCAGCTCTGCCAGCGTCGGCAGGGAAGGATCGGCGCTGCTGCACGCGCTCAGCAGCGCCAGCAGCCCCACCCCGAACAGGCGTAACCAAATCATCCCAGCAGGTTGAGCGCTTTGCGATAGGTGCTCAGCGCGTCTTGGAGCTTACCCTGCCGCATCAGCGCATCGCCCAACACGCGGTACACAGCGGGGTTGGACTTGTGCGTCTTGTCGTTCACGACCCCGCTCAAGTCCTGCACCACTTCGTTGAGAGCTACGTTCGCGCGGACAACCGCCTCGTAGTGCTGCAAGCTCGCCTCAACGTTGGTGGTCAACTGCTGGCGGGCCTGCTGAAGATGGGCGGCCACCTCCACTGGCGGCGCGCTCACGGGCACAGGGCGGGCAGGCAGGGGCACGGCGCGCGCCGTGACGATGGGCTGCGGGGTGGGTTCAGCAGGCGGCGTGATGACCATCGCAGGCATCGGCTCATCCTCAATCGGCTGCTTCAGCCACGGCGGCACTTCGCTCTCGTCTATGTTCGTCCCTGACAGCCAATCGGGCAGCGGGTCATTAGGCGCGAATTCGGCCATCGTCTGGGATTGTAACCACTCTGGAATCGGCTCATTTTCTGTTTCGAACCACTCAGTGGTGGTGACGGGTTCAGCGGCGGCTTCAACCGGCTCGCCGATGAGCCATGACGGAACGGTTACCGGTGTGGCATGTTCGAGCACGGCTTCCACCGGCAGATGGGCGGCTTGTAGGGCGCTCGCAACGGGCGCGGCGTGTTCGAGCGAGGCCGCCGCTTCTACGTGGGCGGCTGGTGCGCCGCCGTCGATTTGCGCCACGCGGCTTTGATACCACGCCTCTAGCTCGTCGGGGTGGCTGCTCTCCTTGTCGAAGGCTTCTACCCACGGGTCGTTGCGGTCGATAACGAGGGACGAGTCTCCCATCACTATCGGCACGGTATTCTCATCGTCGGCGAAGATGTCGCTCATGTCATCGCTCAACTCGCCCGTCTGCGCGAAGATCCAATCGGAGACGCTTGCAGCCTCTGCTGCTGGTTCGCCTTCTTCTTCGAAGCCCACCAGCGTGTGGAAGTCTGCCATGGGATCAAGTGCGTCCTGCACCTCTACCTGCCAATCGAGCGGGGTCGCCTCGTGATTCGGCAGATCCACCAGGGGCGAGGTCGCGTTGAACTCCTCCTCGCTGAGGCCGAGGTCTACCAACATCTGTGAGACGGGAACGTCCGTCATCGTGTCTTGGTCGAGGCTGGCGAACGATTCTTGCAGCCAATCAGGGATCTCCACCTCAATCGGCGGCAGGTTAGAGTCGGTCGCTTCGGGTTCATCGGGCATCTGCTCTGCCCGCTCAAACATCTTCTCAAAGAACGTCTCAACGGCCTCCGCTGGGACATCCACGCCGGCGTTCAGGGCGCGCATCACCTCCATCGGATCCTCCGGGATGGCCGCTTGAGCTTCCATCTTCGTTTCGAGTGCTTCCTCACGCTGGGCATTGATCCCAGACGCGAGCGCGTCCAGCCACAGTTCTGGGTCTTCAAAGCTGTTCACGTCGGGCACGGCTGCTTCGACGAGGGCATCCTCATTCAACCCACTGACAGGCTCATCACCTGTATAGGCCGATTCGAACGAATACGGCTGATAGCCCGGGCCATCCGCCGCGCTGATGACAGGCGGCGGCAGCGGCACATTGGCAGGGGTGACCAGTTCCGCTTGATCGGCTCCGCTGGCGCGCGCGATCGACTCCAGCCAATTGATCTCGTCGCTGGTGCTGGCCTCATCCGAGGCGACGCTCTCGGCCAGTTCGGTCAAGTTGCGCAGGTTGAACATGCCCGTGTCGAGGTCTTCAATCGGCGCAGGCGTGCTGGGTGGCAGCGCGCTCAAACTGCTGAGCCACTTCAGCGGGTCATCATCCACGGCCGGTTGGGGCAGATCGGTAAGGGTCTTGTTCAGCTCTTCAAAAGAAACGCTGGGCAGCGTGGCAGCCTCTGGCGCGGCTCCGCCCAGTTGGCTCAACCATCCCAGTGGGTCATCAAGCGCGGCAGGGGACTGCGGGATGTCCGTGGGTTCGTTGCTCGTCTGGCCAGCGAACAGGCCGCTCATTGCGCCTGTGTCAAGCGGGCTGACCTCGTCCAGCGCGGCCTCCTGCTCGTTGAACAGGTTAGCCACGGACGGGGTGGGCACCGCAGGCGCGAGCAGATCATCCAATGAGGGGGGCCGCAGCACATCGCCTAGATCGGCCACCGGCTCGCTGACGGGGGGCGGTGGCGCTGCCGCCGCTTTGGCCGCCGCTTCCTTCGCCTGATAGGCTTTCCACTCCTCATCAGACATGTAACCCGGCCTGTACTCACCTAGTTTGGACTCATCCACCGTGCTGGTGTCCCACTTGGGCAGCAGTTCTGCTAGGCGGTTCGGCTCGCCGCGCTGCGATTTGCCCATCTCCGTCAGTAGTTCCATCTGTTGTTCGAGATCAAGGCTGAGGATGTACTCGGTCAGCTCTTGTTCGCTCATCATAGGGCCAGCTGCTGCGGGCGCAGGCGGTGGGGGCGGTGGCGAGGGCGCCGGGGCTGCTGCCGCGGGCGGCGGGCTGACGGCGGCGCGGCGCTGCTTTTGGGCTTTTTCCTTCTCTAGGTGAGCCTTCCAGTCCTCGCGTGACCAACCGTAAGGGACGTAAGTGTCCTCAAGCAGGGATTGATCGACCAGCGACGGGTCAATCTCAGGAACGGCCATGCTGGCTGCTGTCGTGAACCCCTCTGTGGCTCCTTGCCGCCGGGCGAGGCTTTCCAGCCATTCGTTGATCTGCTCTTGAGTCATGTTGTCAAAGTCCGGCATAGCATCCGTCATGACATAATCCCCTGACTAACTCTCGATTACTTAAGGTCTTCATCGTCGAAATCAAAGTCGTCGAACTCATCGCGGGCGGCGCTGGCTGTGCCGAGCATCGCCCGCAGGCGCTCTAACCACGGTGGTGGCGCAGCGAACACAAATGACCGCGTGGCCGCCGGCGGCACGACAGCAGCAGGGGCCGGCTGTGGCTCCGCTCGGCGCGAGAAATCCGGCACAGGCGGCAGCGGCACGGGCGGCGGCACGCTCACAGCGGACGTGTTGCTGGTCTCCTCCTCAACGAGGTCATCGAGCCAATCATAGCCCTCGTTGACAGCGTCGAAACCTTCCATCGAGCGTGAGCGATACGCCTCATCGATGACAAATTCTTCTTCGATCAAGTCCTCACTGGGCAAGTTTTCATAGTCCACGTCCAGCCCCGGAACCATGCTGTTCAACCAATCAGGGGCGTTGGCGGCGATGTTGTCACTCTCAGCAGATTCCAGCGCGAACGCCTCATCCAACATTTCTGACTCAATCTCTACGGGCTGGCGGGTCACTGCCAAGTCCGCCTCATTCAGCATGAACGCCTCGTCTAGCTCAAAGTCTTCCTCCAGCGCGAACGTTTCTTCCTCCAAGTTGAAGTCCGCTGCGCTCGGTTCGCTGCCCGACTTGATGGCCCCTATCCACGACGGTTCGTTCTCGGCGCTCATGATCGGCTGTGCTTCACTGAACCAGTCGATCCGCTCCGCTTCGTCGTCCAGCGCATCCGCGTAATTGTCAGGGTTCAGTTCGTTGGCGTAGGCGTCGAGTGGCTGAGCTTCCTCATCGAACAGGTTGAGTTCCTCGGTGCTGAAGCCGAAGCCGGTCGCCTCTTGCTCACTCTGGAGTACTTCGTCCAGATCATCGCTGATGAGATCCGTCCCGGCGGTGAAGTCGAAGTCGTTGGTGGCAACGGGATACTCCATCTGCTCACCCTCGTCAAAGCCGAACTCGTCCGCGCCTGCCTCGGTGTTGAAGCCGTACTCGTTGACGACGAGCGGCTCGTCGCTGAGTTCGGCGTCTGGCAGGCCGAAGGCCTCTAGCTCGCCCTCGTCAAAGCCAAACTCGTCCGCGCCTGCCTCGGTGTTGAAGCCGTACTCGTTGACGACGAGCGGCTCCTCGCTGAGTTCGGCGTCTGGCAGGCCGAAGGCCTCTAGCTCACCCTCGTCAAAGCCGAACTCGTCTGTGCTGGGTTCCTCCTCCGCCATGAAGTTAAACTCGTCGCCGGCCATGAGCGGCTCATCCGAGCGGTCGAACTCACTGGCCGCCATAGGCTCCTCGTCGAATGAAGCGACATCAGCCAAGTCGTCGCTGATTTGGTTGAGCCAATCTGTGCCCTCGGAGTCGGTCGCCTCGAACGAGCTGGCCAGTTCACCCGTCTCAAAGCCAAAGTTGTCGGCCTGATCGAACACGTCGCCGCTGGCGTCGTCAAAGTCGAAAAACTCCCTAGGCATCTCACCTGACGGCGCTTCATCCCCCGCCAGATAGTTCGTGTTGAACTTGTCTATCCATGAGAGGTCATCGGCGGCTTGGCTGGTCGGATCAAGGCGATCCAGCATGGATGTGAACCCGGTCGATGTCTCTGCAGGGGTAGGCTGGTCGGGTTCGCTCAGCCAGTCCAGATCGGACTGCACGAGCGGCTGATCGTCTGCGCTGGTGTTGCTTTCATCGCTCAACCAGTCGAAGTCATCCAGATCGTCATCCTGCCAGTTAGATTCGTTGGTCATGATCGGTTGCCCCTCCGCGGCGGTCTCTAGATAGCTGTCTATTTCGCCGTCCTGTGCACGCTCCACAGGCAGCTCATCGTCCAGTTGAATGCCCGCTTGTGGTTCGGCGGTTATCTCTTCGATGCCCATGCTCCTCATCCACGCCAGCGGATCATCATCCGGGTCAGGTTCGACCTCCACATCCTCGTGCTGACGCGCCCACTGAAGCGGATCCTGTGGCACTTCCGTTGGGGCCATCAAGCCAGATTCGTCCAACGCGGCGGCGGCGTCAAAGGGGTTGACGGCGTTCTCGTCGTATTCGATCTCAGACGTGCGCATCCACGCCAGCGGGTCGCTCTCAGCGTCCAGATCATCGACTATTTCGCTGCGCAGCTCGCTGACTGTGTTGGGCGTGATCAACGCCGAGTCCTCGTCTGATGCGTAATAATCCAACTGATTGAAGAAGTCGGTGCGAGCTGAGGGCTGCACGTACTGAGTGGACGGCAGGTCGAAATCGCTCACTTTGTCCGCGTCCAACGCAGAGACGATCTGAGAAGAAAAGCCGGTTTCTACGTCGTCTTTGTACTCTAATTGGTCAAAGAAGCTGCCAGATTGGTAAGGCAGATCGAGCGGGTCTTCCGCGGTTTCAAGCTGGCTGAAGAAATCTTCAAGCGATTCGTCGCTGTCAGTGGGCGATGAAGGGGGCGGCTCGACCGTCGCGATCAAGTCAGTAAAGCCGGTCGAGACGCGCCCGCTTTGGGGTGAGATGGGCGGCTGGAGGCCGATGTCCGTCAAGAAGTCGAGGTTGTCGGGCGTTTGGGTGGCGACTGGCTCGGTTGGGCCGCCCCCGCTCAGCACCTCGTGCATCCACGTTTCGTCCTCACCGTCCGCGCTGAGTGAAGTGAGCAGACCCGTGAGGCCAGTGGGCTGGCGCAGCTCAGCGTCCGGTTGAGCGGGCGCGTTTTGCCACTCGCTGCTCAAGTCGATCACTTCAAGGGTGCTTAGGTCGGGCGGGGCTGGCTCTGCCGGCGGCGTGGCTGATGAGATGACTGTGCCGTGATTTGAGGCGTGTTTGAGCGTCTCCAAGCGCTTGATGACCTCTGGACGCAGCCCGCCCGTGTCGGCCAACGCGTCGGCAGCCGGTGTGGACGCCGCAGGCAAGCTGCCAGACGGCTCCTCGAAGATCGTCGTCAGCGTTGGGTCAGACGGCGCGGCCATCTGCTGCGACATGTCGTCCATCAACCACGCCAGATCATCGCCGAAGGCGTCGGCGCTGCTGGTGGTCGCTGTGCCACCGCGTGCGAGCGTCTCGATCCAGTCAGGATCAGACGTGGCCAGCTCGCGCTCGGCCAGCCGTTTGTAGTCCAGCTCTGGCAGCGTGTAGCGAGTTTCGTCGATGGTGCCGGTCACGATCTGTTGGGCGTAGTAGGGGTCTACTTCCTCAATGCGGGCGATGTTCAGCCGCGCGTCTGATGGGCGCTGCTGAGCCAGCCAGAACTCGGCGACGATGCGGTTCGCCTGAAGCGCAAATGGCAAGTTCTTCAACACATCGACGGCTGCCTCGGCGGCTTCGATGTGCATCTCAGCCGCTTGGTATGACAGCGCCAGCATCAGCTTCAAGTCAACCCGCTCTGGGAAGCGCTGGCGCGCTTTCCGCAAGATGTCGATCGCTTGTTCAGGCAGGTTGTTGCTGAGGTACTGGCCCGCCACAGCGCCCGCCGTCAGTTGAATCTTTTCGACCTTTTGGCCGCGGCTGCGGCTGTATAATTCGCGCAAGCCCGCAATAATCTGGCGGTCGTTAGGGGTCTGGTCAAAGGCGCGCTCAAGGTGGAAGAGGGCGTTATCCAGCTGGAACATCTGAGCATACGCTTGGCTGAGGAGCTGATGCGCGGTGGCGTTCAGCGGGTCAGCCCCCAGCAGGCGGCGCAGTACCTCGGCGGCTTCTTCCCAACGACGCTGCCCGATCAAGATGCGCCCCAACAACAGGTAGGCCTCGCGGTTCTTGGGGTAGTAGCTGAGGATGTGGCGCGCGTGCGCTTTGCCTTCCTCCAGATGCCCCTCCTCCAGCAGCGATTCGACTTTTTTGAGGTACTGACGTAAGCTCAGATCACTCATGATTGGTTTGGGAAATCCCCACTTACGGACAATGCACTAAATTATATCACAAACCGTATTTTTGGCGTCACATCTGCTGCAAATTAAGGTGTAGAGATAGGTTAAGATGTGGGGACAGAGGACCTATCCCTAATAATGCCGCAGCTGCAAGGGTTTCAGCCGCGGGGTGTCTGCGCCCCACCCCCGCAGGTGTCGTTCGGCGCGAGCGCGCCTCACTTTAATTTTCGAAGTGCTGCACAACCGTGAAAATAGGGCTACAATACTCAAGTAGTTATTCCAATTATCGCTAATGAATATCGAGGGGCTGCCAATGTCATCCACTGCTGGTTGTTTTGCCACATTGAAGAAGACGACCTAACATGGGCGCGGTCATCAATGAGCACAACGTTCATCAACTGCGCGAGGCGCGCGCTGTGCGCCGCGGTTGGGTGGCTGAAATTGCGTGGTCGCCTGATGGCAGCGTCTTAGCGATTGCCGGCGCAGATGGGTTGGCCTTCTACATCGACGGCTTCGGCGGCGAGCCAACGCAATCCTTCACTGAGTTCGATGCGCCCATTAAGGCTGTCGCCTTCAGCCCAGACGGCAAGACGGTCGTCACCGGTGGGGCGGATATGCTCGTGCGCTTGTGGACGTTTGACCCCAAGCAGCGTCGCTTCCACCTGCAAAGCACGCTCAGCGGCCACACCGACGCCGTCGACGCGGTGGCGTGCAGCCCGGGCAGCACGATGATTGCCAGCGCTAGCGCTGACCGCAGCATCCGCGTGTGGAACGCTGAGATCGGGCGTGAGATGGTGCGCTTCACCGGTCACACGGGCGAGGTGACGGGGATAGCCTTCGCGTTGAATGGCCATGTGCTCGTCAGCGGCGGGTGGGATAACACCGTGCGCCTGTGGGATCTCAAGGGCGAAACGAGCGGCACAGTGCTTGGCAGCCACGATGACTGGGTGCGCGAGGTGCGCGTCTCGCCGGGCGGGACAATTGCCGCCAGCGCCAGCAAAGACATGACGGTGCGCCTGTGGGACATCTACGAGGCGCGCCAAGAAGCGATCTTGCAAAGCCACCTTGACGGCGCGGACTGCGTCGCCTTCTCGCCAGATGGGGCGCTGCTGGCCACTGGCGGGCGCGACCAGCGCATCCACATCTGGAGTGTGCTGGGTCAAATGCAGCTTCACAGCTTCGTCACCCACGAGAAGCCGGTGATGAGCCTCAGTTTCAGCCCGAGCGGAACGATGCTGGCCAGCGCGGGCGGCGATCATATGGTCAAAATCTGGAGCATTCCCTAACGGGTGAGTCTCATGCACATCCCAATTGTGAGCGTCGTCTCGTCTGTCACGCAGGGGGTAACCGCCCTGTATTGTGGCCGACGCAGCCTAAGCGTTTTCGTCTGCTTTCTGCTGCTGGGAGGCGGCGCGCTGCCGCTGCGCGCGCAAGAGCCGTTCCAACCGCGCACCTTCACCGACCCTGTCACCAACACGACGTACCGCCTTGAGCGCTACCTGCTGGCCAACTTCCCTGTTGGAATGGCCTT